>CBDIWQ010000324.1:0-5326 GCA_965285965.1 uncultured bacterium | reverse complement strand
ATGCCTGGCGACACCAACTGGCGTCGTTGGGTGAGCAGTACTGCGTCGTGGCGCCCGATCTGCGGGGCTAGAAGGACTATCGCCTCGAGCGGCTGGTGGCCGATGTCCTCGGCCTCATCCGCTATTTCGGAGCCGAGGAAGCGGTGCTCGTCGGCCATGATTGGGGAGCCGCCATCGCCTGGTCGGTCGCTCAACAGGCGCCCCGGCAGGTCCGGAAACTGGCCGCCTTACAGGTACCGCCCTTGGCCCTCTGGAGGGACAACCTGACCTTCCAGCAACTGTTTCGCAGCTGGTACGTGTTGGCCTTCCAACTGCCCTGGCTCCCCGAACGGCTCCTCCGCGCTGGGAAGAACGCCCTGCTGGAACGCATGCTGCGCGAAACGGCGGTCAGGCCCGCGACATTCACCGACCAGGATCTCGACGTCCTTCACCAGGCTTGGTCGCAGGAGGGCGCCGTGACGGCGGCCATCAATTACTACCGGGCGAACCTGTTCGCGCTCAGTCAGTCGCATCGCCTACCTGAACGATGGATTGCCGTGCCCACGCTCTTCATTTATGGCGAGCAAGATGTCGCGATCCTTCCCGAGACGGTCCGGCAGGTGGAGCGATACGTCTCGGGGCCGTACCAGGAACTCCGTATTGCCGAAGCGGGCCATTGGGTTCAGGCCGAAGCGCCGGCACAGGTCAATACGGCGCTGCGCCGGTTTTTAGACGGAGACTGAGGGCGAGCCGCGCATGCATCAGGGACACCCGTCGTTTTTCGTGGAGTTCTCCAACACGCTCGTGGCGCTGGCGGCAGCGGGGATCTATTACGTCTGCGCCGCCAAAGGCGCATCCGGCCAGCGCGTCTTCCCGGTGCAACGTTGGACCGTCTCACAAGCCGTGCTCTTTTTTCTCGTCCAGGACCTGGCCTATAAAGCCGCCTCTTCCCTGCTGACGGTCCGGGCCGGAGCGCTCCCGGACTTGGCCGCGTGGCTGACGTTTCAATCAGTCGGGCCGGTGTGGGTCTGGTTGTTTTTCCGGTATATCGGCCAACCCCTCCGTACGATCGGATTCGCTATCGAGAATGCCGGACAGGGCATTCTGTCTGCCCTTGGATGGCTCTTCGGCATGGTGTTCCTGGTCGCCGTCGCAGGGATGGTCGCACCTCCGGACAGCGTGGCGGCCGCCTTTCACATGGACATCGATCGTTCGAAGGGACTCTCTGCCTCCGCCGCCCTGTACTTTGTGAAGTTACTGGTCGCCGCAAGTCTTGCAGGGCTGATCGAGGAAACGGGATATCGGGGAATCCTCTATGGCGGGCTGCGCACCGGCATGAACCCCGCGGCTGCCATGGGGCTCACCGCGGCATGTTTCATGCTGGCGCATGGCGAAATCAATCCGCTCGCGTTCGGCATGGGTTTGCTCTGCGCCTGGATGGTCGAACGGTATCGTTCGGTCCTTCCCGGCATCGTGGTGCATACCGGATGGGATCTCGCAACCGGCATTAATGTCTGGTTCTTAGGCGCGGTGAAATGGGATCCGCATAGCTTCTTTCAAACGGTCGCCCTCCTGACCGGCGCCGCATGTGCGGCGGTCTGGATCATCGGCAGAAGGGGGAAGAGGACACGCCCCACCGCGTCGGAACAGGAATAAATCACGCTGTTCATCGGTGAGTCCCCGGCGCCGGCCCATTGGTCACGGCACCGCCGCCCGCCGTCGCTCTTATTGGTCGACTGTCGGACCGAGACCCAGCCTGGCCCGCAAGATATCGTGACGCGTGATGCAGCGTAACACTCGACCGTTCTGCACGATAGGAAGAATGTGCAACCCTTGTTCAAACATCTGATTCACACAGGACAGGGAGGCGCCTTCCTCCACCCCGATGAACGCGACATTCATGATCTCGCGGGCGGTGCTATTTTTTAAATCAATGCCGGCATCGATCGCCCGGATCAGGTCCCCTTCGTTAATGAACCCGAGGTACTCGTACGCGTCCCCCACGACAGGCGCCCCTGGGATATGGGACGAAACCAACTCGATGGCCAGATCCATGGCATTATCCGTCTCGCGGAACGTAAGGCTGTGCGTGGACACAATATCGCTCACCGTCCGGTATCCCGCGGCTGGTGTGCCGGTTGTCGTTCCGACGACTTTCATCGTGACCTCCTTGTCTATCAGGGTGTTGTTCAGGGTGTTGTTCGACGCGTCCTGCTGATCGAACCTCAACACTTCGGCAAGACTGCAAGGCACGGGCCCAGGGCGGGCGCTCGCAAGTGAGTGATGTTAGGCGATGTCCTTCGCGGGTGCAGAGGACAAGTTGTGCTGCCTGCATGACAGCCCGCGCGGCTTCCGGATCCGAACGCAGGGATCAGCGCTTGTTCCCACTCCGGTCGACCGCCAGCCGATAGAGGGCCAGTCCCACCATTGCCACAACGATGAGACCGGGCCAGCCGCCGAACGGAGGCGAGTCAAAGACGGTAAACGGGTCGGAACTGAGTCCGGGCCATAGCGCGGCCAGCGCAATGGGAATGGCGAGCAGGATGCCCATCAAGGCTTCACCGGTAATCAACCCCGCCGCAAAGAGGAGTCCCCGCCGGGACGGGGCATCCCCCTCCGCGGTCCCGCGTCCGGCAAGGACCGCAATGACGCCTCCCAGACAAATCGCGGCCGAAAGTTTCAGCGGCAAATAGATGCCGAGCGCCACCGCGAGCACCGGCAGGCGGAAGACGCGTCCGCGCGCTTCGAGCCGCCGATCCAGCAGGATCACCGCGAGCCCGATCGCCGCGCCGAATCCCACGAGATCCCAGGGCAGCCCGGCGCCGAAGACGGTGCGGGTGAGGCTCGCCATCAGCGTCGCCTGCGGCGCACTCAGCGGATGAGGATGACCGCTGGTAGGGTCGCCGATCCCGTACTTGGCCTGAAGCAGCGACAGGACCGGCGCGAGAACCACGGCGCCGGTCAGCACCCCGACCACCTGCATGACCTGCTGTTTCCACGGCGTCGCCCCGACCAGATGACCGGTTTTGAGATCTTGCAGATTGTCTCCGCCCATGGCGGCGGCACAACAGACGACCGCCCCGATCACCAGGGCGGCCGCCGGACCAGCCGGATGCCCGGCGCCCATGAACAGCACGAGCAACAGCGCGGCACTCATAATCGTGGCGATGGTCACGCCCGACACCGGATTGCTGGAACTTCCGACCAGCCCCGCCATGTAGGCCGCAACCGCGGAAAAGAGAAACGCCCCGAGCGCCATCACCGCCGTCATGAACAGGCCGATCAGAGGACTGGTCACCACCCCGGCATAGATCCAGGCCATCGGAACCAGGGCCAGGGCAAAAGGCACGACGATCCACAACAGCGGTGCATCACGCTCCGTCCTGGCGACCGCCGCGGATCCGGACGAGCCGGCGGCCCGGTAACTCTCGCGAAGCGTCTGCAGACTCTTCCACACCGGCTCGCGCAATTTCGTCAGCGTGTACAATCCGCCGGTCAGCATCGCGCCGATGCCGACGTAGCGAATATGCTCGCTCCAGATCGCCGTCGCCGCCGCCAGGCCGGTCCGATCGGGCGGCAGCCCGTACAGGAGCCCGTAGGCCGGCATCAGGATCACCCAGCCCATTATGCCGCCGAGAAACACAACCACCGCCGTGTGCAGTCCGATGATGAAACCCACGGCGAGCAGCGCGGGCGACAGATTGAGGCCCGCGTAGAGCAGCGTGCGTCCGACCTGCGCGGCCCCTTCCAGCGATTCCGCCCACAACCGCATGCCGCTCTCGCCGAACTTCACCGCCCCGCCGAGGAGCGCGGCTGAGAAGAGCGCCCGGAAATCCCCCGTCCCGGTTGTCCGGCCGCCCTCCAGTCGATCGGCCGCTCCGACCTTCAAGACTTCCGCCGTCGCCACGCCCTCGGGAAACTGTAAGCGGGCGGTGACGATGAGGGCCCGCCGCAACGGGATCGTGAAGAGCACGCCGAGGAGTCCTCCGACCGCCGCGATGACCGTCGTCTGCCAGTAGTCGAAGTCGGACCAATAGCCGACCAGCAGCAGCGCCGGAATCGTAAAGATCACCCCCGCTGCCAGCGCCTCTCCGGACGAAGCGGCGGTTTGCACGATATTGTTCTCGAGGATGTTGGACCGCCGGAACAAGCGGAGAATGGCCATAGAGGCGACGGCGGCTGGAATGGAAGCCGACACGGTCATGCCGGCAAACAATCCCAGGTAAGCATTGGCGGCGGCCAGGACGGCTGCGAGGATCACCGAGAGGACGACCGCCTTGAGGGTGATTTCAGGAAGCGAGACGGTGGCGGGGACGACGGGCCGATCGTCCTTCATGAACCAGATCGATCACACGAAACGAGGCACATAGGTCGAAGCTCGCGACGGTAGAACGCCGGTGACCGCGTCATGATAGCGCAGCGGACCGAAAAAGGGGCAGGAAAAGGGAAGCGACTACATGGCGACCGGGTTTTACAGGCGTCTCCGCATCACAACCGAGCCGCCTGTATCGCTTGTGTGAGGACAGGAGCTGGCACGGCTTTGGATCACCCTTAGCGGAGACCGATCATAGGATTTGTTCCAAGCGCCCCATGCCTTTGACGGCCGTTCGGATCGCTCCATGGAGCTGGTCCACGGCCGCCTCTTTGGTCAACAAGACGGAGGCGCCGGCCGTGCGCATCGCATCGTGATTATCCACAGAGGCATTAACGGACATGCCGATGACCACGATATCGGGATGCCTGGTTTTGATCTTGGCGGTGGCTTCGATCCCGTTCATGAACGGCATGTTGATGTCCATCACGACCGCCGCGGGTTTGAATTGCTCCGTGAGGTCCACCGCTTCCTGTCCGTTGGACGCCTCCCCAATTACGTCGATATCCGAAAACCCTTCGAGCACGGAGCGTAATCCTTGCCGTACCATGGCATGGTCATCAGCAATAAGGACGCGGCAGGGACCATGAGGGGGGCTCTTATGACTCTGAGGATGCGCAGGTGGGTCGGAGAGCAGCACCGTCGATCCTGACACATCCGTCGCCTCCGGGGGCCTGGGTGAGAGGGGAAGAATCAATGTGGCTCTGGTGCCCTCTCCCGGTACGGAATGCAAGTCCAAGCGGCCGCCCAAGGCGTTCATGCGTTCACGAATGCTGAAAATGCCGAACTTGGAGGATATGGGCGACGGCTGTTGAGTCGCCATCGCGAGCAGGTCGAAGCCGACGCCCCGATCTTCCACGACGATCCTGAGACAGCCTCCTCGCTCCTCCGCGATGATGGACGCCTGCTTGGACACCGCATGCTTCGCCGCGTTGATGAGCAGTTCTCGCACCGACTGGAAGACGAGCACCGCCT
>CBDIWQ010000323.1:0-4104 GCA_965285965.1 uncultured bacterium | reverse complement strand
CGAGACCTACGCAGTCACGACGGTAGCGGCCATGGTGCTGGCCTTCACGCTGTTCAAGGGAGCCACGGCGCCCATTCTCTATCCGCTTGCGCTGGGCGGCGTAACCATCTTCGCGACCATCATCGGTATTGTGTTCGTCAAAGTAAGTCCGGGCGGCGGCATCATGGCGGCTCTCTATAAAGGTCTCTTTGTAGCCGGTGGCATTGCCGCAGTCGCCTTCTATCCCGTCACATCCAGCATTATGGGCGGCGTCGGCGGTGTGAGCGGGTTGAGCTATTACTTGGCCGCCTTGATTGGACTGGCGGTCACGCTCGCACTGGTTTTCATTACCGACTACTACACTTCAAAAAGCTATGCGCCGGTCCAGGAAATTGCCAAGGCGAGTGAAACAGGCCATGCCACCAACATCATTGCGGGCCTTGCCGTCGGCATGCAGGCGACCGCCTGGCCCGTCGTGGTGATTGGTGCCGCGATCTTGTGCAGCTACTGGATCTGTGGAGGAGCGGAATCAGGAGGATTGTACGGTGTCGCGGTGGCGGCCGTGTCTATGCTCTCGATGGCGGGCATCGTGGTGGCGATCGATGCGTTTGGCCCGATTACAGACAATGCCGGTGGCATCGCTGAAATGGCGCATTTGGGGAAAGAAGTGCGGGACATCACGGACCCCCTGGATGCCGTGGGCAACACCACAAAGGCGGTGACGAAGGGTTATGCCATCGGATCGGCCGGCTTAGCCGCCGTCGTCTTGTTTGCCGAGTTCGCCCGTGAAGTGGCCAAAGGCACGCAAGCCAGTACCTTCGATCTCTCCAATCCGTCCGTATTAGTGGGACTCTTTCTCGGCGGCATGTTGCCCTTTATCTTCGGGGCCATGTGCATGAAGGCTGTCGGGCAAGCGGCCGGTCTGGTCGTGGAGGAAGTGCGGCGTCAGTTCCGAGACATTAAAGGCATTATGGAAGGGACGGGCAAGCCCGAGTACGGCACCTGTGTGGATATTGTCACTCAGGCGGCGATTCAGAAGATGATGATTCCGGGATTGATTCCGGTTGTGGCGCCGATTCTGGTCGGCGTGATCCTTGGTCCCCAGGCCTTGGGAGGAGTGCTCGTTGGCAGTATTGTGACGGGCCTGTTCGTCGCCATTTCCATGACGAGCGGTGGCGGTGCTTGGGATAATGCGAAGAAATATATCGAAGAGCAGGGAAAGAAAGGAAGCGAGACCCATAAGGCCGCAGTAACCGGCGATACGGTCGGCGACCCCTATAAGGACACAGCGGGACCGGCGATCAACCCGATGATTAAAGTCATTAATATTGTCGCGCTCTTGATTGTGTCGCTGATCGTCAAGTAGCCGGGGCCGGTCCAGCCGTGGCGTCCCTGTTTGCTCCGTGCCTTGACGGCCTCAAATGGGCTGGAGTATGGTGACTTCAGGGATCACGCGGAGTTGGTCCACGAGAGTTTCCCAAGAACGATGGGAGGTGCTCGGATGGAAAAACAGGAACGCAAGCAGGACGTCAAGCGCGAGCCGCAAGCAAAGGAAGAGATCAAGGCTAATCCCAAGGTCGTCGAGGCCGGAAAAAAGATCAAGGAAGACATTGATAAACTCGTCGATGAAATTGACGACGTGCTTGAGAAAAACGCCGAAGAATTCGTAAAGAATTACGTACAAAAAGGGGGGGAATAGCGAACCACGGTTCGCATTCCCTTTCTCCTTCTTCCGTCCTTACCCTCTCAGGTCTGATCGTTCCTTCCAGTACGCCCTTCTCTTCTCCGCCGTTTGACAAAGGAAGGAGGAGCCTTTACCATCAGGCTTCATTCCTGTGTAATCCCGACCACTTAGATTGTCTAGCGGCAGAGGCCCACATGAGGCAGGCATGAAGTCCAAGCTCTGGGTCTTTCGCGACATCGACCCCCTCAAGCGAGCGGCGCTAGCTCAGGCCTTATCGATTTCGTCGGCGACCGCGTCCTTATTGCTCGGCCGCGGCGTTACTACGCTTGATGAGGCGACTGCCTGGATGTCTTCCACGCAAGCCCATGATCCGTTCCTGATTCCGGACATGGAGGTCGCGGTGGATCGGCTTCACCATGCCAGGCTCAGACGGGAGCGGGTCTGTTTCTATGGTGACTACGATGTGGATGGTATGTCGGCCACCAGCATATACGTCTCATTCTTCCGCGGTCTGGGTGCCGATGTTCGCGCCTATGTGCCCCATCGTTTGCGCGAAGGATACGGCTTGAATGAAGGGGCCGTCCGAAGGCTTGCGGCAGACGGCGTGACGTTGCTGGTGACGAGCGATTGCGGAACGACGTCGCACCGTGAGATCGCTCTGGCGAATCAGCTCGGTATGGATGTCATCGTCACGGATCATCATCAAAGCGATGAGCACATGCCGCCGGCTCTGGCCGTGATGAATCCGCACCGGCGGGATGCGCAGTATCCGTTTCGCGGCTTGTGCTCCGGGGGCCTGGCCTACAAAGTGACGACTGCTTATCAATCGAAATACGGGCCTGGGGCCATACCTTTGGACTCCTTGTTGGATCTGGTGGCGCTCTCCACCATTGCCGATGTGGTGCCGTTACAGGATGAAAATCGCGTGTTTGTGCGCGAAGGGTTGGCGCTCATCTCACGCGGTACGCGTTGCGGGATCAGAGCGTTGAAGCAAGTCGCCGGCGTGACGCGCGAATGCACGGCTGATACGATCGGGTTTAGACTGGGCCCTCGGTTAAATGCCGCGGGGCGGCTGGATGACGCCATGATAGGAGTCCAATTGCTGACCACAGACTCCGAACCTGAGGCCAAACGGCTGGCCGAACACTTAGAGCAGCTCAATCGGACCCGCCAGCAACTCGAATCGGACACGATGCAAGATGCGCTCGCGCAATTGGAAGGGGGGGAGATGCCGGGCGGCATCGTCCTGGCCTCGCGGCATTGGCACCTCGGCGTGGTGGGGATTGTGGCGGCCCGCCTGATGGAACGCTTCCAGCGCCCGGCCATCGTGCTTGCATTGAACGAACAAGGGATTGGCAAGGGATCGGCTCGAACCGTGCCGGGATTTGACCTCTTTCAAGGATTGACCGCCTGCCGTGACCTTCTCATGGCCTTTGGGGGACACCCCAGCGCAGCTGGTTTGACAATTGAAGAGGATCGGCTTCCAGAGTTGGCTGAGCGGTTTGCGGGGCTTGTTGACACGTGGGCGGAGGCTACACAGCATGTGCCGATGTTGCATCTTGACTCGGAAGTCCGATTGGATGAGGTCACCCTCAAACTCCTCCAAGAGATCGGCTCCTTGCATCCCTTCGGCGCCGGGAATCCTGAGCCGACATTTGCGGTGAAGGCGCTGGAGATCCTACAAGCCCGTGTGGTGGGCGAAAAACATTTGAAGATGACGGTACGCCAAGGGCGTTCGCTCCCGTTTGATAGTATCGGGTTCGGGATGCGGTCCTTGGAAGATCAGGGCTTGTCCTTGAAGACCCCGGTTGATGTGGCCTTCACGCCGGAGTTGAACCATTGGAACGGATACGATCGGATCCAGCTGAGAATTCGCGATATGCGTCCAACCCTCAGAGAGTAACGACGCGATGGTCTACGAAACAGTCACTGACATCGATCAATTGCTCGGCCGGCTCCGCAGTTACCAGCCGGACGCCGACTTGGGGATTGTGCGCAAAGCGTACGAATTTTCCGCCAAAGCGCATGAAGGACAGGTGCGGCGCTCAGGGGAGCCTTACGTCAAGCACCCGGTGGCGGTAGCAGGCGTCCTGACGTCGCTCAAGACGGATGTGTCGGCCGTCGTGGCGGGCCTCCTCCACGATACCTTGGAGGATACCGTGGCCACGGCCGACGAACTGGAGCGCGAGTTCGGAAAAGAAGTGGTCCATCTGGTCGATGGCGTGACCAAGATTGGAAAAATCACTTTCAAGAGTTCCGAGGAGAAGCAGGCCGAAAATTTCCGCAAGATGGTGCTGTCGATGGCGGACGATATCCGCGTCGTCATCATCAAGTTGGCGGATCGCCTGCATAACATGCGCACCCTCGAGCATTTGAATGAAGCCAAACGCCAGGAAATCGCCCAAGAGACCTTGGAGATCTACGCTCCTTTGGCGAATCGA
>CBDIWQ010000322.1:0-14116 GCA_965285965.1 uncultured bacterium | reverse complement strand
GGCGAGAATCAGAGCGGATTTCAGCCTCGTGCCACTGAGCCGCTGGCCGGAGGCTACTTCAGCCCCCAGGTGTTTCTCAACCAGATCCCGCGGCTCGCCGCGACCTACACGATCGACGAGAAACAAGACCTCAGCTTCGCCGCCGGTCCGGCGATCCAATATATCGACGAAGCGACTCAGGCCTCGGTCATGCGCATCGGCGGCGATGCCCATGCGACCTATACCACGCGCCTTTCGAAGCCCTGGCTCGTCAAAGTGATGGCCGACTATACGCAGGTGGCCAGTGTCTACACGCGCTTTCAGTGCAACGCCTTGTTGGTCTATACCTTCTACTGAGCGTATGGCAATGCCCTCCCACCGGATCTCGGAAGTCACGGTCTGGCCTGTCGATGCGCCGATCAGGGATCCGTTCGTCGTGGCGACCGGTGCGCGGGTGGTCGCAGAAAATGTCTTCGTGCGGATCACGCTCCATGACGGGACACAGGGATACGGAGAAGCGGCGCCCTTTCCGGAGGTGGGTGGAGAAGACCGACCGACGTGCCTGCAGGCCTTCCCGCCGCTGGCCGAGTCCATCATCGGCCAATCGGTCCTGGACTATCGCGCGCTGGCGCAGGGAATGGCCCGCCTGGCCCCCGCCCGACCCGCCGCGCGCTGCGCGATCGAGACCGCTCTCCTCGACGCCTACTGCCGCACCCGCCAGGTGCCGATGTGGCAGCTCTGGGAAACCCCCGATGTGCGGCCGCGCGAAACCGACATTACCATCCCCATCACCACCCTTGAGGACACGATCCGACTGGCTCGCGGATGGTATGCGCAAGGTTTTCGCCTGTTTAAAATGAAGGTCGGGCGACAGGTGGATCTCGACATTGCCCGGCTCGAAGTCCTCCACCGCACGCTGCCGGGCCTGTCGTTCATCGGCGACGGAAATCAAGGATTTACACGCGAGGACTGCCTTGCCTTCGCCGCCGGCGTGCAACGATTCGGCGGGAACCTGGTGCTGCTGGAACAGCCGGTCGACCGGGAGGATCTCGACAGCATGGCGGCCATCCGGCGGCAGACCGGCATCCCGGTCGCAGCCGACGAATCGGTCCGTTCCCTGGAGGATGCGCGGCGCGTGGTCGAACAAGGAGCAGCGGATTACATCAACATCAAGATCATGAAGACGGGCGTACTCGAAGCGGCTGACATTGCGGCGTTCACACTCCGGTCAGGGCTGCGGCTCATGATCGGCGGGATGGTCGAAACCAGGATGGCGATGGGCTGCTCCTTCAGCCTGGTGCTCGGCTTGAAGGGCTTTGACATCCTGGACCTAGACACCCCCCTCCTCCTCACCGCCGATCCGGTGCAGGGAGGCTACCGCTATCACGGCCCGCAGCTCCAGCCCTGGTCAGAACCCGGTCTTGGTATGCGCGCCGCCATCGGCCCGGCAGCCCTGCGCTTCGTCTAATCAGCCCCTTCGTCGCACCGTTTGCAGTTCAACATGGTCCCTTTGTGTTGCTCCCGGCCGGCTGCGTTCAGCACCCAGGGACGATTCATGAACGGCGGCTGATGCCGCACATGCTGCCCATGCCCGCAGGCCAGATCCGCCACCCAGTCACCTTGCTCGTCTTGATGATAGGCCACAATCGGCTGCTTCATACTGTGGATTTCCTGCCGGTCTGATTTCCTGCGGTCTGATCCCACGCATTGTGAGTGTTCACCTCCACCAGACGGAGATGAGATTGCGGCATCTCAGGACCGTTTTTCGAACGGCCGTTCCGGACGAACGTCGGATGGAAAATAGGTCCAATGATGCTGAGTATCCTCGTCGAAACTTCCGAGGAACGACACATTGCGGTCGAGATGGCGGAATTCGGACAGCGTGATGCGGCATGTTTTGGGATCGATGATCCGCGCGTCGAATTGGCCCACAATGTACACGTCGCCGTTGGCGGTGACGTACACATTGCGCCGGCTGGCATAGCCGGTATCCGGGAACAATTCAGTAGAGGCCGAACATCCTTGCGCCCCCTCCACAGACATCGTCACGTTATGTCGGGACAAAAATGGATCGGTGGCGATGCGCACCAGGGTGAGGCGCAATTTCAGAGAGGGAAGGTGGAGGGAGGCCGGTTCCGGTACGCCGCTGTTACAGGACAGACAGAACAACGCCGCCCCTCCCAGCAGAACTGGTTTCAGGAGTCGAGTCACTTGGGGGCAGGCACCTTGGGGGCCGCACCGATGGCGTCGAGCCCGGCCTCGGCACAGGCGTCATCAAGATGGGCTCCCGGTGCTCCTCCGACGCCGATGCCTCCGACGATGTCCCCCGCGATATCGATGGGCAACCCGCCGCCCAGGATCAGCATATGCTCGTTCATGTCACGCAACGCCTGCAGCGTGGGCACCTTGCCGACGAGCTCCGCCAACTCCGTCGTTGGGCGCCGCACGCTGGCGGCCGTATAGGCTTTCTTGCGGCTGCTATCGATGGTATGAGGCCCGGCCCCGTCGGCCCGGCCCATCGCACGCAACGCACCGGCCCGATCCACCACGGACACGCTCACCCGATAGCCATCCTTCTTACAGGCCTCAATGGCCGCATGGATGGCCTTGTTCGCCACATGCAGAGGTAAGACGGATTCTTTGGGAAGGTCTTCGGCCGTCGCGACCGGCGCCATCGCCCCCATTCCCATCACTATCCCCAGCAGGAACCTCGCCAGAACCGATTTGTCGCTCGCCATTTTTGTTTTTCTCCTTGTGAGCCGCAACGGGACGCACCTGACCTGCAGACGAGGGTACGAAGGCCCCTTCCACGGTGTCAAGCTATGGATTGGAGGGACCGGGAAACCGCTGACGGTGTTTTATCTGACAGGAGGAATCGAATGACCGAGGAAAAGACGGAAGGACAAGGGAGCTCGAAACTTAGCTCCAAACCACTCGTTCCTGGTTCAGCAGGTAATCGATCACTTCAATGCTGTTGCGCATTTGGGTTTGCGCGTGCTCGGACATGGGGAGAACAGCGCCGACCAACTTGCCGGATTCCATGTCTTCCAAAGAAGGCATGCCTTCGTCGGAACCCTTTTCCAGATCCTTTCTAAAACTAGCCAAGGTGACCTCCTTGTTGAGTCCTTCTCGGTCCGTTGAGCGGGTTTCTTGAGCCGGAGTGAGCCGGAGAAAGACCGTCTCCTTAAGAGAGCATACCACACGCATTCCATCGACCAGTAAAGCCCCCTATCTCCTTGTTAACAGAGCTACTTTTTCTGAGGATTCGCAGAGGTATGAGGCAGAGGAGGCAAGGCGCCGAGATAAGGAAACGCCCCTTTGTTACGAAGCGTGGTATCCGCTCTCAAACGAAAATCGTCCCGCTCCGCATCCACGAACCGCGGGTCGGCCTGGATGTCCGACGCGGAGGTCAGATCGGGAGCCGGCGCCGGCGAGGATCCGTCCCGCACATAGTTGCCCGCGCTGTTTTTGAAAAAGGCATTGAAGGACGTGGTGGCCCGCCCAGAGGCGGCAAAGAGAAACCCGACTTTATTGAACCCGACGACGTTTCCCGACACATCACTCTGAGAAGATCCCAAAAACGCCGCTCCGCCCCCGTTTTTCACAAGCGTGTTGCTGACGAGGACGGCTTTCGCCTTATCGGTCACCACGACGGCCTCAAACAAACTCCGCGTGATGACGTTCCGCTCGAGCCGTACGTGAGACTTGCCGGCGACATTGACGCCATGGTCATTGTCATGGATGACATTGCCCACCAGCACGGCCTGGGAGTCGGCGAACTGGACGCCCGTGGTCTCGCTTCCGCCGATCACGCAATTCTCAATGCGCACGTCTTCAACCTGCTGCCCGAAGAGCATGCCGTTGACACGCAGGCCTTTAAGCGTGATCCCTTTGCCGTTGAAAATCCCGAGCGCATGCCCGCCATGCTCATTGATCGTGAGACCGCTGATCTCGATGTCGGTGGCCCCGTAGGGCCATTTGCCCACATGGAGGACGCCGACCACTTCTTCCCGGCCCAACATGGTGACTTGGTCCACTCCCGCCCCGACCAGCTTGATGTTGTTCTTGCTATGAATCGTGAGATCCTGCGGATAGGCGCCGGGCTTGAGGAACACTGTGTCCCCCCTCCCTGCGCTATCAACCGCCTCTTGGATCGAGGTAAAGTCCCCAGAGCCGTCGAGCGCCACGGTGATGGTCCTGGGAGCGGGCACGACCCTGTCGTCGGATAGGCCGGCATGAACGCCTCCGGCCATGGCGGCTGCCAGAACCAGGATGATGACGAGTCCACGCATGCAGGAATTCATACAAGCGCCGGAGCTGAGAAGTCAATCGCGACTCACCGTCCCATCGACGACTTTTTCAGCGCCCTCCTGTATGCTCCGCACCTATGATCCTCGTGGGCCTCACCGGCGGCGGCGCGACCGGCAAGAGCACGGTCGCCAAGATGTTTCAGCGGTGCGGTGCCGTGGTCATCGATGCCGACCGACTGGCGCATGCGGTGGTCGAACCAGGCAAACCGGCCTGGCGAGACATTGTGCGTACATTCGGCCGAACGGTTCTTAACCCTGATCGCACACTGAACCGCCGGGCATTGGGAGCACTTGCTTTCAAGGACAAGGCCACCCTGCGCCGCTTAGAGCACATCATTCACCCGCGTGTCGCCCGGGAACAGGCCCGCCTCACGAGGCAAGCGGTACGAAACAACGCTCGAGTCGTCGTCATTTACGATGTCCCGCTCCTCTTCGAAGCCGGCATCGATCGCCGCGTGGACACCACCATCGTCGTGACGGCGGACCGGGACACCCAAATCGCACGCCTCAAGAAACGCAATGGGCTGACACGCGCCGAGGCGCTCCGGAGGATCAACAGCCAGATGCCCCTGTCCGAGAAACGCCGCTTGGCGGATTACGTGGTGGACGGCAGAACGTCCCTCGACACGCTCGAGGGAGACATCGCCCGTCTCTACAAAACTCTCCACTCCTTGTCTCAGGCAACACACGCCCTGCGTCGCGGCTCGAAGATGAAACCTTCTCGTACTGCATGATAAGGTAGATGCATGCGTCAGGTTGTGATCATGGGGTCCGGGCCGGCCGGGTTGACCGCCGCCATTTATACGGCGCGGGCCAACCTATCACCCCTCGTTCTCGAGGGGTGGCAATCGGGCGGACAACTCACCACGACGACCGAGGTGGAAAACTATCCCGGCTTTGCGAAAGGCATCATGGGCCCGGAACTCATGAAAGAAATGCGGGCGCAGGCGGAGCGGTTCGGCGCCGAATTCCAGATTGGGGAAGTGACAGCGGTCGACGTGACGGTGCGCCCGTTCCGGATCGTAGTCGACGGTGAGCAGGTGGTTTACGCCAAGACGCTCATCGTTGCCACCGGCGCCTCTCCCATTACGCTGGGCCTTCCGAATGAAGGGCGGCTGTGGGGATATGGGGTCTCCAGCTGCGCCACCTGCGATGGCTTTTTCTTCAAAGGGAAAGACCTGGTGGTGGTGGGCGGTGGAGACAGCGCCATGGAAGAGGCGATTTTCCTTACGAAGTTCGCGGCGAAGGTGTCCGTCATCCATCGACGCGACAAGCTGCGCGCCTCGAAAATCATGCAGGACCGGGCGATGAAGAATGAACGCATCTCGTTTCTCTGGAATACCGCCGTCGAGGACGTGCTCGGGACGGATGTGGTGACCGGAGTGCGGCTTAAGAATATCGTGACGGGGAAGGTCTGGGATCTTCCGGCCGCGGGTTTGTTCCTCGCCATCGGCCATCGGCCGAATACCGCGCTGTTCTCCGGTCAGCTTGAAATGGACGCCGCCGGATATGTCCTCACGCACCACGGCACCCACACCAGCGTGCCGGGCGTATTTGCCGCCGGAGACGTCCAGGACGCCCACTACCGCCAAGCCGTGACCGCCGCCGGCTCGGGCTGTATGGCGGCCATGGATGCGGAACGCTATCTCGAAGCGCTTGAGTGAGCGACCTGTTTTCAGCATCCTGCCACCACATGAGAACCGCCATCATCCACTACCATGAGCTCGCCCTCAAAGGCCGCAACCGGGACTATTTTGAGCAACGCCTGGTCCGGAACATTCAGCTCGCCCTCAAAGGCCTGGGCGTCAAGCGGGTGGAAAACCTGCGCAGCCGCATTCGGGTGTTGCTGCCGCCCGGCGTGGCTGATGCGGTGATCCGAGAGCGGCTCGCGCGCGTCTGCGGCATCGCCAATTTTTCACTGGCGCGCGGCGTGCCGCTCAATCTCGAGGAGCCGAACCTGGACGACCTGAGTGCCGCGTTGATCGACCAACTTGCCTCGAAATCGTTCTCGACGTTTCGGGTTACGGCCAAGCGGGCCGACAAACGACTGGTCCTCACGTCGATGGACGTGGAACGAACCGTAGGGGCCAACATCTGTGCAGGAACCGGCAAGACCGTCAGCCTCAAGGACCCCGATCTCACGGTCTATATCGAACTGCTGACGAAAGAGGCTTACTTCTCGATTGAAAAAATCCCGGGTCCGGGCGGCATGCCGGTGGGAGTCAGCGGCAAGGTGGCCTGCCTCATCTCGGGGGGGATTGACTCGCCGGTCGCCGCCTATCGCATGATCAAACGGGGCTGCCGGGCCCTGTTCGTCCATTTCTCCGGCCGCCCCCTCGTCAGCCGGGCCTCGGAAGACAAAGTACGGGAACTCGTGCAGGTCCTCACCGCCTATCAGTATGATTCACGTCTCTATGTCATCCCGTTTGGCGAGATTCAGCGCGAGATCGTCTTGAACACGCCGGCGCCCTTCCGTGTCGTGCTCTATCGGCGGATGATGATCCGGATCGCCGAAGAATTGGCCAGAAAAGAGGAATGTTGGGGCCTGGTGACCGGAGACAGCCTGGGCCAAGTGGCCTCTCAGACTCCCGAGAACCTGTCCGTGGTGGAAGACGCGGCCGAACTGCCCATCCTGCGCCCGCTGATCGGCATGGACAAACTCGAAATCACCGATGAAGCGAAACGTATCGGTACCTACGAGACCTCCATAGAACCGGATCAGGATTGCTGCAAGCTGTTTACCCCTCCTTACCCCAGCACCAGAACCCGTCTGGATGAATTGCGCAAAGTCGAGCGCATACTGGATGTCACCGGGTTGGTCAAGCAAGGGCTCGACAAAGCGGAGCCGTCAACGTTCACTTTCCCCCCGGCGTGACGGTCAGCGCCTTCTCCCGCACCATGCGGAAATGCGCTTCCAACTCCCGCCGCATCGCGATCGCCATCATCCAGTCCGGCACGACGGTCTCAATTTCAAGCATCAGCTCAAAATCCGCTTTCGTGTGACGCCCGTCCTCTACCGGAGCCAGCTTCCACACGCGGCGATATTGTTTGAAATCCCCTCCGTTCAGTTCCGTGAGCAGTCCGCCGCCGGCGATAGGCCGTGTTTCGCACATCAATCGGCGTTCCCCCGGCAACAACGAGTGCGCAATCCGGATATCCGTGAAGGCAATTCCGTTCTCTTCCCGCGAATCGGCAATACGCATTCGAACCTCAAAGAGATCCGGCCAATGCCGGTAATCGCCCAGAATGCGTTGAATGACAGCCGGCTCGACGGGAAAGACGAGACTGGCGATTGCTTTGACCCCGCCTCCGGATTGCGGCTGCACGTCGAGGACCATAAAGTCGCCGCTCCAAGACCATGCCGGCCAGAGGAGCAGGCAGAGGCCGATCATCGGTGCACATCGCGGCAACATGACGCCGATTATACCGGCGCCCGCGCGGACAGGAAACCCGATTGACCGCAGCAAGAAGTGTTGTGCTACGATGCGCCATGCGTCGACCTTGGATTTGCCTTCTAGGCTTCATGGCCACCATCGCAGGCGGCCTCCTGTTCGCCGACCTCGCGCCCGCTCAACCGATGGAGGAGTCGCACGCCACGACGGAACAGTCCTGCAGCTTCGGGATGGGCAAGGGCGAACCGTCCCAGACTTGCGCCGTCCCGTTTCCGGCTGGCTGCCGCGTCGCCCGTGCCCCCGGCTCCGCCAAGCCCTGGGCCACCATCTCAAAAGGCGGCCGGCTCCTGTGCCGCTTCGACGAAAAGAAGACCGACTGGAAAACCAGAATTACCGGCGCCTGCGGCCGATGCCAATCCGGGCATTGCTCCGCCCAGTTCAGCGTCCGCTTCGACTGTTCACCTCAATAACCCTATGGCCCTTTCCAGGGCGATCAAACAACAAGCCCTCGAGCTTGGCTTCGATGCCGTCGGCATCGCGCGCGCGGAGTCTCCTGCCTGTGAACAGGGCACGCTGTTCACTCGTCTCATGAACTGGTTGGAACGCGGGTATCACGGCAGCATGGCCTGGATGGGGCGGGCGCCTGAGAGACGCGCCGATCCGCGCCTGGTGCTGCCCCACTGCCGTTCCATTATTTCGGTGGGCGTCAACTATCTGACCGGCCATCGGGCGGACGAAGGTCCCGGACAGGGGCGGATCGCCCGCTATGCCTGGGGGAAGGACTACCACAAGGTACTCGAAGAACGCCTACGGCAGCTGGAGGATCGCATCCGTGCCCTCGCTCCAGAGGCTGTGACGCGCTCTTACGTCGATACGGGGCCGGTCATGGAAAAGGCCTGGGCCGAGCAAGCGGGATTGGGATGGATTGGCAAGCACTCGAATCTGGTGTCCTCCCAGTTCGGTTCCTGGCTCCTGCTGGGAGAAATCCTGACGACGCTGGAATTGGACCCGGACGAGCCGGGAACCGATTTATGCGGCAGCTGTACCCTCTGCATCCAAGCCTGCCCCACGAAGGCCATTGTCGAGCCCTACATGGTCGACGCCACACGCTGCATTTCCTACCTGACCATCGAATTACGAGATGACGAATCCGCGATCACGCCGGAACTACGACGAGGGATGGGCAATAAAATTTTCGGCTGTGACGATTGTCTGGACGTCTGTCCATTCAATCTGCGGGCCGAACCCACTGCGGAACCGGCCTTTCAACCCACTCCTCTCACCATCGCCCCCCGATTGGAGGCGTTGTCCGGGATGGACGAAGCGGCCTTTGCAGCCCAGTTCCGTCAAAGTCCCATTAAAAGGGCGAAGCTCACCGGATTCCTGCGCAATGTGGCCATCGCACAGCGCAATCAGTAGGACCCCGTTCCAACTAGCCGTATCGTCATCCAGCCACTTTCTTCCTCTCCTGGAGGGGAGTAGGCTATACAAGTCACGGCGGTTCGACAGGAGCCCTGCATAAGGAATCTTCCGATGAACCCTCCGCTCATCCTGCTGATTTCCCCCCGCTCTGAGACGAGACGCCTCCTCGAAGAAGCGTACCCTCAAGTCACCCGGCGGACGGCACACACGATCTCTGAAGGCCTGCGTCTGTGGAAGGAAATGAGCCCTGCTCTGCTCGTCTGCGAAGGCACCGTCGGCACACTGACCCCCCTGTTTGACTACGCCCCCCATGCGCCGGTTCCGATTGTGGTCATTGGCGAACACGACTCGGCGAAAGAAGCGGTGGCACTGATGCGGCTCGGAGCCGCCGATTACCTGCCTCAACCGGTTCACCCCCGAGAACTCCGCGCATCCATCGAACAGCGCTTGCACGACCAGGCCTCGAAGCGTCCCTCTAGTGCTCTGGGCGACGGATTCAGCCGGATCGTCAGCGTATCACCGCAGATGAGTCTCATGAAGCAGTTGGCCCGGGAAGTCGCCCAGACCGATGCCACGGTGTTAATCAGCGGCGAAAGCGGAACAGGAAAAGAATTGCTGGCCCAAGCGATCCATGGCGCGAGCCTCCGAGCAGCCGGCCCGCTCGTCGCCCTCAATTGCGCCGGCATACCGGAGAACCTGCTGGAAGCAGAATTGTTCGGATACCAACAAGGCGCCTTTACCGATGCGAAGCACATGAAGCCGGGCCGGTTTCAGATGGCCGAAGGCGGGACCCTGTTCCTTGATGAAATCGGAGAGATGAGTTCGACGGCTCAAGCCAAACTCCTGCGTGTCTTGGAAAATCACACCGTCGACATGCTGGGTGACACGAAAAGCCATACCGTCAACATTCGCGTCATTGCGGCGACCAACGAGGACCTGCTCGCTCAGATCAAGGCTGGTCGGTTTCGCCTGGATCTGTATTACCGATTGAACGTGTACCAGCTGCGGATCCCGCCCTTGCGAGAACGCCCGGAGGACATTGAACCGATTTTGCACAGTTTTTTGGAACGGGCCAGACAGGAGCGGGGCTGCCGGATCGAGAGTCTGGCTCCCGACGCACTAAGCCTTCTTCAGCGTCATGACTGGCCGGGGAATGTCCGCGAATTGCACAACCTGGTCGAGTGGCTCACGATTACCTGTAAGGAGGCCATCATCCACCCTCACCATCTGCCGGCGTCCGTCAGAGCGGTGCTGCCGCCCGAGGCGGACCCGCAACCTTCGCTGCTTCCCTTCGGGCTTTCGATTCAAGACATGGAGAAGAACATGCTGGAGGAAGCGCTTCGAAAAGCCTCCGGGAATGTCTCTGAAGCCAGTCGCCTGCTCAAAATCAGCCGCAACACCTTCCGCTACCGAATGGCCAAGTATCACCTCACCTCTTAGAGGCAGTTGTCGGCTTCGGCCACGAAGGCTCAACTCCTCCTATATAGTGATACATAGTGAAAGACCGGGTCTCCCATTATTGGCCGGTGGAAGCCGTTCGTACCCAATGCCGCATCGCAGGCGATAGGCTCAAGTCTCTCCCCAGACAGCCGATAGACAGACGTATCCTTTCGCTGTGTCAGGACGACGTCGAGCTCACCACATGTCATACCGCCCGCGTCCAAGGAACTCCCGTGCCTCTGCACGACGTGCCCTTTTCTTTCATCCAGTCCTGATCGCGCTCTGCGCCACCGGGCTCGCTGCGAGCAGTGCCTTCGCCGCTCCCCAGGAACAACTCATCCCGATCCTCAGTCATGCCATGGAGTCGCGAAGCTCAAAAACCCTAACCTACCTTATTGCCGCGTTCGAGACGAGACGAGACAGATCGGGGCTCGTGCTCCGGTTCAACGATGCGCCAGGACGATTGTCCCGTGTGGCGCAAACGTCTATCGAGCAGGCGATTCGCCGCACGGCCCAATCGCTCGACTTATCCACCGACTCCTGGACGGTGATCCTGACCGTGCCCTATCCGGACACGACCATCTATGGAGACGATTTATCGGCAATGGTAGGGCTGAGCGTGGCGGCCATGGCCACAGGGCGTAGGGTGGCCCCCGGTCTGGTGATGACCGCGACCATTACGCCGGACGGACACATCGGTCCCGTGGGATCCTTGCCGTTGAAGGTGCCCCGAACCGGACGAGGTCACTTGCGGCGAGTCTTAGTGTCGAAAGACCAAGCCATCGCCACACCCGAAGAGCCGCCGACATCGGCCGTGCAAATCTCACCGATGAGTTCCATCACCCAGGCCTTTGAAGAGCTGACCGCTCCATCGTCTCGACCGTAAGATTGTGCCCGTGAGCTCCTCTACCGAAGCCGCACGATAGTCACTCCGTCGCCTCCTTCCGCGCGGTCGCCCGGGCGGAAGTCAGCGACGTAGGGCGATTCCTTCAGATACTGCCGCAACACGGACCTGAGCCGACCGGTCCCCTGCCCGTGGATGATGCGGACCAATGGCGCCCCGCATACAGTCGCACCGTCCAGAGCTGCCACCACCTGGTCCAGGGCGTCATCAGCTGCTCGCCCTCGCACATCAACGGCGGTTGGTTCCTCTTCATACGATGCGGTCTGTCTCGGCTGAGCCGTCCTTGACCCAGCGGACGGCTTGGGACGTGGAACGGCACCGGCTTCTGCCAGGCCGACCAGGTTCGCGACCGACACCAGCACCTCTCCCTCGCCGACTTTCACACGCACGCGCTTTTTGCCTTGCGGCGCCTCCAGCAACGTGCCGGTGACGCCAAGACCCGACAATTCGACCGGCGAGCCAACGGCGAGCTGGTCAACGGGAATCGGCGCTTGGCGGGGGACCAGTTCAGACTGCGTCTGCCGCTCCAGTTGCCCTAACTTCTCCTTGGCCTCTTTCGCCTTGCTCAGCTTTTGATCGCGCTTGAGCACATCCACAGTGGCCTGGACCTCGGCTCGGGCCCGCTGGAACTGTTCGCCCAACTTTTTCTTGAGGCCTTTGCGCTCTTCCCGCTCGCTGTCTTCCAGCCGGCTCTTCAGCGCTTCCACCTCCCGGGCAGCCGATTCAACCCGTGCCCTGGCGTCGGCCGCCTGCGCGACATCGTCAGCCAACTGGCGTTGTTTGGCCTGCAAGTCGGTCAGCAATTCATCAAGCCGACGATCGTCCTTCCGTACGCGCCGTCGGGCATCCTGCAACACGGATTCGTCCATCCCCAACCGAGCCGCAATGTCCAAGGCCGACGACCCGCCCGGCACGCCGAGAAACAACCGATAGGTCGGCGCGAGGCGCGATACATCAAATTCCACACTGGCATTGAGAAAGCCTGGCGTCGTCTGAGCCAGTTCCTTGAGACGGCCATAGTGGGTCGTGGCGACCATTTTCATATTGAGCGATGCCAAATGGCACAAGAGCGCTTCGGCGAGGGCCGCGCCTTCCTGGGGATCGGTGGATGTCACCGGCTCGTCCAGCAGGACCAGCGATTGTACGCCGCTGGTTCCGCCGACCGGGGTCGCGGTCTCAGCGAGAAGCCGGACCATTTGCGTCATGTGAGCGGAAAAGCTGGATAGGTCCCGGCTGAGATCCTGCGCATCGCCGATGTCGGCGTACAGATGCGTAAACAAGGCCATCTCGGATTCGGGTGCGCAGGGCAGATGGAGCCCCGCCCGGGCCATCAGCGAGAACAGGCCCACAATTTTGAGCGTGACGGTCTTCCCGCCCGTATTGGGGCCTGAGATCACCAGGCAGCGGATGGTCTCATCCAGCAGGATGTCGTTCGGCACGATCCCGGTTTTGGTCAGGATCAATAAGGGATGCCGGGCTTGCTTCAAGAGGACCCGGCCTTGATCGTTCAGTGCAACGGGACTTGACTGGAGACGACGGCTCAGCAAAGCCTTGGCCCTGATGCAGTCCATTGCAGCCAAGATGTCCAGGCCGTCGCTCACATCCGGCGCCCTTGGCGCCAGGAGGGCGGTGAGTTCGCGCAGGATGCGCCGGATCTCCCGCTCAATTTCAAGGTCGGCGACTTTAATGGAATTGTTCAGGTCAACCAGTTCCCGGGGCTCAATGAACACCGTGGCGCCGCTTGCGGAGACGTCATGCACAATCCCGGAGATTCTCCCGCGCATCTCCGCCTTCACCGGCAACACATACCGGCCTTCGCGCTCCGCAAAAAACGATTCCTGTACAACATCCTCATACCGCCGTGAATGCAGCATCTGATCCAGCCGGTGCCGCATGTCTTGTTTAAGACCCTGCGCATGATGCGTCAGCCGGCGTAACTCCGGTGTCGCCGACTCCTTCATCGACCCGTCCGCTTGGATCGCCGCCTCGATCGCGAGCCTGAGGGCTCGAAGATCGTTCATCGAATACAAAGGCTCCGCCAGACCGGCCAACGTCGGCACAGCCTTTTGGTGCCGCCTCATATACGCGGCCAATTCCTCCAGCAGCGCCAGGACGACTCCACAGGCATGCAACTCCTGCGTCTCCAGCACGCCCCCCTTGGCGGCCCGCATCACTAACTCGTGGATATCCTGGAACACGAGAACCGGAAACGGTTCGCTGCCTTCCATGAGGGCGACCATCTCGGTGGTTTCCTGCTGGCGTACGCGCGCCGTTTCGAGATCAGACGCTAAGGCCATGCCGCGGCAGAGACTCGCTCCCCTGGAGGAGTCCGCATACTCAGCCAATGTCTCAAGCAGGCGCGGCCATTCGAGCGCGTCCGCGGCTTTCTCAGATAGTGTTTGATTCATCCCTTATCTCGTGGAAACCCACCCGGACTCTAGCGAACGGCCCGCAACCGAAGCAAGACAGATTGATTCCCGGCTCGCACAACACATTTTTCACAAAGCCTTGAGACACAATAGGTATTGGAACTCTTCGACATGGGAGAACCTTGACATGGCCAGGGGGCGTCGATACTATCGCAGTCATATTTGCCGGTTTTCTGCAACCGGTTTGTTTTGCTGTAAAGGACATTGGCTATGACCATTCGCATCGGTATCAACGGGTTT
>CBDIWQ010000321.1:0-5818 GCA_965285965.1 uncultured bacterium | reverse complement strand
TTGTCGGCAATCAGCCCGGCATTATACGCGACCAGACCGTCGCGATCGGTCCGCAATCGGTCGAACAGTTCCTTGTGCGGACGCAACACTTCCACATCCTTGATCTTGGCCAGGGCCTCCATCGCATAGACGCGAAGCGGCCGGATGGGTATGGCTTCCAGATAGAGCCGGGTGGGCCGGGCGTCGCCGATGAGCCCCAGCGCTTTGATCGCCAACTCCTTCACACCGGTGTCTTTGTCCCGCTCCAGGCGCTTCATCAAGGGCTCGACCGCCCGCACATCGGCAATCTTTCCCAGTAGATCGGCCGCCGCTTCGCGCACGAGCCAGTCGTCATCTTCCAAATACTCAATTAATATTTCTACGCTGGGTCGTCCGATTCCCAACAGATCGATGACCGTCGTCATCCGGGCTTCTTCTCGTTCGCTCGCCCCCTCCACATCACGGAGGGCATTGAACGTGCTGTCGATCCGCTCGCGGATCGCGCCGAGTTTTTTCAATGTCCCGACGGCAAGATCGCGAACCGCCGGCTGTCCCATGGCATCGATGAAGGCGTCCACCGATCGGGGATCCAACAACTGGTCGAGCATGAGGGCCGCCGTAATCTGGGCCTCGGGATTGGAATGCTTCAGCATTTCGCACAACGGCGCCACCGCAGTGGGAATGGCGCCCACGAGATGTCTCACCAGTTGCTGCGTCTCTGCATCTTGTTCGTCCGGCAACAATGCCACCAAAGCCGCAGAGGTCGCCGTATCCAGGACTCCGGCCATCTGCTCCAAAGCCGTCGCTCCGGCCTTGCGCACCGCCGGATCGTCATCCTGCAGAAGGCCGACCAAGGCCACCCCCGCCTGCGGATCTTTCATGCGCGCCAGCATGGCCGCCGCTTCCTTCTTCAGTTCCGTCGGCCCTGAACGGAGCGCGTCCGTCAGCGCCTGAACCGCACGGGGACCGCCTGCCACGCAGGCGGCGGTGGCGCGCATCCGTCGCCAGTCCTCTTCATGCACTAATTCGGTGACGAGCGTCTCGATCGTTTCTTTCGACATCTGTACGGAAATTCCCGCCCACGTTTGGCGATCTGCACTGCCTAAACCCTGCCTCGCCTCCAGCCAACGAGTGCCAGTGTCTCTTCCACATGGTACCGAATATTCTCATCACGGGATGCCGCCAAGAGGGGCAAGAGAAGCGGGACCACCTTGGAGCCGAATCTTGCCAGCGCCGCCGACGCCTCTGCTCTCGTAAAAGTCGGTTCCAGCGCGGCCACGAGCGACGGAAGCGCCGTCTCATCCCCGATGGCTCCGAGGGCTCGAACGGCAGCGCTCTGAGTGATCACTTCCTCATTCCACTGATCACCGCACCCCGCCACGGCGCGGGTCCGCTCCGGAGGTTTGGTGCCGGCTACCACCTCGACCAAGACGGGCACCGCCCGGCGATCGCCGATGCTCCCCAGCGCCTCCACCGCGAGCGTGCGAAGGGCGGGATCCTTCATGGCCGTAAACAAGTAGTCAACGGCCCGGGCATCGCCGATGTGGCCCAGCGCACGAACGGCGTCCTCACGCACCGCAGAATCGCCGTCATTGAAAAGCGTGGACAGCAACGGCTCCACAGCCTGTGAGGATTTCGTTTTGCCCAGCGACTCGACGGCGTGCAATCGAACCAACCACTCCGGATGGGTCAAAGCCTCCAAGAGCGCCGGCATGGCGGCTTCACCGATCGCCGCCAGGGCGCTGGAGACCTCTTCCCGAACAGCTTTCACTTTATCTTGCAATAATGGAATGAGTGCCGGCACGGATCTCGAATCTCGAATACGTCCCAGCGCCTTGGCCGCGTGCATGCGCACGATCCAGTCGTGGCTCTTGAGCGCGGACATCAACGGGTCGAGCACCCGACCATCGGCAATCGAGGCCAGGACCGCCGAGGCAGCCTCCTGGACGGACAGTTCCCGATCAGTCAAGCAAGCGCCGAGAGGCACTACTGACGGCTCTCCAATAGACATAAGCGCTCCGATCGCCGCTTCACGCACGGACCGGTCATGATCTTTCAGGATAGCCACGAGCGGACTGACCGCTCGGGGATCTTTCAAGCCCCCCAGAAGGATGGCAGCTTCCTCCCGAATGGCCCAATCCTCATCTTTGAGGGCGGCAATCTGCTCGGCAACCTGATCCCCCATCTCGACCTCCTGATGGAGCCGACAAACCTAACACACGGTTTTTCGCAGGGTCAACGAAGGCATTGGCCGGATTCGACGTCTGGAAACCCGAAGCAGGAAGATTCAGTATATCTCGCTGAGTAGTTGTCATTGGATCGACAAAGAAGCCTATCATCATCCTTACCCCTCGGCGCGACTCTCTCACGTGCTCGGTACCGCGACTTTGCTCGCCGCTTTGGCCTTCCTCGCTCCGCTGGCCGACCCCTATGAGGTCTGGCTCACCGAGTCCGATACCGGCGCCGTCGAGCGGCGATGATAAGACTGCCAACAACGCCAACGGCGCCATTCCTGGCGTGGGCGTCATTCATGTGGACGCAGGGGAAAGCCGGCCACTACAAGGGCCAGGCGGCCATCACCAACATGAAGGACGGTAAAGAGACCGCCAATACGCACGGGATTGCGGTGAGAAAGTAGGCGGGAACGAATCTACAGAATAAGCACAGAAGCGATTCCTTCGACCGATCGGTTTGCGGGATGTTCAAACTATCGGCTCGCAAGGCCGCAGCACGCAAAAGAAATGCAAGCGTACCCTTGCGGGACCTCGAGGTCCTAAGCCGAAGCGAGCGGGCAGTTTCAACATCCCGCTAGTGGGATTTGGCCATGTCGCCCGAAGGCCCGAACCGCCCGGTATCCCCTAACGGGCGCTCGACCCGAAGGTTATCCGCCTGACTGGAGCTGATATTCACTTCCTCGGCAGGCGGCGACCACCCGAGCTTTTCCAGCGTTTCGAGCACGATCAGCCGCAACGCGTCCTTGGCAGTGAGTCGGACGGACGCGTATGACAACACGCGTTCCCCTTCCGCCTCGACTTCCGACGCCTTGGGATCGTAGAGAAACGCGATCAGAGGCTCAATGGCGACGTCCCCGATCACCGCAAGCGCCGCGGCCGCTTTTTCCCGCAACACGCCGTCTTTCAGCAGCATGATCAAGTCGGGGATCACTCGTGGATCGCGGAACTGACCCAGCGCCGTGGCCGCCGCTTCCTTGATGAACGCGTCTTCGCTCACGATGCATCCCGGCGTCGGCGATCCCTCCTGCTTGATGCCCTTGCCCTTGAGCGCGTCCAGCACCGCCGGCAAGGCCCGTGGGTCGCCGATCATGCCCAGTGACGCGATGGCGTGCCGCTTCACCACCCCGTCTTTCATCGCTTCCATCAGCGCATCGACCGCCCGGGCATCGCCGATCATTCCCAGCGCAATGGTGGCATCTTCACGAACGGCCCGGTCCGGGTCCTTTAACGCCACAATCAACGCATCCACCACCTTGGCATCGCGCACCCAACTGCGCCCGATCTGATAGTCCGTCGTCATGCCGCCCAGCGCGCGAGCGCAATGGCAGCGGACGACGAAGTCCTTGTCTTTGAGGCCTTCAATCAGCGGGTCGACCGACGGTTGACCGATATACACCAGGGCGGTGCCGGCCGTTTCACGGACGATCTTGGATGTATCGCGAAACAGCTTGAGCAGCGCGGGCACCGCTTTGGGATCTCCGATTTTGCCGAGCGCTTCAGCCGCGGCGCTTTTTACGGCGCCATCGCGATCGCGGCAAGCCACGATGAGCGCGTCCACCGCTTTGGCATCTTTGATTTCGCCACAGGCTTTCGCGGCATGTTCCCGGACGCGCCAACGCTCGTCCTTCAGAGCGGCCACCATCCGATCGAGAACGATGGGTCCCATCTTGGCCGTCGCCGCGACCACCTGATTCCGCACTTCCATGATGGAATCGTTGAAAAGCCCGACCAGGGCTTCGACGGCCTTCGCCCCGCCGATCTTGGCCACCCCGCAACCCGCGTATGCCCGCACAGACCAAAAATCATCGCCACAGGCCGTGATCAGCGCATCCAACGTGGCGGGGTCCCCCAATTCAGCCAGTGCCTTCGCCGCCTCTTCACGGGTCGCGTCATCAACGTCTTCGAGGGCTTCCAAGAGATCTTCCAGGACTTGCGCCATAGTTAGTTCTTTTCTTCGTAGTTATAGTCGCGTTCGCCGCCATGGGGATACATGCGTTTGCATCGCACGACGAGGACCTGTGTGCCCCGTCCGTCGATGCATTGATCCAGCGACTGGGAAAAATCGAGCATCCCGTCGAGATTGACGATGAACGGAAAATCGAACGTGAAACTGATGAACTTATACTTACCGGGCTTCAAATGGAGGGCCCGGCGCTCGGAGGTCTTGGGAGCGTCCAAGGAATCAGGGTCCGAATTCCAGATCGACGGGGTCACCCCCGGCACCTGCCACCAGGACGCCGGAACCAACTTGGTGGCATCAATGGTGATCGTATGTTCTTTCAGGTGAGCCTGCGGCGGACCCGCGGCTCCCGGTGTGGCGCACAGCGCCACCCACCCTCCGAGCAATGCGCTCCATACCCACCTGCGTGCTGTCGAATGATTACGTGACATCATGGCTTATGGTCGCTTCGATGATGACGCGGCGGAGACGGCCGCGGTCTTGAAAATTTCTTCAACAGGCCGACTGTCCCATTCGGTATGCGTCTCAAGCCCGAGAATCCGCAGGACCGTGGCGCCCGTATCCATGATGGATACGGATTGATGAATGACTTGCCCATGTTTGATACCCGGCCCAGCGACAATCCACGGCACGACGGGGGATTCCGTCGCGGGATTCTCCGCTCCGGAGTCGGTGCCCGGACCGCTCAACGCCGTGACCATCACGGTCGTGCGATCGATCAGCTTATGCTCTTTGAACACGTCCAACACAGATTTCATGGCCGTATCCACCGATCGCAGCGCTGCTCGGTATTCTTTTGAGTTCCACCCCTGCGCGACGCCGACACGACCCGCCTCCGGGAGATGCACTACCAGCAGATGGGGCAGCGCAAGAATCGCGTGGCCATACCCCTGACCGCTCGCTGCTTTCTTAAAATATTGCTGAATGTAGGCCACAATTTTGTTGGGGCCGCATTCCGGCCGCAATGCCCCGCACAGTTGATAGTCCGTGTACGGTTCCGGCCGCGCCAACTGATACAGGGATTCGTCCATATAGAAGATCGCGCTGTCCCGGCCGCCACTCAAATCGAGATAATCGAACAGGCTCGGCGAGCGGGGATAGCCCCGGCTGAATTCGAAGTGGTTCCAGGTGATGCCATGTTTCTCAACCGGCTGCCCGGTGATCAAGGAAGCCATGGTGGGCAGGCGCAACGCCGGCTTCACTCCGGTGGCCGACCAGGTGACCGATCCGTCCTTCACGAGCTTGCTCAGATTCGGCATGGTGCCGCCCTTGAGCGAGTCCTGACCCAACCCTTCGAGCACGAAGAGGATGACGTGTTCGGCTTCCGCGGTGGAGGTCATCGTTTCCACGGTCGGTGTCGCGCCGGCAGACACGCTCCCGGCCGTCGCAAAGAGAATCACTCCCATGCCGACTAAACGAAATAGAGGCCCGCACAAAGGACTCACAGGAAACCTCGTGATTGGAGTTCAATAAAGACGGAGCGAGGTACCTTATCACGCGAATTTTCGCGAAGGCAAGGTGGTGAACCCTCGGAGAATGGCTGGCGGAAAGGGCTTTCCGATGTTATGCTCATCTCTCCTTTGCATTGAACCGCTTGCCGAGAAGTGGCTTCTGATGCGTCAATCTTCGGAGTGACGGCCATGAG
>CBDIWQ010000320.1:0-5883 GCA_965285965.1 uncultured bacterium | reverse complement strand
CAGGATGTTCTCATGGAGTCGCATGTTGATCCGTTTACATGCCGCCCCAGACGTCGTTGCCACCATCGGAATCTCGCAATCAACTAGTGACGAACACCGATCTACGAGGCGCGGGAGTCACGGCCTTATCCTTGACAGTCGGAAATATGATCCTCGACAATGCACGCATGTGCGAAAAGATCATCATTGAGCGATTGGAATTCCGTGGCCGCTGCGGAGTGACCCTGGAGGAACGGGCACGTCCTCAACCCTTAGCGGTCGATTTGGAACTTCACTGCCCTCTCAAACGAGCCGGTCAGTCCGATGATCTCACCTACACCATTGATTATGCCGAGGTCGCTCACCGAGTGGTAGAAACCGGCACGAAACAAGATGCCCATCTGCTCGAAAGTATCGCTGAACGGCTGCTGGATATGTTGTTTGCCGAGTTCCCTGTCCTCCGGGTCCGTCTCTGGATCCGCAAGCTGAACCCGCCGATGAGCGTCGTCACCGGCTCGGTGGGGGTCTCTCTCGATCGGACGAGCGCGGCGCACCAGCTTCGGCGGACCGAACCGGCACCGGCCCAGTTTCTCCTGCACCAGCTGCACCGGGTCCCCAAGGGAACGGTGCTGGATGTGGCGTCCGGGAAAGGACGCAATGCCTTATTCCTCGCGGCAGAGGGGTATCAGGTGGAAGCGGTCGACCGTGATGCCGACGCGCTGGCTCACCTGTCATCAATCGCGCAAAAGGCACAGCTGACCACCATCACCACCAGAGTCATGGATCTTGAGCTGCCCCCGCCTCCCGCGCCGGACTTCGGCAAGGAATCCTACGAAGCCGTCATCGTCTTTTTTTATCTGTATCGCTCGCTCTTTCCGTCCCTCATGGAAGCGTTGAAGCCCGGGGGCGTGCTGATATACGAAACGTTTACCATCGAGAATTATTTCCATCACAAGCATCCGAGGCGCTGGGAATTTTGCCTGGCCCATAACGAATTGTTGCGGCTCACCTCCGGTCTCCAGGTATTGCACTACGATGAGGGCGAGCACGAGGGAGGCCATGGAGCCGGCCGGGTGTACACCGCGCAGTTGGTGGCGCAGAAGCCGGCCCGTCAGGCTCCCCCGGCATGAGTCGCCTCGATCTTCACCTGCACACCACCCATTCCGATGGAAGCCTCTCTCCGGGCGAAGTCCTCACGCTCGCCCACAAAGCCGGCGTCACCGCGCTTTCCATCACCGACCACGACATCACCACCGCCATTCCGGAGGCGTTGACCGCAGGCCTCTCCCTCGGCAACGAAGTGATTCCCGGCATCGAGGTCAGTTCGGTCCTCGGCGAATCCGAGGTCCACGTGCTCGGATATTTCCTCGATTGGCAGAATCCTGCTTTGAATGAACGGCTCTTGTCCCTGCGCCAGAGCCGCCACCGCCGTAATCCACTCATCATCGAAAAGCTGCAAGCGCTGGGCATCGACATTACCTATGAGGAAGTGCGGGCGCTGGCCGGAACTGACGCCGTCGGCCGCCCCCACATCGCCCGCGTCCTGATGGACAAGAAGGTCGTCACCTCGGCGAAGGAGGCATTCGACCGGTTTCTGGCCAATGGCAAGCCCGCCTACATGCCGCGTGAGCTGCCGACTCCAGGGGAAGCCATCCGGTTGATCAAAGCCGCGAAGGGACTGGCCGTGCTGGCCCATCCCACATGGGTGCAACCCAGGGAAGGCACATTGACCGCTCTCGTCCGTCTCTTGAAAGCGGAGGGCCTTGATGGCGTGGAAGTGCATTACAGTACCCACACGGCCCGGCAGACGCGTGAGTATCTCAGCCTCGCCAAGCAGGTGAACCTTCTGGTGACAGGTGGAAGTGATTTCCATGGCGTGACCAAGCCTGACATCGAGGTCGGCATCGGCAAAGGCACGCTCCACGTTCCCGACTCGCTGCTCTCCAAATTAAAGGACGCGGCCGCCCGCCTCTGACCTTCCGCTGACGATTTCCCGCTATTCGTTGACTCCCTTCGATGATCCGCTAGACTTTGATCAGCGTGCGATCGCCGCTGCCTATGTCCACTGCCACCATCTGCCTCAGTCAGTATGCTTGTGTCGCGTTCGCGACGCTGCTTGCCGGGCCGCTGCTGGGGAGAATCCCGGCGGCCCAACACTTCCCCTTCGCCCTATTCGGGCTGGATGGCGGGCACACCATCCGACTGGTACTCGAATCAACCGGTCTGCTCCTCCTGTGCCTGCTCTCCTTCCACGCAAACCAACAGATGCCCGAGGATGGAAAAGGCTGGTCCTTTGTCAGGCGATTGATGCTCCCGTTCACCGCACTCCTCGCCCTGCTGTTGGCAGACAACGCGCTGGGCGCCGCCGGCTTGCCGCTCGCGGGGCAGGCCCGTTATACCCTCGGCTACGCCGCCGCTTTGCTGATATGCGGCCTCTGGATATCTGCCGCCTGGCTGGTGAACTTCGAGGCGCTCAACGGTTTTTTCGCATCTCCAACACCGCCCGGGCGCGATGCAGAGCCCTCGCCGGAAGACCGCTTTCCGATGTCGGACAACGCTCCGGATGACACCCAGGCCGCCACCATGATGCTCAAGAAGCACGACGGCCCCCCGGCCACCCTCGGCCGGTATAAAGTGCTGAAGGAGATCGGACGGGGGGCCATGGGCGTCGTCTATCTTGGCAAAGACCCGACGATCCAACGATTCGTCGCCATCAAGACCATGCGGCTCGATCAGATCACTGACGCCGACAAGCTGCAAGACGTGAAAGAACGTTTCTTCAGGGAGGCGGAATCCACCGGCCGGCTTTCCCACCCCAATATCGTCACCATTTATGATGCCGGCGAAGAGCAGGATCTCGGCTACATCGCCATGGAGGTGATCGAAGGTACGACGCTCAAGGAATGGTCGCGTCCGCCCCGGCTCATGCCGATCTCCCGATTGATGTCGACCCTTGCCACGGTGGCGGACGCCCTGGACTACGCCCATCAGCAAGGCATCGTGCATCGTGATATCAAACCCGCCAACATCATGCTCACCAAGGATCAGGTCGTCAAAGTCATGGATTTCGGCATCGCGAAAATGGCGTCGTCGTCAAAGACTCAGACGGACCTCGTGCTCGGCACCCCGACCTATATGTCCCCGGAACAGGTCGCCGGCAAGAAAGTCGACGGACGTTCTGACATCTTTTCGCTCGGCGTCGTCCTGTTTGAACTCTTGACCGGGCGCCCGCCGTTCACGGCCGACCATGTCTCGGCGCTGCTGTTTGCCATCGCCCACAGCCCCCATATGCCATTGGCCGCCTTACGTTCCGATCTCCCGCCCGGCATTCAAGACGTGCTCGACCAGACGCTCCAGAAAGATCCGGTCCAACGGTATCTTCGAGCCCGTGAGTTGGCCCGAGACCTCCGGGTCTGGGCGGATGCACAGGCCGCCTAGGGTGTGCGATGGATGACGTACACCATTGTTCCTGGCGGGCTTTCTGGTTCGGATCCGGATCCAAAAACGCCCACACAATGAAGACCGCTATGGGATCGATGCGGATTTGGCCTGTTGGCGGTCTGTGACGGCATGGGCGGAGGAATGGCCGACGAAGTCGCAAAGGCGCTGGCCGTTGACGCGATTCACAACCACCTCGCGGCGGCTTTCGGGCCTCCCTTACTCGGCAGACCGGATGAGACGGCCTCACGCATCAACAATCGCCTGGCCAGCGCAGTCAGGCTCGCGACGAGGCGAATGGGTGGCCGAGCAGGTTCAACTGGGATTGCTGACGGGAGGAGAAGCGGAGCGGTCTGCGCACCGGAACATCGTCACCAGAGCGTTAGGCATTGCTCCGATGAACTCAGGCGAGATTTTGCGGGCCCCTGGATTCCGCGAGAGCATCTTGGACTCAGCGGACGCCCAAGCGGCGACCCGGCGGCTGGTCACCTTACCGAACGCGGCCGACAATATCACCATCATTGTCCTGGGCGTTCATGAACCACCGCATCGAGGGATCCGGCAGCGGTTACGTCACCGGATGGCCGTTTAGCCGGCTCTTTGGAGGATTCAATGCAAGTACCGACCGTCCGCGCCATCCTTCTTGTCAAGCTGCATGAACAAGCGTCCCGGGAATTCGCCCTGGCGGCCGACGCCTTTACCATTGGACGGAAACCCGATAACCACCTCCCCATCGACGACCCCGCCGTCTCGTCGCACCATGCACGAATCGTGAAGATCCACGCCGTCCATTTCATCGAAGATCTGAAAAGCACCAACGGGACTTACGTCAACGACAAACGGGTGGAGCGTCATCAACTGCGCGACATCGACGTCATCACCATCGGACGACACCGCCTTATTTTTCGCGACGCCACCGCGGCGCCCGTCATGCCCGCCGCTTCGACCGAGGCGCTCGATCAGACAGTGGTCTTGCCAGGTCGAGCCGCTCAATTGAACACCGAAGTCCCTGCGGCGGGCCTCCGCGTGCTTTCCGGAAAGACCGATCGACAGACCTATGTGCTCGCCAACCAGGTCACGCGCATCGGCGCCGACGCCCAGGCGTCCGTGAGGCTCACCGGCTGGTTTGCGCCCGCCGCCGCGGCCGTCATCTCCCGCCGTCAGACGCGCTATTCGATCAGTGCCGTCCGAAACGGCAAACCCGTCTTCGTGAACGGTCATCCCCTGTCCGGCGAACGCGCGTTGCGAGACGATGACCGGATTCAAGTGGCGGGCGTCACGCTGCTCTTTCAGGAGAACGTCAAGGGGAATCGCTCACCGGAGTGAGCTGCAGCTACTGTCGAACGAGGAGATGTCCCTTCGGCAAGGACTGATGGCAGCGGTCCGAGAGTTCTTGCGCGTGATTCTGCAAACACTGCAGGATGCGTCCGTCCCCCGGCTGAACCCTCGAACAAAGTCGTTGGAGATCGTCCCGGCAGGCAAGCTTGTATCCTTCCGCATCCTTCCAGCGAACGATCCGCTGCCGCGCAATCTGCCGGCAGACCGGCGTCAGTTGTTTCAAACGCGGTTCGACACATTGCCCGCGCGCTTCCCCAGTCAGAGCCTCCGGACACAACCGTTGGACCTCCGCGTCGCATTTGACCTCCGCCACCTGACGTGCATGGACCTCGGCAGGACTGGTGACGTCCGCGGGTCTTGGAGAGACCAACGCCTGGTCATCGGGTGTGGTGATGGAGGCGACGGGTGCCGGTTCGGAAAGACCACCGGATGACGGGGGTACCCCGGGGATCGACAAATCAAGGTCCGATTCCGTCGGCACGGTGGCGGCACCCGGCTTCACCGTCATGGAGCGCCACTCATCCTTGGAAGGCAGATTGGCCCAGACCAGGCCCCACACCAACATGAGACCGACGATCGTCACGACTCTGGCCATTCCTTTTCCCGAGGGCACGTCCGACATGGCTTTCCTCATCCCGGTGAGGATAGGACAACACCGTTAGAAAATCACCGAAACGCGATTTTTATGCAGGGCGGACACCGCATGCGATGGATTGGGCAGGAGCGAGGGACGGAATGACTGCGATCAATTCTCGGGGGTTTCAACGATATGGTTTTCGAACCTGGTACACCCCTCAGCCAGCAGACGGTTTGTGAGCATCTCACCGGGCCATTCAATCGGCAGATCGGCCGTAAAGACCCATACGTCTGGAGACGTCCAGACCGGTCCATGTTCTTCCGGGAGTTCAGGGTCGAACAAGTCGGTCCACACCGGCATATAGACGCCGTTTCCGCACTGGGTATGCAGATGTACGATCGTCCGCGACCGCACCAATGGATCGAGTTCTCTCCAGACAGCGGCCGTCTCATCGGCTAAGTGATGAAGACGCACCGCGTTCTGCGCATCAAACATGGCGTACGCCGCATAGACCGGCGCCTCGATCGTATCGGGAGCATGGGCCAGCTCGG
>CBDIWQ010000319.1:0-20781 GCA_965285965.1 uncultured bacterium | reverse complement strand
TTTGGGCGTGTTTGACATTAAGACCGATGCCTGGGGCCTCGACGTGGTGATCACCGGTTCCCAGAAGGCCTTGATGCTGCCCCCCGGTATGGCCTTCGTCAGCGTGAGCGAAAAGGCTTGGGGCCTTGCCGATAAGGCGAAGAACGCTGCCTTTTATTTTAATTTTAAGAAGGAACGGGAAAATCAGACCAAGAACCAAACGGCCTTTACTCCCACCATATCCCTCATCATCGGGCTTCAGGAAGTGATCAAAATTATGAAGGCCGAGGGGCTCGAGAACATGTTTGCCCGCCAGGGCCGGCTTGCCCGAGCCATGCGTGAAGGAGTGAAGGCGGCCGGTTTGGCCCTGTTCCCCAAAGAGTCGCCCAGCGATGCCTTGACCGCAGTTTCCGCCCCGGAAGGGATCGATGGCCAAGCGGTGTACAAAAATCTCCGGACCCAATACGGGATGACGGCCGCCGGCGGACAGGATCATCTGAAGGGCAAAATATTCCGGTTGTCTCACATGGGTTATGCCGATACGTTTGACGTCATTTCGGCGCTGGCTGCGACCGAGATGGTGCTCAAAGGGTTGGGACATCCGGTAAAACTGGGCAGCGGTGTGGGCAAAGCACAAGAAATCTTAATGGCCAAGTAATGACCACGAGGAGCGAGATGGGCGGAGCAGGCATGAAAATTCTAGTGAGCGACAGTCTATCGAAGCAGGGAGTCGAGGTTCTTGAAAAGGCCGGATTCACCGTGGTGGTGAAGACGAAGATGCCGAAGGACGAACTGCTGAAAGAGATCAAAGATGCCGACGGATTGATCGTCCGGTCCGGGACCAAGGTAACGGCCGAACTGATAGCCGCAGCCGAGAAGCTGAAGGTGGTGGGCCGGGCTGGATCCGGGTTAGACAACGTGGATACGCCGGCGGCTACGCGCCGGGGCATCGTCGTGATGAATACGCCCGGCGGCAATACCGTGACAACGGCCGAGCATACCCTATCCATGATCTGTTCCATGGCGCGTCGGATTCCCCAGGCAACGGCCTCCGTGAAAAGCGGCAAGTGGGAAAAAGAAAAGTTCATGGGGCTCGAGCTCTACAATAAGGTGCTCGGCATCGTGGGCGTCGGTCAGATCGGCGGCTATCTCTCGAAACTGGCGCAAGGGATCGGCATGAGCGTCGTGGCCTTTGACCCCTACTTGTCAGAAGAACGTGCCGCGAAGATGGGTGTGACGATGCTCCAATTGGACGAGTTGTTCAGCCGGGCCGACATCATCTCCGTCCATACGCCGTTGACGCCGGAAACCAAGGGACTCATCAATGCGGCCGCCATCGCGAAAATGAAGCCCGGTGTGTTGATTGTCAATTGCGCGCGGGGCGGCATTATTAACGAGACAGACCTGGTCGAGGCACTGAAGACTAAGCGAGTCGCCGCGGCGGCGTTTGACGTTTTTGATGAGGAGCCGGTGAAGCCTGAGCATCCCTTGCTGGCACTCGATAATTTCATCTGCACGCCGCACATCGGCGCGCAGACCAATGAAGCACAAGAGAATGTCGCGGTGGGAATCGCCGAGCAGGTGGTGGAATATTTCACGAAAGGCATCGCGAAAGGCGCCGTCAATATTCCGTCCGTTGCGCCGGAGCTGATGCCGCGGCTGCAACCGTATCTCACACTGGCCGAAAAATTAGGCTCGCTTCAGAGCCAGCTGTGTCATGGAGGGATTGAACGCGTGTCCGTCGAGTATAGCGGTGAGGTTGCCACACTCTCCGTTGCCCCTTTGACCATTGCCGTCCTGAAAGGGCTGCTGACCCCCATTATGGAGCATGCGATCAACTACGTGAATGCACCCGTGGTGGCGAAGGAACGCGGGATCGAAGTGAAAGAGGTTAAAAGCTCGGATGCCGGGGACTTCACCAGTCTCATTCGGGTCCGGGTCGAGGCAGGCAAGACGTCCCACCTCGTGGCGGGCACCCTCTACCATAAGAAGGACGCACGCGTTATTGAGATCGACCAATTCAAAGTGGAAGTCGTGCCGGAAGGGCACATGTTGCTCATCCTCAACGTCGATCGGCCAGGCGTCATCGGCATGGTCGGAAAGGTGTTGGGCGATCACAACATCAATATTGTCCGCATGCAATGTGCCCTGGAAAAACGCGGGGGCAACGCCTTGTTGATTATCGGCTCGGATATGGAGTTTCCCTCTACCGTATTGGATCAAATCAAGTCCAGCTCCAACATACTGTCCGTGACCGTGGCAAACCTGTCGTAACTATCATCGACTCCATCAGGTTGGATATGGCTTCTGCTCCTCCGCCACCCACGGTTCGATCCGGGCAGACCCAGTCATTACAAGAACGCTCGCTGGTTCCGGTTGGGATGGCAACCATTCTTCCGGAGGCGGCACAGGAGGTCCGCCGCCTGGAAGCCCGGTTGCTGGCTCAGATTGATCAATGGGGTTACGATGAAGTCATTCTACCTACCTTCGAGTATCTCGATGTCCTGGCGCCGGGCCTTGAGTCAGAGATAATCGAAAAATGCTACAAGTTTCCGGATCGCACCACCGGCCGCATTCTCCTGCTCCGTCCAGATGCGACCGCGCAAATTGCCCGGACCGTCGCGATGGGCATGATGGGTACGCGTCTTCCCCTCCGGCTGTCCTACCGGGCCACGGTGTTTCGCTATGAGCCGGAGCATGCCGGTCGGGATCGGGAGATCTTTCAGGTCGGCGCGGAACTCATCGGCGCGGATCAGGCCACGGCAGACAGCGAAATTATTTCGCTGCTTATCGAGTGCCTCCGGCGGGTCGGACTCAGGTCCTTTAAAATATCTCTGGGCCATGTCGGATTCTTCAAAGGATTATTGGTGAGAGCCGGCCTCTCGCCCGAGGGCCAGAAGCGCGCGGAACAGGCGGCGGCAAGAAAAGATCTGCCCTGGCTTGCCGACATTCTCGCGAAAGAGCGAGTTGCCAAACCATTAGCCGCAGCCATCTTGGAGGCGCCGGAGCTGTGTGGGCAGGCCGAAGTCCTGGATCGAGGGCGCGCATTGGCCGGCGGAGAAAAATCCCTCCTCAAAGCGCTTGATCGGTTGACGCAGGTCTATCAGTCCCTTTGTGCGGCCGGTTATGAGGACGCCCTGTTTCTTGATCTGGGGGAGTTTCGAGGATTCGATTACTACGACGGCGTGGTCTTCGACGTCTTCGCCGAAGGCATCGGAGTCGAACTCGGCGGCGGCGGACGGTACGATCATCTCATCGGCCGCTTTGGCCGAGATCTCCCATCCACCGGATTTGCATTAAATGTCGATCGGCTCTTTCGCGGGCTCGGTCTGTCAAGGCAACGGGTTGATGAGGCGAGTGGAGACATCTTGCTGGTGGCCTCGCAAGAGTCCGCCGACACCCTGGCTCTCTTAGCCCGCCGTCTGAGGCAAGTGAAGAGGCGGGTGGTGCAAGAAGTGGTGGCCGCCTCGGGAAAGCGCTTGATTGCAGCGGCCGTCGATGCCGGTCGGCAGCGCCGACTCGAAAAGGTAATTGTCGTGGATGCTGGGAACAGGAAGCGCGAGGAAGTGTTGCTGATTCAACTAGGCGGTAAGCACGAGGACGGTGGCTCTTTTGACAAGAGTCTCATGCCCATCCAGGCTCTCATCGACATGATGTCGACAAACCATAGCGGAGCGCAAGGAAACCGATGAAACCGCTCGCTGCTATGGACCTGTCCCAGCCCAAGTTGCCGCCTCAGAACCTTGAGGCCGAGCAATCGGTGTTGGGTGCCATTCTTTTGGACAACGGAGCAATGCCGAAGGCGATGGAACTCCTTGTCGAAGAGGATTTCTACCGGACTGCACACCGCAAAGTGTATCGCGCCATGCTGGACTTGTCTGATACCGGTGAAGTCATCGACCAGATTACGTTGACTGAGCGGTTGAAAGGACAAGGCGAGTTGGAAGCGGTGGGCGGCGCGGCCTTTCTTGCCGAGCTGGTCCAGATGGTCTCCAGCTCAGCCAACATTCGCTATCATTGTAAGATCGTCCGCGATAAGGCCGTTGCCAGACAGTTGATCAATACGTCCACCGAAGTGTTGTCCAGAGGGTATGAAGGCACGGCCTCCATAGATGATCTGCTCGATTTTGCGGAGCGGTCTGTGTTCAGCATTGCCCAGGGCAAGCTGGAACGGTCGTTCACCCAGATTAACCTCATCATCAAGGAAAGCCTGGATCTCGTCGACAAGCTGTCCAAACGGAAAGAGCATGTCACCGGCGTGCCGACGGGCTATTATGATCTCGATGACATTACGGCCGGGTTGCAGCCGTCCGATCTGGTCGTGGTCGCCGGGCGGCCGAGCATGGGTAAGACCAGTCTCGCCCTCGGGTTCGCCACCCATGCGGCCATTCATGCAAACTCGGTTGTCGGCATCTTTAGCCTCGAAATGTCCAAGCCCCAGATCGTTCTCCGCATGCTGAGTTCAGAAGCACGCGTCGATTCGCATGCGTTACGAACCGGCAAGCTGCAGAAGGAAGATTGGTGGCGATTGGCTGAAGCCGCCGGGCGCCTGGAGCAGGCGCCTATCTATATCGACGATACCGGTGGCATTACGGTGCAGCAGATGCGCGGAAAGGCGCGGCGCCTCAAAGATGAGAAGGGGCTCGACCTTCTCATCGTGGATTACTTACAGCTGATGCAGGGGCGGAGTGATTCGGAATCGCGCCAGCAGGAGATCTCCGATATCTCGCGTTCGTTGAAGGCGCTGGCCAAGGAACTCAATGTTCCGGTGATTGCGCTGTCGCAGCTCAGCCGCGCGGTGGAAGCCCGCAAGCCGCCGATTCCGATGCTGGCCGACTTACGCGAGAGCGGCGCCATTGAGCAGGATGCGGATGTCGTGATGTTTATTTATCGTGAAGACGTCTATGATTCGAACTCCGAGCGAAAAGGCATTGCCGACATCATCATCAGTAAACATCGCAACGGGCCCATCGGAAAAAAAGAGCTGATGTTTCAAGATCGCTTCGCCAAATTTGAAAGTCTCGACCTTCGCGAAGCGTAAAGCGGTTTGCGCATCGCCGGGTCGCTCGGTATAATCCTCGTCAAGGTTTTCCTGCTCCTTAGATTGTCTCCAAGAAAGGCCTCTGTGCAACGACGACGAACTGACGGGTTACCGCTGCCGAGCATGCGTCGCTTCTCTGCCATCAGAAACGGGTTGTTTGCGGCACTCATTCCCTTGAGCATCACGGCCTGTGCGGCGTCACCGTATTCGCCTCAGACTGCATCGTCTTCTTCTATCGTTCCCGTCCCCAAGCAGCCGGCATCGTCCAGTCCGGATGCGTCGGCCACCTACCACTTCATGATGGGCTATCAGGCCGAACTTGCCCAGGATGCGGAAACGGCGATTCGGGAATATGGGGCGGCGCTGAAGGCCGATCCGACATCACGGGAGGTCAAAGGCCGTCTTGCCGGTCTGTATTTCGGGCTAGGCGATCAAGCCAATGCCGTGAAGTATGCAGAGGAGGTCGGAGAAGGAACCGGGCAGGAGGCGCAACTGCTCACGCAGATGGCGGGGATTCTCGCGAGCGCCGGCAAGCCGGATCGGGCCTTGAGCTTCTTGGAGTCGGCCATCAAACGGGACCCTGAGAAGGGCGAGACCTATTTCCCCAAAGCCATCATTTTGCTGAACCAGAAGCGCCTGGCCGAAGCCGAGGAAGCCGTCAAGCAGGGATTACAATACGCGTCCGATTCGCCGGTCGGCTATTACTACTTGGGACGGATCTCCATTGAAGCCGGCAAGGCCGACCAGGCTATATCGAGTTTCGAACGAGCCATTGTGATTAATCCTGCTTTCGAGCCGGCCTATCTGGCCCAAGCGTCTTTCTATGAGTCGCGTCAGGAGAAGGATAAAGCCATTGGGGTTTTGCAGAAATACCTGCAGCGCGTGAACCCGAGAAATAAAGAGATTCGGCAGCATCTCATTCAGTTGTATGTGGCGACGAAGGATTACGCCGGAGGGTTGGCTGAACTGGAGAAGATGCTGGAAGAGGATCCCGGGGACCTCGATGCGCAACTGCGCATGGCGCTGATCTATGGAGAGAAAAAAGACTATACGAAGGCGATCACCCAACTCACCGCCGTATTGAAAGCCAGACCGACGGAACTGAAGATTCGCGACTACCTCGGGTTTCTGTATGAGGAGTTGAAGGATTACCCGAAAGCCATGGACGCGTACCAATTTAATCTACAATTGGACCCCACATTTCCAGAGAGCCATATCCATCTCGGCGTGCTGCAGTATCGGTTAAAGCAATTTCCCGGCGCCATTGCCCATTTGAGTGATGCGGTTCGCCTCAATCCGAAACAGCCTGAGGCACACATCGTGTTGGGGTTGGCATACCTGCAATCTGAACAATTCGAAAAGGCTACCCAGGCCTTTGAGGAAGGCATTCGCCATAACCCGAAAAATGCGGACCTGCATTTCAACTTGGGCACAGCCTACGACAAGCTGAATCGGTTTGATGACTTGGTTCGGGCTATGGAAACGGCGCTCTCACTGGACCCCCACAATGCGGACGCGTTGAACTACCTGGGCTATAGTTATGCGGAGCGGGGGATCAAGATCGACAAGGCAGTTTCCCTTACCAGGCAGGCTGTGGCACTCAAGCCCGATAACGGCTATTACGTCGACAGCCTTGGCTGGGCTTTTTACAAATCGGGAATGTTGGCTGAAGCGCTGACTGAAATTAAACGGGCGGTCGCCTTAGTAGGTGATGATCCGGTGATCTATGAGCACTTAGGCGAGATCTATATGAAGCAGGAGCGATTGGCTGAGGCCCGTGAAGCCTGGCTCCATTCACTGGAACTCGATCCGGCCAACGAGAAGCTCTTGCAGCGCTTCCAAGAACAGGGGTTCGGTGATCCGACGCAGGAAGACCGTATCCAACAAGCCAAACGCCGCGTATCAGAGAAGATACAGTCTCAACACACCATTCAATAGTTGCGGTCTACTGCTATCCTTAGCTGAGCCCTTCCTTCGTCTTCTTATTCGTGGCTCCAATTACCGCGTCATGTAACAAACGGTGCTGGAAAGTGCCAATTCTCGGCACCTCAGTCCATATTGCGGAAGTCCCACCAATCCAGGTTGTGCAGACCTCATCGGCGTGTTTTTCATAACTTGTTGTCTTTCAAAGAACCGATGGTAAAGTGGCCCATATCACTGACAGGCATCGAACCTGCTAAAGGACCGGTAGGCGGCAATTGAAGCGCCGCAGGTTCCCAGGCAATAACGCAGTCAATGGGCCGTCAGTGAACTCATCAACAAGGAGGCAGTAGGATGTTAAAGTCATTCCGTAAACAAGAGGGTTTCACCCTCATCGAGCTGATGATCGTCGTCGCGATCATCGGCATCCTGGCGGCCATCGCCATCCCGAACTTTTTGACTTATCAAATGAAGTCACGCCAATCTGAAGCGAAGACGAATTTGCAGGCGATTCGCACGTCGGAAATTTCATTTCAGGCTGAGCGCGGATGCTACGTTGGTGCTGCGGCAGAGGGTGTCGTGGCACCGGCAGGTCTTACGAAAACTGTGCCGGTTGCTTGGGGTGCTGGTCTCGGACCGGCAGCAGCCGGTACGGTATGGTGTGCTGGCGTCGGTGCGGTAGCTGCCGGCAATTGGAGGGACATTGGTTTCATTGCTACTGGTAATGTGAATTATCGGTATGTTGGTGACGCCTATCAGGCCGCCGCCGTGCCCGTTACGCAAGCAGTATCTTGCCCATTAGCCATTGCTGTTCCTACTGGCGTCGGTGCTCTGGTTCAAAATAGCTTTATCGCGGCGGCTCTAAGTAATCTCGATGGCGATAATGGTGTGCCAAATGCTGGAGTTTCAGTGTGGGATTCGACGAATGACCATGGTGCTACGGATTGTACAACTGGTCAGTTCTAAGCGAGGCCAGTAAATTAGAATCCCGAATCTCGGCAGCCGTAATCCGGCTGCCGAGATTCTCCTTTCTTGCTTACTAAACCCGATTCGATGGCAACTCCGATAGCGCTTTCCTATGTTTTCGTCATGCGCACTCTGAGCCAATCCATGCTAGCCATCACGGTCATCCTGCTGCTGGGCGGCGTCATTTTTTTCCAAGCGGAGCTAGATCGCCGACAAAATCGAGCCCTCTTACAGATCGAAAATCTCGCGCAGCTGCCCAAAGGCAAATATCTCAAGCCGGCGTTGCTCGGGTATCACCATCTGGGCGCAGACGTCCTGTGGCTACGCCTGGTCCAGGTTCTTGGCAACAGACGGAACAGCGCGGATGAATATGAATGGATGTATCACGCGTTGGACGTCATCACTGACCTCGATCCTCAGTATGCATACGCCTACTATGCCGGGGGGGTTGTTATTGGTGATCTCGCCCATCGAACGGATTTGAGTAACCGATTGCTGCTCAAGGGAGCTGATGCGAATCCCACGGTTTGGAACATCCCATTCCTGCTTGGCTATAATTATTACTTTCTATTGGACGATGCGGCCAAGGGCGCGGAATTCATTATGCGGGCTGCCAGCCTACCTGATCGGCCAGCCTATCTTCCTGGACTTGCTACTCGCTTATCAGTTGAGGCGGGAAATCCCGAGACGGCGCTGGTCTTCCTCGAAGCGCGTTTGCGGGAGACGCAGGATCCGCAGATACGAGATTCCTTTGTGAATCGCATGAAAGAAGTTATGATCGAACGGGATCTTCAAATGCTGGAACGCGCTGTGGAACTTTATCGGATAACACATCGAGCCCTTCCCGAATCCTTATCCGCACTGGTGGCTGATCGAATCTTGACCGGGCTCCCGCAAGAACCGTTCGGAGGACAATACCGACTGGATCCCGAGACTGGCTCTCTTTCCAGTTCAACTCATCCGGAGCGGTTGCGGACGTTTTTTAAGCGCAAGCAACCACCTGTCTATCTCCCTAAAATAGAGCCTGCTTACGTTTTTCCTCGGACTTGGGAGTGAGAGATGTTGCCAAGCGATGATTGTGTCGTTCGGACGGAAGAACTCTGTAAGGTGTTCCGCGTCGGATTTTGGGGGAAAAAGGTGACGGCTGTTGACCGCGTCAACCTCAATGTGCGGCGTGGCGAGGTCTTCGGATTCTTAGGCCCCAATGGAGCGGGGAAGACAACAACCTTAAAAGTATTGATGGGCCTCATCTATCCGACGAGCGGGGACGCGCGGTTGTTCGGCCATGAGGTTGGAGATCCGCAAGCCAAAACGAAGCTCGGGTTTCTCCCTGAATCACCGTATTTCTATGATTACCTGACAAGCCGTGAGTTCCTTCGCTTTTATGGACATTTGTTCGCGCTTTCCGGCGGGCTGTTGGAAAAGCGGATTGATAAGCTGTTAGAGCTCGTGGGCATGACCGCTGCCAGGGATTTGCAGTTGCGAAAGTTTTCAAAAGGCATGTTACAGCGGGTTGGCATTGCGCAAGCCTTGATCAATGACCCGGAGCTGGTAGTGCTCGATGAACCGATGTCTGGTCTCGATCCGATTGGGCGGAAGGAAATCCGGGATCTGATCCTGCGCCTGAAAGAGTCCGGGAAAACAGTGTTATTCAGTTCACACATCTTGCACGATGCGGAAGTCCTCTGCGATAGGGTGGCCATGATCTTGAAAGGGCGAGTTGTGGCCAGCGGAAGAGTGACCGACCTGATAGATCAAGGCGCCAGTCATCAAGTGGAACTCGTGGTGGATCGATTGACGTCTGAAGGTGTGGGCCACTTACGCCCCTTGACCGAAAAAATCGTGACACAGGGCGATCGGATGTTGGTGATTCTCAAGAATCAACAACAGGTGGACGGTGCACTGGAAATCATTCGAGCGGCCAAAGCCCGCCTTGTGTCCATGAATCCGCATAAGGCATCGCTGGAGGATCTGTTCATCCGAGAAGTGAAGGGGCAACGCGATCATGTGGAGCATTCGGCATGAAGGTCATATCTATTGCGCTCAATACGTTTCGGGAAAACTTGCGGGATAAGCTGCTGTACAATTTGTTGGTATTTGCTCTGTTGATGATCGGCAGTTCTGTCATTTTGTCGAAGCTGACTCTTGGAGAATTTCACCGCCTGATTTTGGATCTTGGCCTCGGCAGCATCAACTTTTTCGGCGTCTTGATCGCCATTTTTGTCGGCATCGGATTGGTCAACAAGGAAATTGAGAAAAAGACTATTTACACAATTGTTTCTAAGCCTGTTGCCCGCTATGAATTTTTACTGGGCAAGTATCTTGGCCTGACGGTCACCTTGTTAGTGAACACGGTGGTGATGACCCTAGGGTTCCTGGTCGTGCTCTATTTTCAAGCAGTGCCCATTGACGGACTGCTCTTTCAGGCTTTAGGGATGATCTTTGTCGAATTTATGGTTATTACCGCCATGGCGCTGCTGTTCTCCACTTTCACCAGCGCCACGCTCAGCGCCATCTTTACCCTGGCCATGTACGTGATAGGGCATCTCACGGCGGATCTTAAGGTGTTTGGCGAGAAGATGGATGATGTTGGGAAAGGCCTGCTCAACGGACTGTATTACGTGCTCCCAAATCTTGAGCGATTTAATCTAAAGGGACATGTCACGCATCATATCGAAGTGCCGGCTATGGACTTGGCTATGATCGCAGTCTACGGAATCCTCTACTCGGTGTTTCTGCTGATGGTCGCCTCTATCATTTTTCAGCGCCGAGATTTCCGTTAGTTCCGACACTGATTCTCTGCTTGCAATCTATCTAAGCCCAGGGTATTCATGTGTGACCTGGAATCTGTGCCGAGAAACTATCAATGAACATTCCTCTCCTCGATCTTAAAGCCCAGTTCCAACCGCTCCGTACCGAGATCTTGGCTGCCATCGAACAAGTCTGTGATGAGCAGGGCTTTGTGCTGGGCCCGCGTGTCGTCGCGTTCGAGGAGGCTGTCGCCCGGTACACCGGAGCTCGTTTTGCGGTCAGCTGTGCCTCGGGTAGCGATGCCTTGCTGCTGTCTTTGATGTCGCTGGGCGCCGGCGCTGGAGACGAAGTCATTACGGTGCCGTTTACGTTCTTCGCGACGGCCGGTGCCATTTCGCGGCTCGGCGCGAAGCCGGTATTCATCGATATCCAAAAATACACTTACAACCTCGACCCGGCTCAGATTGAACAAGCCATCACGTCACGCACGAAGGCCATCATCCCCGTGCATCTGTTTGGCCAGTGTGCCGACATGACGGCGATCAACCGCATTGCCGCTGCCAGGGGAATTCCTGTCATCGAAGATGCCTGTCAGGCCATTGGCGCCGCTCAGAACGGCCTTCGTGCGGGCGTGTTGGGCGCCATGGGTTGTTTCAGCTTTTTCCCCTCGAAGAATCTCGGGGGATTTGGCGATGGCGGCATGATCACGACGAATGATCAGCGACTCGCCGATTCACTTGGCATGTTGCGCGTTCATGGTAGTCGGGTTCGCTATCTGCATGATGCCATCGGGATTAATAGCCGGCTGGATGCGCTTCAGGCGGTGATCCTGCACATCAAGCTGAAGTACCTCGATCAGTGGGCCGAAGGTCGTCGGCGCAACGCCGCCATGTATGAACGATTGTTCCGGCAGGCGGCCCTTGCTGATGATCACGTGGTGCTTCCGGTGACGCATGGGGAAAATTTCCACGTCTATAATCAATATACGGTTCGAGTGTCTCAGCGGGACGACCTTCGCGCGTACCTGAAAGAAAGGGGCGTCGGAACCGAGATCTACTATCCTCTCCCCATGCATCTGCAGAATTGTTACAAAGACCTGGGACATAAAAAGGGCTCATTCCCCGTTTCCGAGCAAGCCGCCGAGCAGGTGCTCTCTCTCCCGATTTATGCCGAACTGTCTGAAAAACACCTGACATACGTCGTGGAAACCATTGCGGCGTTCTATCGCCGGTCATAGGCGTTTTTCAGTCGGTTCGATTACTCCATCCCCTCTATTAATATCTGCGCCCACCGGAAAACATCTGGCAGCTGTGGTCGTCGAGCTACTATAAATAGGAATAAGCGGCATCGACCGCCGTTCGCCTCATGACAGTCGAGGTGTTCTTGATCGGGGCTCTCGCGGAGGCCAAGGATTTCAACCCGCGGGAGATCTATGAACAGACGTCTCCCTCGGTCGTGAATACAATCCGGATGACCTTGTCAGTGAGCAGGGAAGTAGAAGCAACTTGGGACAGCATGATAACCGAGATGCGGGGACGGATGAAGGGAGAGTAGGCTGACACCTGTCGCGAGGTGAAGAACGGGGCAGGATCCTTGTCTTGCCCCGTTCCGGTGTGAGATTCGGCGATTAGGTGGTCACCGCCCCTTCCGATGCAGATGAGACGTGCCTGGCGTACTTCCCCATGACTCCAGACGTATATCTGGGCACCGGTTTTTTGACCTTTTTCAGCCGAGCGGCAATGTCTTTTTGAGATAGCTTCACATCCAGCCGGCGCTTGGCAATATCGAACGTGATCGTATCGCCATTTTTCACGGCGGCAATCGGTCCGCCTTTGACGGCTTCCGGAGCCACATGGCCCGCCATCAGTCCATGGGTCGCACCGGAAAAGCGCCCGTCAGTCAAGAGGGCAACGGAGTCGCCCAGGCCTGCTCCGACAATCGCCGCTGTGACGCCGAGCATTTCTCGCATACCCGGCCCTCCTGAGGGCCCTTCATACCGGATAACGACCACATCGCCCGCCTTGATCTGACCAGCCTTCACGGCGACGAATGCATCTTCTTCACGGTCATAGACTTTAGCCGGGCCCTGAAATTTCATCATGGAGTGACCGGCCACCTTGACCACGCAGCCTTCCGGGGCCAGGTTGCCCTTCAGGATGACCAGTCCGCCGGTGGGCTTAATAGGATTGGACAGCGGGCGAAGCACTTGCTGGCCCGGTTGTTCCTTGGCCTTGGCGGCTTCTTCTCCGATGGTCCGTCCGGTGACCGTGGGTTGATCCGCATGCAGCACGCCGGCGTCGAGAAGCCGTTTGGCGACGAGTGTCGTGCCGCCTGCATTGAAGAGATCCGCGGCTATGAAGCGACCACCGGGTTTGAGGTCGGCGAGCAGCGGGACCTTCCGGTTGATCTTGTCGAAATCATCGATGCTCAGTCTCAAGCCCATTTCACGAGCCACAGCCAGCAAGTGTAGGACGGCATTCGTGGACCCACCGGTCGTGGCGACCGCGGCAATGGCATTCTCCAGCGATTTCCGGGTGATGATCTGCTTGGGGCGAAGATCGTTTTTCAGCAGATCCATGACCATCCGGCCGCACTCGAACGCGACATCGTCTTTCTGCTTATCCATGGCGGGGACGCCATTGCGTCCCATCGGCGACATGCCGAGAAACTCGAAGGCGATGGCCATCGTGTTGGCCGTGAACTGACCTCCGCACGCGCCGGGCCCCGGGCAGGCGTGGTCCTCGAGGTCTTTGAGTTCGGCATTCGTCATTTTGCCCGATGCATGTTTGCCCACCGCCTCGAACACATCTTGGATCGTCACGTCGTGGCCTTGAAACTGCCCGGGCAGGATGGAGCCGCCGTACAGCATGAGCGAAGGCACGTTGAGCCGAGCCAGCGCCATCACGGTGCCGGGAATCGTCTTGTCGCAGCCGGACAACGCGACGACGGCGTCGAACAAATGGCCGCGGGCGACCAGTTCGATGGAGTCCGCAATCACTTCACGGCTGATCAATGACGCCTTCATGCCCTCAGTCCCCATCGAAATGCCGTCTGAGACCGCGATGGTGTTGTATTCGATCGGCGTGCCGCCGGCGGCCCGGATGCCCGCTTTGACGCGTTCGGACAACCGCCGCAAATGGTAATTGCAGGGCATCACTTCGATCCAGGTGTTCGCGACGCCGACGAGGGGTTTGGTCAGGTCGTCGTCGGTGAACCCCACCGCTTTCAACATCGCCCTGGCCGGCGCCCGGCCCGGGCCCACCAACAGATCATGACTTCTCAGTTTCAGCTCTGGTGCCATCGGATCAATTAATCCTTTCCCTTCTTCTTGCCGTCTTTGGTGTGTTCGTGCTTTGTCCCCTTGGATTCCGTATCGATCACCGTCCCTGTGGCGGCCTCGATATGCACTTCCGTGATCTGCCCGTCGGCACCCAGGACGTCCACTTCCCACACCGTCTTTCCATGTTTCTTTTCCAATTCGGCTTCCACCACCGTGCCAGGCACCCGTTCATTGGCGGTCTTGATCGCCTGTTCGATGGTCACAGTGGCGTCTTTGGCTAACGCCGCCATGCCTCCTCCGTGCTCGTCTTTTTTGTCGCTCCAAGCCGGGGTTCCCCACACCAATACTGTCCCCACTGCCAGACCCACCATGAATGTGGCCGATTTCATGTGCCTGCTCCTGGTTTCAAGTGATGCTATTGAACCGACATCGTGCCCGGGGCGGCGGGCGCCGTGCTGCCGGTGCCCTTGTGTGGGTTGCCGCCATGCGGGCTGGCGCCATGCGGAGCCGTGCCGTGCGGAGTGGTGCCGTGCCCTTTCCCCTTGTCCTTGTGCTGCTGCATCATCTTTTCGTGCTCTGCTTTTTCCTTGGCGCGCTGTTCAGGGGTGAGAAGGGCGAGCACGTCGCGACGAGCCTTGAACGAGGCCATGCGCAGTCCGACTTGAAGGTCTTCGCTTTGCTTCAGCTTCGCTTCAACGGCGCCGAGGTCGGATTTCTCGTCCTCCAATAACGACCGCAACTCTCGCTCAGCCACCTGAATATCGGCCTCGCTCTTGATCCGGGTTTTATCCAGGTTCAACTGCATTTCTTTCAACTTGGCGACCTGATCGCCGGTCAGGCCGATTTCCTTTTCGTGCTTCAACAGATGGCGAATGAGGTGGCCGGTGCTGCTGTGCATCATGCCCATGCCGTGCCCGCCCATGGCGCTATGACCGCCTCCGGCATGACCCTCCTTGCCATAGCCATAGTCATTGGCCCGCGCGCCAGAGAGGCCGAGAGCCAGCATCATGGCAGAAGCCATGCCAAAGGTGACCAGTGTCCGTGTCCGTTGCGTCATGAAATCCTCCTTCGGTTGGTACGTAGGGAATGAATGACAGCGATTATCGCACAAACGAGCCGCTGGCGCCCTTCAGGCCGTTGAACAGAAATTGAATCGCCAGCGCGGCCAGCAGGAGTCCCATCAGGCGGGTGATGATCTTCTCCGCGATCGGGCTCAGCCACTTGGCGCCGGTCGCTCCGAGCGCCAAGGTGACGTAGCTTGCCAGACCCACCGCGACAAGGCAAGCGATGAGCACCCCGCGTTCAGTCCAGTTCCTGGCCTGCGCATCCAGGAGAATCACGGTGGAGATAGCGGCCGGCCCCGCCAGCATGGGAATGGCCAACGGGGTAATGGCGATATCCTCTTTGCTGGTCCCGGCGGCGGTTTCCTCTGCGGTTTCCTGCACCGCCGAACGCTGGGCACGCAGCATATCGAGGGCGACCAGCAAGAGCACCAATGCGCCGGCCACCTGAACGGCCGGCAAGGTGATTCCCAAAAGGTTGAAGAGGGTCTGGCCGACTAGCGCGAAGCCGGTGAGGACACCCACCATGACCAGGCAGGCGACCCGCGCCATGTGGAGTCGCTGACGGAGGGAATAGCGGACGGTCATCGCGACGAAGGCCGGGACCGTGGCGATGGGATCGACGATGACAAAGAGCGAACTGAAGGCGAATAACGCGTATTCGGCCAGCGTCATCGGTTACCCGCGTTGGGCCGCTGCGAGAAGCTCCGCTCGTGGATCGGGACGCGGTATGCGTTTAAACTGTTCGTAGAGCGCCCGTTCCTCATCTGAGACGACCGGCGGCAAGGTAATCTGAAGATTGAGGAACAGATCGCCGTGACCGCCCGTTGCGGTCGGCAGGCCTTTCCCTTTCAATCGGAGCTTGCTCTCCGCGCGGCTTCCCGGCGGGATCTTCACCCGTACCGGCTCTCTTAATGTGGGCGCCATCACGTCGGCTCCGAGGGCCGCCTCCCAAGGCCAGACGGGTAACGTGACGTGGAGGTCGCTGCCCTGACGCCGGAAGACGCGATCCGGTAAAATGGTCACGTGCAGGTATAGGTCTCCGCGCCGACCTCCGTTCATGCCGGGCTGGCCCTTGCCGGCGACGCGCACGCGGGTCCCGTCCTGAACACCGGCCGGGATGCGGACCTCGATGGTGTTCGACTGCAGCACGGACCCGGAACCGAGGCAGGTAGGGCAGGGACGTCCCTTGAGCTTGCCGCTTCCCTGACAGGTGGAGCAGGTCACCGGCTCCCGGAGCGTGATGCGTTTCGTCACGCCCGTCAACACTTCACGGAGAGTCAATTCCGCTTCCGTCTCCAGATCCTCGCCCGGCACTGAAAAGGACTGGGCGCCGCCACCCCGGCCTCGTCCGCCGCCGAACAGGTTTTCGAAAATATCGGAGAAGTTTTCCGCGCCTCGAAAGGACCCTGCGGCCTCCTCGCCGCGGAACCCCTGTGCGCCCGCCTGTTGCCGCGCCCGCTCATAGGCTTCCGCCTGTTCCCATTCCGCCCCGTACTGATCATATTTCTTACGCTTGTCCGGATCGGAGAGCACCTCATGAGCTTCGTTCAGCTCTTTGAATTTCTTCTCCATCTCGGCCTTCTTGCCGCCGGCGTGGAGGTCGGGATGGTACTGACGGGCCAGCCGGCGGTAGGCCTTTTTAATATCGTCGGCCGAAGCCGTGCGAGAGACTCCAAGCACCTGGTAATAGTCGCGTGCGGTAGTGGCCATAGGCTCGTAGATAAGTACGGGTTTAAAGCGATCAACAGTCCTGGAGGCAGCTTACGGAGAGTCAGGGGTCTTTGCAAGACCTACCGGGCCGAAGAGAAGACGTAGGAAAGGCCGACGAACGGAAGCCCGAAGTTCAGCCCCGAGTTCGGCGTACGCGTGCCGCCATTGGAGATATGCACCAATCGATAGCCGGCTTGCACCGTCCAAGAAGGATGGATGGCCCACGCGCAGCCGGCCCCGCCCCAGACGAGAAAGTTGAATTGGCCAGGCTGTTCCGGGACACGGCCCCCCACATCGGTCCAGGCCGGACCGCTCCCGCCTTCCACAAAGGGCCGAACCTGATTGAGACTGGTCCACGAATAGACGAGTTTCGGGGTGAGTCCTACGCCGGTAGCACTAATGGGATCGGTGGTGTGAAACAGGATCACCTCGGCGCCGAAGGCCAGTTGACCCCGATACCAACCGGAGCCGATTTCATCTGTGACGGTAATAGACCAGGAGGGCATGGCTGCCAGACCGAAGAGTTTCGACGATTGTCCGGACAGCAGGCGAACGGGATGAAAGGGTCCTGCGGTGAAACCGACCGTTTGTGTGCCGGCTTGAACAGGAAGCGCGTCGGCAGCGTTCGCAGAAGGCCAGCCGGCATGCGTGATCAGCAGGCCGTAGGCCAGCACCAACAGGAACGTGGCCATCACGAAACGGAAGGGGCCTTGGCGCGGGCCATCAGCTTGCAGTAGGAGCAGACTGCGGCGGTGGTTGGTTGGCCGCAGGTCGCACAGGGATGCAGGGCGGCTTGGTCTCTTTCCGCCATCGTGGTAGACGGCGTTTCCTTTTTCTGCTGCTTGTCCAGGAAGCCCCAATAAAAGGTCTGTTTGGTGCCGGGGGATTCGGTTTCAAGCCGGTTCAGCACTTCCTTATAGAGCAGCGTCCTGGCGCCTTTCGCCATAGGACATTCCTCCACAATGTAATCGATCTTATTCAGCACGGCATAGGCGGCGAGTTCCCGTTCAGTCAGCCGGTAGAGCGGTTTCACCTTCTTGGCGAAACCTTCTACCGAGGCCGGCAAGCTGGGCGACTGCTTGTCCAGATACTCCTCCTGCCAGTGGAGGACGTTGCCGAGGAGCCGCGCCGCTTCATCGTCGAGATTATGGCCCGTGGCCATCACATCATACTTATGTTCGAGCGCGGCCCGATTGAACTGATACCGTTTGATGGTCCCGCAGGTGGAACAGGTCGGGCGATGCACCAGCATGGCGAGCTCCCGTATGCCGGCGCCTTCTTCCTTCTCCACGGTATGCACGTGTAACGTCGCGCCATGAGCGGCGGCCGCCGTTTCGGCGAAGCGGACGGCTTTGGCATGCGATTGCTCTGAGTACGAACCGATGCCGAGGTGCACATAGAGGGCGTCGGCCTTGTACCCGAGTTTGAGCAGGATATCCCACAAGGCCAGACTGTCCTTACCGCCCGAGACGGCGACCAGAATCCGCTCGTCCTTGCCGAACATCCGCTGCGATTTGATGGCTCTGCCCACCTGATCGTGGACAAAACCGTTGAAACAGCCTTTGCAGAAGGCGGCATGGTGGCGGGGAAGCTTGAGGACGGCTTTCGCCTTACACTTCGTGCAGTTCATGCGTCGCACACCTCAGCGGTCAACGGTCAGGAGCGAAGGGGAGCCTGAACCGCGTTCGTTGTCGGGGATCCTCCGGAGATGACTGGGCGAATTTCAATCAGATCCTTATCGTAGAGCATCTCATCCTCGGTCACCAGTTCATCGCCGCGAATGACCAAATGGGCCTCAACGACGAGGTTGAGTTCCCGTAGGACATCTTTGGTCTTCTTGGGACCTTTCACTTCCACGGTTCTGGGGGGATGACTCAGTTGGATCTGCATCCGCCGATCATAAGCTCAGGCTGAGGGGCGAGGCAAGGGGACATGATAGCGTCACATGTCTGAAAAATGATGCGGGAGAGGGAAGAGGAGAAGGAGTATCACTGAGGGCGTCCGAGTTTCTCACGGGCCAATGCCAGACCTCCACTCAGGGACGAAAACACTCCATCCAGTTGTGCCTCATAACATTCGTCGAGGAGGCGGCCCATTTCCGGGCCGGGCTGGACGCCCAATTCGACCAGATGACGGCCCATCACGATCCGGGACGGGGGCTGTGCGTCGACATGGAGAGCTTGCGCGCGGTCCAGTAACCAGTTACCGGCTGGAAATCCGTCAAATACTTTCGGTGGACGGCCGCCGTGATCGGCGCGTGCGACGCGCACGAGACGATCGATGCGGCCGACTTGTTTTGCCAGGCGTCGCACGGCGTTGTCCGATGCCTGCCCGTCGTAAAGCGCGCGTGGGCGGAGGTGGCAGCGCACCAGCGGGACCACCTCGTCGATCAGGTCCTCTTGATTCGTCAACCGTGCCAGAAACTGTCTGGTGGGCGCTTCGCCCGCCGGCTCGTGCCCGCGCGAGGTGATGTGTCCCAACTGATGGTCGGTGGTCGCCGGTTTGCCGAGATCATGGCACAGGATGCCGAGCCCGACGACCACATCATCTTCCGCGTGTCCCGTACGTTCGGCTGCGAACCAGTCCAGGCAGTGCAGGGTGTGAACCCAGACATCGCCTTCCGGGTGCCATGTCGGATCCTGCTCACAGCCCTGTAGGGCCTCCAGCTCGGGATAAAAGCGGAGCCATCCGCAATCGTGTAAAAACCGCAAACCGAGCGACGGTTTGACGCCTTGTAGGAGCAGCTTCTTCCATTCCTCCCACAGGCGTTCGCGCGGCTGTCCCTCCTGTGTGAGGCTGTGGCAGAGCTTCAGGGTCTCCGGCGCAGCGGTCAATTCGAATCGAGCCGCCAACTGCATGCCGCGGAGCACCCGCAGCGGGTCCTCCGCAAATCGTTCGGACACGTGCCGCAAGACTCTCGATTCCAGGTCCCGTCGACCGTGGAAGGGATCCCGCAATTCTAGCGTGTCGGGATCCCATGCCATGGCGTTCATCGTGAAATCGCGCCTGGCCAGCGCCTCGTCGATGTCCAGCTCGAAGTCAGATGGCCGTGATATGTGCGGCTCCGACTGGTCGTCGATCAGCCTGCGAGCGGGGATGGAAATATCAACGGGGAGGCCGTGCAATTTGAAAACGCCAAATGCCTTGCCGACGAATTGGACTGCAAAATGGCTTTCGAGCAATCTGTGAAGCGGCCCCAGCGGGAGCCCTAAGACTTCCACGTCCAGATCGCGCGGCTGCCGTCCCAGAACCAGATCTCTGACGGACCCGCCCACGAGCCATGTCCGCCCGCCGGCCCGGCGGATCAGGGCTTCCAGTTGGCGAAGGACGCCTGACAGGATGGGATCGTCGATGCGAAAGCGGGCCGGCACCTTAGATCTCCGCTTCCCTCAGGCACTCCGCCGATTCTTCAGGGGACACGGGATTGATGTAGAAGCCGGTGCCCCATTCGAATCCGGCGACCTGCGTCAGTTTGGGGATAATTTCGATGTGCCAATGATAGAAGTCGCTGGTGCGTTCGTGCTGCGGCGAACTATGGAGGATGAAATTGTAGGCGGGCGTCGCGAGCACGCTGTTCATGCGGCGGAGGGACTCCGATAAGATCGGGGCGAGAAATTCGAACTCGGATTTGTGACTGTCTTCGAAGTAGCCGGCGTGGCGCTTCGGGCAAGGTGCCGGCCGCGATTCACGTGTCGCCCGAAGTGCTGGCCGGCGGGCCGCTGGGCAAGGTGCGCGACGGCGACATGATCCGCCTCGACGCGGAAACGGGCAGTCTCGAGGCGCTGGTCGATGCGGCGGAATGGAACAGGCGCGGCATGCAGCCGGCCGATCTGTCGTCCAGCCAGGTGGGCATGGGGCGAGAGCTGTTCGCCATGTTCCGCCACTCGGTGAGCGCCGCGGAAGAGGGCGCGGCGACCTTCGGCCTGCCGCCGCCGCTGCACCTGCCGCAGGAACATGATAATCCGCTGGCGGTGCCGGAAGGCGAGAACCAATCCGATGAAGACTTTCTGATTGCGAAGAACAAATGATGAACCTGCTAAGTCGGATCGTAGCCATGTCGTTCTGTGAGC
>CBDIWQ010000318.1:0-2970 GCA_965285965.1 uncultured bacterium | reverse complement strand
TAGGGCCTTGTGCCGACGGTGACCTGCTCACGACTACCATAGTACTGTACGATCGCTTCCGCCAGCGCAGGCACGGTATTCTCTCTCGATAAGATTGCGACCGTCAAACCATATTCTTCAACGGTCTTGGCCGTGATCGGCCCGATGCAGGCGATCGCCACCGGCTTCAACAGATCTTTCGCGGGCCCTGCGCCGCCGAGCAGCTCGATGCAATTCCGCACGGTGGACGAACTGGTAAAGGTCACCGCATGGATGTCCCGATTCACGAGCTGTTGACGCCAACCGTTCACATCCGTCTGGGGAACGATCGTTCGATACACCGGAATCACGTCGACCCGGGCTCCCCGTGCGCGCAGTTCGTCCGGCAGGGTTTCCCGGGCGACTTCCGCCCGCGGAATCAGCACCCGGCTGCCCTGCAACGAATGCCCGCTGAGCGCGGCCAGAATCCCTTCGGCTTGATATTCAGCCGGAATCATATCCGCCTTGATTCCGAACGGTTCAAGCTCTTCCGCCGTGCGTGGACCGATACAGCAGATGGTCCGTCCGGCCAGGCACCGGGCATCCAGCCCCGCCTGCCTGAGTCGCGTCATGAACCGGCTCACGCCGTTCACACTTGTGAAGATAATCCAGCGATAGGAGCCGATGTCGGCGATCGCCCGATCAACGGAGGCCCAATCCGCCGGCGGCGCAATCTCAATGGTCGGGGCCTCAACCGGCTCCGCTCCATACGAGGCGAGGAGTCCGGCCATCTCGGCAGCTTGCTCCTTCGCCCGTGTCATTAATATCCGCTTCCCGAACAGAGGACGCTGCTCGAACCAGTTGAGCTGCGGGCGCAAGCGAACCACTTCGCCCACCACGATGACGGTCGGCGGTTCCAATTTCGCCACATCGGCCTTCACCACGATGTCGGACAAGGTTCCCACTACCGTCTGTTGAGCGGCCCTCGTGCCCCAGCGGATGATGGCCACCGGTGTTGAGGCCGCTCGCCCTTCCGCCATCAGGTTCGACACGATGGCCCGGAGGTTCTTCATGCCCATCAGAAACACGAGCGTCCCATGGCTGCTGGCCAGCTTCGGCCATTCCAGGACGGTCGCCGGCTTGTCAGGATCCTCATGGCCCGTGACGAACGTCACCGTCGATGCCATGGTACGGTGAGTCACGGGAATCCCGGCGTACGCGGGCGCCGCGATGGCTGCCGTCACCCCGGGGACCACTTCGAAGTCAACGCCGGCGGCGGCCAGCACTTCCGCTTCTTCACCGCCCCGGCCAAACACAAACGGGTCGCCGCCTTTCAATCTGACTACGATCTTGCCTTGTCGGGCACGTTCCACGAGAACGCGATTGATCTCGTCTTGCGCGGGATACTTTCCCTTGCCACGCCGTCCGACATAGATGCGTTCCGCCTTCTCCGCCGCATGAGACAGCAACGCCGGATTGGCGAGATAGTCGTACAAGACGACATCCGCTTCTTGCAGGCATTCACGTCCGCGAAGCGTCAACAGCTTGGGATCGCCCGGTCCCGCGCCCACGAGATAGACTCTGCCCTTCCGGAGGCGTTCGGTCATGAAGCCGTCCCATAAATTTCGCGCAGTATCCGATCGGCGCCCCGCGCCAGCAGCCGTTCTGCCAGCGCCACGCCGAGCGCGTGCGCGTCCCCGCTGCTTCCCTGCACCCGGTCTTTGATGACCGTTTTCCCGTCGACGCTCGCCACCAGCCCTTCGAGCAGGAGCTGCCCATCCGACAAGGCGGCATGAGCCCCGATCGGCACCTGGCAGCCACCTTCCAACCGATGCAGCAGAGCCCGCTCCGCCGTGACCGTCGTCTGGGTCGCCACATCGTTGAGGCGATTCAGCACCGACCGTACGAAGTGGTCGTCGCGGCGTCCCTCGATGCCCAATGCCCCCTGGCCGATGGCCGGCAAACAGAGAGCGGGATCCAAGTACTCCGTGATTTCATGCGCCCAGGCTAGCCGGCGCAATCCCGCCGCGGCCAGCACGATGGCATCAAACTGCCCGTCTTTCAGTTTTCTGAGGCGCGTGTCGAGATTGCCGCGCAACATCTCGATCCGGAGATCCGGCCGCGCATGGAGCAACTGCGATTGCCGGCGAAGGCTGCTGGTGCCGATGCGGGCTCCGCGAGGCAGATCGGCAAAGCGCACCCCGTTGCGACTGATCAGCGCATCCCGCGGATCCTCCCGCGGGGGCACACAGAGGATATCCAGCCCTTGCGGCAACTGGGCCGGCACGTCTTTCATGCTATGCACGGCCAGATCGATATCGCCGGCCAGTAACGCGTCTTCGATTTCTTTGACGAACAGCCCTTTACCGCCGACCTTGGCCAATGGCACATCGACAATCTTATCGCCGGACGTCTGGATTTTTTGCAGCGTGACGCGGACCTCCGGAGCCACGGCCAGAATTCGAGATTGAAACCACTCACTCTGTTGTAACGCCAGCTTGCTGCCCCTTGTGCCAAGAACGAGAAGGGGACGCTGACCGGTCGGTAGGGACACGTTATTCCTTCCTGCGTCGCAAAACCGTCTCCGCGTCGGACGGATCGGGCTCAGACGGAGCCAACGGGGTGAGATAGCGGGACGGATCGATCGCCTCCTGGTCCACGGTGTCGCTCGGACCGGAAGGCTGATCGAGATTGAAAAACCGCCGGGCGGCTTCCACGAACGCCGCCCCGCTGTCCGAATTCACTTCTGATTTCAGCGTGACCATCGTGCTATGAATCAATTTGTTCACGATCGAGGACGCCATGCCTTCGACCAAATTCCGGTCTTGCGGAGAGAGATGGGCCAACCGGCCAAGGGCCTTTTCGAGTTCCCCCCGCTTGATCTCGTCCACACGGCTCCGCAATGCCACGATCGTGGGCGTCACCTCCAGCGACTTCATCCACTCCCGCAGCATCATTACTTCTTCGATCACCATGCGCTCGGCCTTTTCCGCTTCCTGTAATCGCTCCGTC
>CBDIWQ010000317.1:0-5594 GCA_965285965.1 uncultured bacterium | reverse complement strand
ACCCCCGCGAGTTCGTGCCATTTCCTTATTTTTTATGTCCGGATATACGGCTTTTTGGGCCGGCTACGTAACTGCGCGTGGTCGTTGTGGAAAGGAGGGTTTTGTGAAGACCAAGGGTACCGTCAAGTGGTTCAACGATCGGAAGGGGTTCGGCTTCATCCGGCTCGATAGTGGCGAAGATGTCTTCGTCCACTATTCCGCTTTGCAAGGCGAAGGGTTCAAGACGTTGAAGGAAGGCGAGAATGTCGAGTTCGACATCGTGCAAGGAGCGAAGGGGCCGCAAGCGGCCAACGTGTTGAAAGCGGCCGTTCCCGCGAGCTGATCAGCCTCCCGTCCGCAGTCCATACTGGTGGGCCTGCCTTCATTCCGAGGGCAGGCCCATTTCTTTTGCAGTCATAGCAATTCGGCATTTTATGGACAAAACCCGTTGGGACTGTTAGCGTTTCCCTAATTCTTCTTGTTAGAGGTCTTCTTTTGGCTGCCGACCGTAGCAAAGTTCTTCAACAAGCTCAGTTGCTGGCCTCCCGCGGACAATACGACGCCGCCATCGCCGAATGGAAGAAGCTGGCCGTCGACTCGCCCAACGACGGCAGTATCCAGAACTCCATCGGGGATCTGCACCTGAAGCGGAATGCCGGGACGGATGCGATCACGTCCTTCATGCAGGCCGCCGCCGCCTTCCGCGCCGAGGGCGCCACACTCAAAGCCATCGCCGCCTTCAAAAAAGTTTTGAAAATCGATCCCATCCGGTATGAGGTCTATCGCCATCTGGGCGATCTCAACGCCGAACGGGGGCTGCTCAGCAGCGCCGTGCAGGATTACCTGACGCTGGGCAAGCACTACCTGAAAGAGGGCAAGACCAAAGAAGCCCTCGACATTTACAAAAAAATTGTCAGCCAGGATCCCTCGAATCTGGACGCGCAACAACGCGTGGCCGAACTCTGCGTGCAGGAAAACCTCCAGGACGAAGCCACGAAGGTCTATCTGCAGTTGGGGCGGGAACGCTCGGCCCAGGGGCGATACGATGAAGCCAAGGATGCGTATCTGGCCGTCCTCCGCATAGACCCGAAAAACAGTGAAGCGGCGCAGTTCGTGGAAAGTGTGCAAAAGGGAGGAGGCGGCGCCGTCAAGGCGCCGTCCGTGACGGTCCCGCACAAGTCATCCGAGCCGCTCGATTTGCTGGCGGAAGCGACAAGGCGGATCGAGGAAAAACAGTATGCCGGCGCAGAAGCCATCTTGAACCAGCTCCTGACGAGGGAGCCGGGGAATCCACAGGTGTGCCAGTTGCTGGCACGCTTGCACTTGCAGCGCGGGGATGTGCAGGTGGCTCTCGGGGAGTATCGGTTTTTGGCCGGAGCCGCGCTGCGGGCGCAGGACTATCTCTTGGCCGAGGCGCTGATCACGGAGTTCCTGTCCGCCGAACCACATTCCGTGCCGTTGCTCGAACTCTACGGAGAGTTGTTGGCGGAGAAGGGCGATGCGGCGGCGGCGGCACAGCGGTATGCGCAGGCCGTGGAGATACTGCTCCAGCATCCCGAGCCCGGGATGGAAAGTCTCCATGAAGAATTATTCGACAAGGTGAAAGCCCTTTCGACCGACAGCGACCTGGTTGGCCGTCTGGCTGCCAAAATGCGCGGCGAGACACCGCCTGAGGCGGTCAGCCCTGTCACGCAGGAGCCGCCGGAGTCCCAGTCGATGCCGGTGGCTTCGCTGCCGGAATGGTCTTCACCTGTCGCGGTGACAGATGACGTGGTTTCGAGCGTCGAGCCCTGCCGATTCCAGCACGATGAGCAGCCGTCCGACGACGCGGTTGAATCCATCCCGCTTCCGGGCTCCTTGCCGCCGGTTGATGAGAGCGAGGCATTGTACGCAAGCCATGTCTCGCCGTTCGATGCCCCGCCGGTTCCGATCGAGGCTATTCCGGCCCCTGACATCGGGCTGGTATCGGACGAGCGGAGCGATCGCCATGCCTCTGGATCTCTTCAGGAGACGACCCCCGTCACTGAAGAGGCGGACGAAGCTGCGTCCGCCATGCCGCTTGATGTCATTGATTACGAGGCCCACTTTACGCTTGGCGTCGCCTATAAGAACATGGAGTTGTATAGTGAAGCTCGAGAGGAATTTGAGGTTTCTAGGAAGAGCGATTCGTACTACGTCGATTCCTGTTTGATGACGGCTTTATGTCTAAAGGAAGAGAAACAAGCGGAGGAGGGCATCCAGGAATTGGAAGGGGTATTGTTGGACCCTCGCTGCCAAGGCGCCAAGGGTCAGGCCACCCGCTACGAGTTGGGGCTTCTGTATGAAGCGGCCGGTTTATGGGACAAGGCGGTGAACACGTATCAAGCCATTCCCTCGTTCCATGACGTGCCGCAACGGCTGCAGTCCTTACAAGGCCGTTCCGAACCGGCCCTGTCCGAATTCCGCCTCGCCGGCTAACCGTTCCTCAGATCACGGGATGCAGCGCCGGCGCCCCGCTCAAAACTGCTGCAATGTTCTCCAGGCAGATCAAGCCCATGCGCACACGCGTTTCGAGCGTCGCCGACCCCAGATGAGGGAGCAGCACCACGTTCGCCAGCCCGGCGAGCCCCGGATGTAGGGACGGCTCCTGTTCATACACGTCCAATCCAGCCCCGCTGATCACTCCAGTCTCAAGCGCCGCCACCAACGCCGCTTCGTCGACCACGGCTCCGCGGGACGTGTTGATCAAAAACGACGTGGGTTTCATCCGGGCGAGGGCCGGAGGCCCGATCAAATGGCGGGTCGAATCGCTCAGCGGGACATGGAGAGAGAGAAAGTCCGCCTGCCTGAGCACCTCGTCAAGCGGATGGTATTGCCACGGAGGCGCGCCGGGTGGCGAAGGGCAGGGCCGGCGACCGGCATAGAGTACCGGCATGCCAAATCCGACGGCGCGGCGGGCGACGGCCTGACCGATCCGTCCCATGCCGACAATGCCTAACGTTTTCCCGCTCACCTCCGCGCCCAGCATCTGGGTAGGGGCCCAGCCGGACCAGTGCCCGGTCCTCGTCAGGCGATCGCCTTCAGGGACGCGGCGCGCCACGGCCAGGAGGAGCGCCCAGGTGAGATCCGCGGTCGCATCCGTCAAGACGTCCGGTGTGTTGGTCACGACAAGGCCGCGGGCCTTCGCCGCCGCGACATCGATGTTGTTATAGCCGACGGCGTAATTGGCCACGATCTTCAGGCGGGTGGCATGAGACAACAACGCCGCATCGACGCGATCGCTCAAGGTGCAAATGACCGCGTCGGCTTGCGCAAACCCCTGACGGAGCTCTTCCGCCGCGGGCGCCTGACCGGCGGGGGCTCCGATGAGCCGGTAGCGTTGCCGGATCTCGGCCATGACGGGATCGGGCAGCAGGCGGGTGCTATAGAGAGTCGGAAGGTGCATAGCCGCGGTGCATTGTAAGAGATGTGCCGCTGTCGCAACAACGGATGAGTGTGCACCCGGGCAGGCTGTGGGGAAGGCCGTTACTCCGTGGGCCAGTCCAGCGGCAAGCACAGTTGCGCTTTGATCTGCGCGTCACGATGCCGCAACGCCTGTTGAATCAGGCTGGATAAATCGCACGTATTGAACGGTTTGAGCAGATAACCGGCGGCGCCATGTCGGAACGCTTCGTCGGCCGATCCAAGACTGCCGTAGCCGGTCACAATGATGACCGGCGTGTGAGGATGGGTCTGCTGGATGCCTTTGAGCACATCGATGCCCGGACAATCGGGCAGCCGGAGATCCAGCGTGATGAGATCGACCGGTAAACGGGACAGGATTTCCAAGGCCGTCGCGGCATCCGCTGCCATCAAGACATGATAGCGTCCGCTGAAGACACACTTGATGGCCTCTTGAGCCCCTTTTTCATCATCAACAACGAGAATCGTGTGCATAGATCGTATCAGACGCCAGGCTGTCTACCGCCGGGGCCCGCAGCGGCGGGGCCCTTCTAGTGGTGACGGTGACGAGTGGCCCTGAGTATTGCGGGGCTGCCCTGCTTTTCACAACGAAAATCATACATTATGCCTAAGCGGCGGAGCGCCGCATCCTAGTCAGGTCGGAGCACCGACACAAGAAAAAAATGTGGAATATCCGGTAGACTCTTCGTAGAGGATTAAGACCTGCCGCCGGCTTGTTCTGCTCTCCGGCAAGCGTCTAGAATATCCGGCCTTCATGAATACCGCAGCCCCCCTCATCCTTCCGGAACGGTCCCGCGCGATCGGCGCGGATTTGAGAGCCCAGCTCGGCTCTGACAAAGTCAAAGACGATGTCGCCACGCTCACGGCCTATGCCGTGGATGCCAGCATCTATCGAGTGGTGCCCAAGGCGGTCGTCCTGATCGAATCCGAGGACGATATCGCGGCCACGCTGCGCTATGCGGCTGCTCGCGGCATCCCCGTGACGCCGCGAGCGGCCGGGACGAACCTGACGGGCTCTGCCATCGGTTCGGGCATCATCCTCGATGTCTCCCGGATGAACCGCATCCTGGAAGTGAACCGTGACGAGCGATGGGCTCGCGTCCAGCCGGGCATCGTCCTGGCGGAGTTGAACCAGCAGCTCGCCCGGCAAGGATTGTTGTTCGGGCCTGATCCCTCCAGCGGCGACATGTGCAAATTGGGCGGGATGCTGGCGAATAATTCGTCCGGTCCCCACACCTTGCGCTACGGGGCCGTGAAAGATAACGTGCATCGCCTCCGTCTGTGCCTCGCCGCGGGGACGTGGCTGGATGCGCAGGCGTACCGGCTGGAGGATCCGGCGTTTGCCCGCGCGCGGGCGGCCAGTCCGGCGCTCAGCGATCTCTTGGCGCTCGCCCGGGACCACGCGGATTTCATTCGATCGAAGAAGCCGACGGTAAGCAAGAACAGCTGCGGGTACAACCTCTTTGCCGTCGCCGACGGGCTCGCGCAGGGCCTGCTGGATTTGCCCAGGCTGCTGGTGGGCAGCGAAGGCACATTAGGGGTCGTGAGCGAGGCGACCCTCAAGCTGGTGGACAAGCCGACCGCGACGCTGACGGCCCTGATTCATTTCCGGCATCTGGAGGATGTCGGCGCGGCTGTGCCGCATCTCCTGGCTTTGGAGCCCAGCGCGCTGGAGGTCATGGACGCCAATACGCTGGATCTGATCGGTCGAGGCCCGCATGGCATTCCCTCCGATGCCGCCGCCACGTTGTTGATCGAACTGGATGCCGATGCCGGTCGGACGGACCTGCGCGAACGGGCGGACGAGATGGCCGCCGCCTGCCGTCCCTACCAACTGGCCGCGGCCATGACGCTGGCCTTTGATCCGGAACGCCGGGCGCAACTGTGGAAGGCACGGAAAGCGCTGTACCCCACGCTCTATCGCTTCGATGGCCGGAAGAAGCCGATCAATTTCGTGGACGATGTCGTCGTGGGGGCCGATCGGATCAGCGACTTGATCCGGTATCTGGAAGAGTTCTTCGCGGGACAGCGGGTCCCCGTGGCGATCTTCGGTCATATCGGTAATGGCAACGCGCACGTCGTTCCGCTGCTCGACATCAATGATCCCAATGACTTCCAGAAGATGGTTCAGGGATATCACGAGATCCATCAGACGGTGCTCACGCGCTTCGGCG
>CBDIWQ010000316.1:0-2638 GCA_965285965.1 uncultured bacterium | reverse complement strand
CCGCTCGGTGTCGAACTTTGAGCCGTTGATCCCGTCGACCTGGGCAGCGACGTCCGCAGGCCAAAGGGCGAACGCACAGAAGAGGGCGGCTGAGGAGAACAGATAATCACGAGGCCTGGCTTGCATGAGTCTCCTTCAACGATAGCGTCTTCGTGGCGGTGATGGCGGCGACATGCTACCAGCTCGATGAAAGAGCAGCAAGCAAATGAAGGTCTTCTTCATGATACACTGCTGATCCTATGCCCAGCCTAAAGGTCCTCAATCAGACGATCTCAGACTGTACCAGCTGCAGCCGGTTGGTGGGATATCGTCAGGCCGTGGCCCGGACCAAGCGGCGCCAATATATGGACTGCACCTATTGGGGGCGTCCGGTGCCCGGGTTTGGAGATCCCGAGGCCCGACTGTATGTTGTGGGGCTAGCTCCGGCCGCTCACGGAGGCAATCGCACCGGCCGGATCTTTACCGGCGATCGCAGCGGCGACTGGCTCTATGAAGCACTCCACCGGTATGGCTTTGCGAACCAGGCGTCCTCAACGCACCGGGATGACGGGCTGGCGCTCATGGATTGTTATATCGGCGCCTCGGTGCGCTGTGCGCCGCCGGACAACAAACCCCTGCCGGATGAATTCGAACGCTGCCGCCGGTTCTTACGGGAGGAGATGGCCCTGCTGACCCGCAAACAGGTCGTCGTGGCCCTAGGGAAAATCGCCTTCGATCAGTATCTCAAGGTCTGCCAACTCGAAGGGATCGCCATCCCGTCTCCTGCTCCGAAGTTCGGGCATGGCGTCTCCTATCGGTTATCGTGCGGCCTCCTGCTCGCCTCGTATCATCCTAGCCAACAGAATACGTTTACCGGCAAGCTCACCCGCCCCATGTTCCATGCGGTCTTTGCCGAAGCCCGTCGCGAACTGAGCGCGCAGGGCTCCGGCCGCTAGCTCCGCCTATTTCTTCGACTGGGCATCCCAGTCGGCGAGGAACTTTTTCAGGCCGATGTCCGTCAGCGGATGCTTCACCATTTGCTGAAAAATCGAGAAGGGCATCGTGCAAATGTGCCCACCGGCCAAGGCCGCTTCGACGACGTGCTGAGGATGCCGGACGCTGGCGACCAGCACATAAGTCTTGAAGTCGTAGTTCTTGTAGATCGTGAGGATCTGGCGAATCAGCTCCATGCCGTTCGAGCTGATGTCATCGAGCCGGCCGATAAACGGCGACACGCACCAGGCTCCGGCTTTGGCGGCCAAGAGCGCCTGGGTCGGAGAGAAACAGAGCGTAACGTTGACCTTGATGCCTTCTGCGGCGAGGCGCTTCGTGGCCTTCAACCCCTCCGCGATCAACGGCACTTTGACCACGATATTCTTATGGATCTTAGCCAACTCCTTCCCCTCTTTGACCATGGCATCGGCTTCCACACTGACCACTTCCGCGCTAATGGGTCCGTCCACGATGTTGCAGATTTCGACCAGCACCTCGCGGAACACGCGTCCTTCCTTGGCGACCAATGACGGATTCGTGGTGACACCATCCAACAAGCCGAGGCTTGCGGCCTCCTGGATTTCTTTTACACTCGCGGTATCGAGATAAAATTTCATGTCCAGATCCTTTCCATGCAGAATGAAGAACTACCTGAGGGAACCCTCGACCGTGAGCCAGCCGGGTTTGACAGCGTTTTTAGCGAAGGATAGTATCCACCCCGACGTTGAGGCGTTCATATCATGGTCTATGATAGGAGAGGGCATCATGCGACGATCGGCGTGGCTCTTAAGTCTGTGCCTAACCTTGACCGCTTGCGGCGGCAGCAATCCCTATCTCGAAGCATCTTTGAAACCCGCCGAACTCCAAGGCAAGGATAAGGCGTGGTTTGAAAAAAACTGGGGCACCCCCGATGGGAAAGCCGCTCGCTTCTTCGGCGGCGAAACGTGGACCTACTACCGGATTGCCGGAGGAAAATCGAGTCTGCCGCTGTTTAACTTTTCACCCAACCAGTGCCAGATTACCTTGAAGTTCGATAAGGAAGAAAAGCTTTCGGACTACGGTTATTCCGGCTGTTAGCTCGATTGCTGCTGCGCGAAGGCGGCCGCACATTGCCGGCTGCAGAAGCAGTAGGTCTGTCCTCCGATTCTCTCCACAAACGCAATCTTTCTCGGCACAAACGTGTGGCAGACTGGGTCTTGAACCATTTGATCCTGGTCGATCGACCGGCCTTCCTGGTCCAGATGGCGCTGCTTAAACTCACGAATGGCCCGTCTCACCAAGAAATAAAAGATGGTCAGAAGCGCGAGGATCAGCAGAAATCTATACATAGTGGTCCTTTACGTATGAGGCCACAATGGTATGGGACTAGCGCCAGGCTGTCAAGCTCCTGTTCCGAAGACGGACCGTTCGATCGCCTAGTGAAAGCGCGTGCGACGCAGGGGCCAAATGGCCCATGGTCCGAAGGGCTCATGGGGGATATGCCCTTCCTGGTTCAGTGCTTCAGGAGGATATGCTTCCATTTTCGGCGGTGTTAAAGTCGCCCCATGAAAACTTGTGACAAATGCCGAGGAGCGATGTTGCCCGAACGGGCGGTGGATTTGGATGCCGGGCTGGCGATCACCGTGTTTGCGTGTCTGAACTGTGGTCGTCGCAAGGCTGCGGACCC
>CBDIWQ010000315.1:0-3820 GCA_965285965.1 uncultured bacterium | reverse complement strand
ACGGCTGTTCAAGTTACTGGAGCAGGAAGGCATCCCCACCCATTTCATCGAGCGGCTGAGCGACCTCGAAATGCTCACGAAGAAAGTCACCATCGTGCCGGTGGAAGTGGTCGTGCGGAATATCGTGGCGGGAAGCCTCGGCCAGCGGTTGGGATTGAAGGAAGGGCAGGCCATCGAACCGGCGATCGTCGAGTTCTACTACAAGAACGACGCGCTGGGGGATCCGCTGGTGAACGATGACCATCTGCGGTTGATGCACGTCGCCACGCCGGCCGTTCTGCGCGAATTGCGCGAGATGGGGCATTCGATCAACACGATCCTGAAGCCCTTCTTCGCCGAGCGAAAGATGCAGTTGGTCGACTTCAAACTCGAGTTCGGCGTGTTCCACAACAAGCTGATCCTGGCCGACGAGATTTCCCCCGATACCTGCCGTTTCTGGGACATGATGACGGGCGAATCCATGGACAAAGACCGGTTCCGCAAGGACCTGGGCAAAATCGAAGAAGCGTATCAGGAAGTGCTGCACCGGGTCTGCGGATCATAGGAGCGCGTGAAAAACCTGGTCCTCTATGTGCGCGACAATGGGTTGATCATCGCCTTGATGGTCGGCACGGCGGCGATCGTGGCGTTTGCCGTGCTGGCCGAATCGACCTTGCACAAGCTGGGATTCGTGGCGCTCGCGATGGTCGGCGTGGGCATCATTATCGGGATCAGGTGGGTGAGGCGGCACTTGACTGAATTGGCCAAGCCGCCGGATACGGGCGGATAAGGGAGTGGAGCTCCACAGGTGTAGGCTGTGCTCGCTGAGCGCGCACATTGATCATGCAGAAGAATTCATGACTGTGCTCGGTCAATGCGCGCAGTAACCAGCACCCGTGGACGCTCCCTAGTGGGAACAAAAGAAGAGGGATAACATGAAGGCCAAGATTCACGTCACGTTGAAGCCGGGCATTCTCGATCCTCAAGGGAAGGCCATCGAGCACGCGCTCGATTCCTTGGGATTTAAGAGTGCGGCCAAGGTGCGGGTGGGCAAGTATATGGAAATGGAGTTGACCGAGGACGAACCAGCCAAGGCCGAAGCGGCAGTAAAACAAATGTGTGAGAAACTCCTGGCCAATACCATTGTTGAAGAATATCGGTACGAGTTACAGTGATTGTGAAGGGATGGGTGATCGGTGATGTGTGATGAGCCGAGAACGACAATGTCATTGGAAGCGCCATTAGGTCGAGGTCAGCAGTTGCTCCTCACTCATCACGTATCACTCATCACCAAGGAGCTGAAGTGAACATCGGCGTTGTGGTCTTCCCCGGTTCGAATTGCGATCACGACTGCGAGCATGTGTTCAAGGATGTGCTGGGGCAGGACGTGACGATGGTCTGGCACAAGGAAACGTCCTTGGCCGGCCTGGATGGCGTGATCCTGCCGGGCGGGTTTTCGTACGGCGATTACCTCCGCACCGGCGCGATCGCCAGGTTTTCGCCGGTCATGCATGCGGTGAAGCAGTTCGCGGCGGCCGGCGGTCTGGTGCTCGGGATCTGCAACGGGTTTCAGATTCTGCTCGAAGCCGGGCTCCTGCCCGGCGCCATGTTGCGAAACCGGTCCCTGCATTTCATCTGTAAAGACATCTATGTGAAGGTCGAGAACGCAGCGACCCCATTTACCGGCTTGTGCCGGCCCGGCCAGGTGCTGAAAGTCCCGATCGCCCATGCGGACGGGAATTATTATACCGACCCCGTGACGTTGGCGGCCCTTCAGGCGAACGCGCAGGTCATCTTCCGTTATTGCGACCGGGACGGACACGCGACACCGGCGGCGAATCCCAACGGCTCGCTCGACAACATCGCCGGGATCTGCAGTGCCTCGGGCAATGTGCTCGGCATGATGCCGCATCCGGAACGAAGCGCGGAACTCCTGTTGGGCAACGAAGACGGGCGATTAATATTGGCATCGCTGGTCGAGGGCCTGAAGACGGTGACGCGCCAACCCGCCGGAGCCGCTCGCTAATTGTTCCAACAACGATAGGTCCATGTTCATGCAACCAACGGTGGTCACCAAAGATCTGATCGCACAACACAACCTGACGGACGACGAGTACAGCAAGATCGTCGTGATTCTCGGGCGCGAGCCCAATCTGACGGAACTCGGCATGTTTTCCGTCATGTGGTCGGAGCATTGCTCCTACAAGAGTTCGCGCATTCACTTGCGGAAGCTGCCCACCACGGGACCGCGCGTCGTGCAGGGCCCCGGGGAGAATGCCGGCGCCATCGATATCGGCGATGGGCTCTGCGTGGTCTTCAAGATGGAATCGCACAACCACCCCTCGTTCATCGAACCCTATCAAGGTGCGGCCACGGGGGTGGGCGGCATTCTCCGCGACATCTTCACCATGGGAGCCAGGCCGATCGCCTTGCTGGATTCGCTGCGGTTCGGGCAGCTGGATACGCCCAAGAACCGCCATTTGGTGAGAGGCGTGGTCGCGGGGATCTCGGGCTATGGCAACTGCATGGGCGTGCCGACCGTCGGCGGCGAAGTCCGGTTCGAAGACATCTACTCCTTCAATCCGCTGGTCAATGTGTTCTGCCTGGGGATCGCTAAGACCGACCGAATCTTCCGGGGCACGGCCGCCGGGGTCGGAAATCCCGTCATCTATTTCGGTTCCAAGACCGGCCGAGACGGGATCCACGGGGCGACGATGGCCTCGGATTCGTTCGATGATCAGTCCGAACAAAAGCGTCCGACCGTGCAGGTGGGCGATCCCTTCACCGAGAAGCTGTTGTTGGAAGCCACCCTGGAGCTGATGGCCCACGATCTGCTGGTGGGCATCCAGGACATGGGAGCGGCCGGGCTGACCAGCTCTTCCTGCGAAATGGCGTCGCGCGCGGGAAACGGCATCGAACTGGATCTCACTGCGGTGCCGCGCCGGGAACCCGGCATGACGCCGTATGAGTTGATGCTGTCGGAGTCGCAAGAGCGCATGCTGATGGTGGCGAAGGCCGGCAAGGAAGAGGACTGCATCCGGATCTGCCACAAGTGGGAGCTCGATGTCGCGGTCGTCGGCCGCGTGACGGGCGACGGCATCCTGCGCGTGAAGGATCAGGGCCGGGTCGTCGCAGAGATTCCGGCCAAGTCGCTGGCGGACGACGGGCCCCGCTATGACCGGCCCTATTCGCCGCCGGCCTATCAAGACATGCTGACGAATCTCAACTACGACGCCGTGCCCGATCTGAAGGATGCGAACACGGCGCTGCTCGCGCTGTTGGCCTCTCCGACGATCGCCAGCAAGCGGTGGATCTATGAGCAATACGACCACATGGTCCGCACCAACACGATGGTCCGGCCGGGATCGGATGCGGCGGTCGTGCGGATCAAAGGGACCGACAAGGCCGTGGCCATGACCGTGGACTGCAACAGCCGCTTCTGCTTGCTGCATCCCTACGAAGGCGCCCGCATTGCGGTGGCGGAGGCGGCCCGGAACCTCGTCTGCTCGGGCGCGGAGCCGATCGGGCTGACCGACTGTTTGAATTTCGGCAATCCCGAGCGGCCCGATATCATGTGGCAGTTCGTGCTCGCCATCGAAGGGCTGAAGGACGCCTGCGAGCATCTCTCCGTCCCGATCGTAAGCGGCAACGTCAGTTTCTATAACGAGACCAACGGGCTCTCGATTTACCCCACGCCCATGCTGGGAATGGTCGGGCTGATCGAACAGGCCGACCGGACGATGACGCAATGGTTCAAGCAGGAAGGCGACGACATCATCCTGCTCGGCTCCTCTCGTGAAGACCTGGGAGGGACCGAATATCTGAAGATCCTGCATGCGCG
>CBDIWQ010000314.1:0-7112 GCA_965285965.1 uncultured bacterium | reverse complement strand
TCACGATGACGGCGCGGGTGAGCCGGACCTGGAGCTCAACCAAGTGCTCCATGACCGGCATCTTCTTATCTTCCAGCGGCTTAAAAACCGAGTCTTGCAGCCACCGGTTGAAGTCGTTCAGCACGCAACCCTCAGCATAGCCCTGTCCGGATCACCCCTTCGCATTGTAGCTGTTACTTCGGATTAACCGCGACGAACAAACTGTTCCCCTGCCGGTTCACCAGCAGCACGGCCAGTTCTTCCTTCTTAATCTTGCTCGCGGCCTTTTGATAATCCTCAAGTGTCTTCACCGGCTCATGGTTGACTTCCTGAATCACATCCCCGCGCTGCAACCCGGCCGCTTCGGCTTGACCGCCGGCCTCCACGGACGTAATGACCACCCCGGTCGTCTTCGACGGAATGTTCAATTGGCTCATGAGCGCATTGTCCAGCGTCTGCACCCGGAGTGACGCCAGCACGTTGTCCGGCGGCTTGATCGTTTCACCCTGTTCCTTCGGAGGCGACGGCTCTTTTTTGGCCAACATTTCATCCGACGGCCGTTCCGCGACTTTCACGGCAATCGTCTGCTCCTTGCCGTCGCGCAATACCTTGATCTGCGCATCCTTGCCCACGACGGTCCGCGCCACCAAATTCCGGAGCTGGCTGACGCTTTGCACTTCCTTGCCATTGAACGCGACGACCACATCCCCGCGCTTGATGCCGGCGGCGTGCGACGGCCCATTTTCGTTCACGTCGCTGATGAGGACGCCTTTGCGTTGCTCGGGCAACTTGAACGACTTGGCCAGCGCTGGGGTGATTTCCTGGATCGCGACCCCCATCCAGCCCCGTACGACCTTGCCGGTCTTCTGCAGGCTGTCGACAATATCAAGGGCAATGCTGCTGGGGATGGCAAAGCCGATCCCTTCCGATCCACCGGTGCGGGAAAAAATCGCTGTATTAATGCCGATCAACTCACCGTTCAAGTTGACGAGGGCACCGCCTGAATTACCCGGATTAATCGCGGCATCGGTTTGAATGAAATCTTCGTAATCCGCGATGCCGACATTTCCGCGGCCCAAGGCGCTGATGATACCGAGCGTAACCGTGGAACTGAGCCCGAACGGGCTCCCCACCGCCAACACCAGGTCACCGACCTGCAACTTTTCATATTCGGCCCACCGCAAAGAGGGCAGATCCTTGGCTTCGATCTTGATCACGGCCAGGTCGGTCTTGGGGTCCGTTCCGATGACCTTCGCGGGAAACTCACGTCGATCGCTCAGTGTAACGGTGATTTGCGTGGCACCCTCGACGACGTGATTGTTTGTCACGATGTATCCATTGGGATCCAACACGACGCCGGAACCCGCGCTTTGATCAGGCCGTCCGTGTGGCGCTGGAGGGCCGGGCGGCATCGGAGGCGGCGTGGGCAGCTCTCCTCCCGGCTCTTCGCCCGGAGGCCCTCCACCCGGAGGACCAAAGGGGCCAGGAGGCAACCCGCGACGACGCCCCCCTTCTCCACCTCCGGTGACGGCAATATTGACCACCGCCGGCGTCACTTTTTTCACAATCTCTGAAAAGCCTTGCGCTACGACCGTCGGCGCGCCGGCGGCGGATGCGACCGATGCATCTTCAAATCCAGTCGCGACTGCCGCGGCGAAGATCAGTCCACTACCAATCAGTAGCCACTTGGTCGTCTGCTGAGTCCAATTGACCATAACCGGGTTCCTCCAGAATTGATCTGATCATTGAGACAGATCGCAGGACGTGAATACCTGTCATGTTGCCGCTCGCATAACTCTCCGCTCACCGGTAGAACGGTGTATCTTACACTAATCTTTCCTTGGGCTTCAAAGAGGAAAAGTCGCCTGCATGAACGGCGCCCAAGCGCTGCTGGCGGCACTTCCACCACAGGACGGCTCAACCGCTCCGTCGTACAGCCGCCTCCGTCTCCAACTGTCCCAGCCAGTTATTTTGGAGTTTCCCCATTAACCGCTTGGAGGCTTGATTGAAGGACACCACGCGCAAGGTATAGGGCGCCCCCTCATAGGTGGGCGGCCAATAACGATGCTCCTCTTGGGGCCTTATATACACGACGGGATACCATTGGTTGATCCCGGGAGCGGTGGGCCAATCCAGCGTCGCCCATCCGCGCCCTTCTTCCCGCATCAGCACCTTGCCGTCCTTGGCGTCCACGAGCGCAAATTCCAGGAGCGACCAATTATCCCGCCGATAGCCCGGTTGCATATGCGTCGTCCATCCTAAAAACAAGGACACCGGATACTCCTGCTCGGTGCTGGACAAGACCATGACCGCCAGATAATCCACCCCGTGTTTCTTCGCCAACTCGGACAACGCTGCATGATTCCCGTCGAACGGCCGGATCCCGTCCGCCGGTATCACCCTGGTAATCGTCACCGGCAGGATGCGACTGATCTCGCGCTTCAGTTCTTCGGCCAGCTTGACCAGCGCCTCATCCGGTAGGTTAGGGGCCGCGTCAGGCGCCCTCGTATCGGAGATCAGGACCAATCCCGCCTCCAGCGGACGCTGATCCACGGTCAATAAGGACTCATCGGACGCCTGATCGACGGGCACATAGTCGGCGATACGACTGGGCGGCACCGAGGAGGCACAGGCCCCGAGCAGCATGGCGGCGAGGACCCACGAGAATCCGCTCAGCATCTGGCGCATACGATCCTCCGCTCCGGTGAGATGCCATGCATACGTTCGCCTCCGAGGTACGGATCTGTCAAGCGCCGCCCCGACAACCGAGCGGCGCGGGTCGAGGCGTATGCCACGCTTGCGCCACCTCAGGAAACGCTTGCATTCCCCTTGCCGCCCCTTGTACTGTGGGCACGCGTTTCGACCCCACAGCGAGGTGACCGGTGAGACAGGAGAGTGACTTCAACTCCCTTGAGCTGTCCGTCATCATCCCTGCTCATAATGAAGCGGCTCGCATTCTTCCCACGCTGCGCTCCATTGCGCACTACCTGACATCCAGCGGTCGGACCTGTGAAATCATTGTCGTGGACGACGGAAGTATCGACGACACCGCCTGCATGGTCCACGCTGCTGCGCGGGTGATCCCCCTTATCAGACTCTTGCGCTTACCTGTCTGCACCGGCAAGGGCGCCGCCGTCCGCCACGGCATGCAGGCCGCCAGAGGACGGCGGCATTTGTTTACAGATGCCGACGGCGCCACACCGATTACCGAATTGGACCGGCTTGAACAGGCCCTGGCGGGCGGCGCCTCGATTGCCATCGGGTCGCGCAGCCTGGCATCTCGCCGGCCGGGTTTTCGCGTCCAGGCGCGCTGGCACCGGAGCGTTCTCGGCGCCGTCTTCAATGCTTTCGTCCGGCTCGGCGGGATCACGGGCATCACGGACACTCAATGCGGGTTTAAGCTGTTTGAACGGACGGTGGCCAGGGATCTGTTCTCGGTCTGCTGTATCAATGGGTACGGGTTTGATCTTGAATTGCTGTTTGTGGCTCAACGGCGCGGCTATCGCGTGGCGGAGGTACCGGTCAACTGGGCGGATCAGCCGGGTTCCAAGGTCCGCCTGCTTCGGGATGGGGTGGCGATGCTTCGAGAGCTCTTGACCATTCGTCGGAATGCGCAGAACGGCCGCTACTCCGATCGGCTCCCCGTCCCTCCTATATCGCCTGCGGCCTCGTCTTCCCCCGTCCTGGAATAGCCGGGGCGGTCTCCCGCTCCTGCCCTCGAAAAAATTACCACCTTCCGATCTTCATACTCTTTCCGCCAGAGCGCCAGACTTGCTAAGGTGCGGGCCAAGGGACTCTCCCGGCGAACCAATGCCCAATCGACTGCGTATTTTTCCATGAGGCTGACCTTCGGCGCATCGGCTTCCCGGAGATCCATGTAGTCGCGGAAAATCCACCGGTCCCCGATGCGCCAGGCCGGCATTCGGCCGTCAATGAACACTTTTTCGTCGGGGAGCCACCAGAGCAGAAATCCCCCGTATTGATAGTCATGCACCGGCCGCGTGCCCAAACGCGCGCGATGTGCCTGCACCCACTCCAGCGCCTCAATAGGATAAGAGGTTTGGCGAAACGCCGCCGCCGGCTGAACTCCGAATTGCCACACACCCTTGAGATGACCCGGCCCCAAGTAGAGCAGGAACACACCGAGCGCCACGGTGAGTATGCCGATCCCGTGAGAAGGACGAAGTTTGTTCGCCCAAGTCTGAGCACGGATCCGATCCAGCGCCTCCTGGAGCACCTCGGCCATCAACGGCAGACTGACGATGAGAAAAAGCGGGATATTCCGCAGATGACGACAAGCCAGCACCAGAAAGATCGCCCAGAGGCCCCACCAAACCGGCTCCACGCGGCGATAGCAGCAAACCGTCGCCAGACCGAGCAGCATCACATAGGCGGTGAACATTTGCCCGGCCAACGTCTCGAGAGAGATCGGATGCCATTCTTGAAGCGTCTCGACCATAAAGCGATCGGACAACGAATCGAGAATCTCTTGGTATAAGCGCCAGCCATACGGGTTCACGAGCGTCAGAAGTCCGGCCGCCGCGGTCGCGAGGATCAGACGTCCTCGATATGGCTGCCATGGATCCCTCCGCCAGACTCGATCCGCGGGGCGGAGGTGCGCCGCCACGGATATCGCCCCTGACAAGCCGATGACCACGGCCAGCAGAAAGAGCCCGGCCGCAAACCCTCCGTGGAGATTCGCCCAAGCGAGAAACAAGGGAGGAATCAACCACACCATGCGGCCCTCTCCGTGAGCAAGGCGGTGGAGGAGCCACAGCAGTGTCGCGAGGCCGAGCAACGTGACCATTTGAGTGCGCGCACCCAAAAATGGCAGAGCCACCCACAGAGACAGCGCACAGGCCAGCAGCCGAATGGATACAGTGGCCCGGCCGCACTGTGCGGCCACGCCCCACGCACAGGCGGTCACGACGCCGAAGAAGACGATGACGGCAAGCGCTCCCATCGGACCCCCGACCCGATACAGAAATCCGATCACCATATCCGTGAGCCAGGCATGTTCCACCCAGGGCCAGTCAGGCATGGTATGGGAGTACGGATCGAGCGCCGGCAGCCGACCCGCATGGCGGAGGAGATCCAACCCGGTTCGGAGATGCCACCCGAAGTCCGGTTCGGTCAACGGCTGGAGCACAAAGTTGCCGATCACGACGGCCAGGAGCAGCGAAAGGGCGGCGGAGGAAGACGCACGCTCGTCAGGGATCATAGGCTCACGCGGAGCGGGGATGCGGAACCAACACGTTCCCCAGCACCAGCCATTCCACCTCGGTTCTCAGAAAACAATGAATGGCATCGTCCGGCGTGCAAACGATCGGTTCCCGCACATTGAAGGAGGTATTCAGCAGCACCGGCACACCCGTGCGCCGGGCAAAAGCTTCCAGCAAGCGCCTGAACGACGGATTGGATTCACGGTCGACGGTTTGCACCCGGGCCGATCCGTCCACATGCACGACCGCCGGAATGATCCCTTTCGCATGGGGCTTCACTTGAGCCGTCAACGCCATGAACGGCGACGGCAAGGGCAGATCGAAATAGTCGGTCGCCCGCTCTTCCAGCACAGCGGGAGCAAAGGGACGGAACAGTTCCCGCTGCTTCACCTTGGCGTTGATGAGCGCTCGTATATCCTCCCGGCGGGGATCGGCCAACAGGCTCCGGTTGCCCAACGCGCGAGGTCCCCATTCCATCCGGTCCTGGAACCAAAATACGAGCCGGCCGCAGGACAGTTCCCACGCCACCTTCTCGCACAAGGCGTCGTCCGTGAGACGCTGTCCGGTTAACCCGGCGCGCTGGAGCGCCGCGTTGTACTGCGCGTCGGAAAACCGCGGCCCCCAATAAGCGGCCTGCATCGGGGAACCCTGCTGACGCCAGCCCTGTCGGACACTGTGCCAGAGTGCGGCGCCCAAGGCCGCGCCGGAGTCACCCGCTGCGGGCGGAATGAAGATCCCTTGGAATCCTGCTTCCCGCCGCACCCGGCTATTGGCAACACAGTTATAGGCGACGCCTCCTGCCAGACACAGATGGTCGGCCTGCGTGACTTTCTTGAGATAACGAGCCAAATGAAGCAAAACCTCTTCCAGGACGAGTTGCACGCTCGCGGCGATATCTCGATGCCGCTGGGTGACCTCTTCATCACTACGCCGGTTGGGGCCGAAGCATGCCAGCAACTCCTCCGAGAACAGGCCGACCCGTGCCAGGTGAAAATCCAATACCCGCACGTTGAGGGCAAATTCACCGTCCGCCTGACCGCTCAAGAGATGCTCCCGGACGACCGCCGCGTAACGGGGCTCCCCGTAAGCCGCGAGCCCCATCACGATGTATTCGTCCTGATCCGGAACAAACCCGAGATACGCCGTCATGGCTGCGTAGAACTGTCCGAGCGAATGCGGCAGCGGCGTGCGCTTCAGCACGTTGATCGTCTGCTTATCGCCCAATCCCAATAGGGTCGAATGGGATTCGGACGCGCCGTCGACGACCAGCACGGCCGCCCGCTCATAGGGAGACACGACAAAGCTGCTGGCCGCATGACAGAGATGATGATCCAGAAAGACCGGCCGGGGGCAGGGCGTTCCGTCGATCCGCCCTGTCAGGTACCGTCGCAGGAACGCCAGTTCTTTCCATTCCTGTCCAAGCCGCTCCATCGAGCGCGTGCCCTTCACATGGAACAGTTGCGGAGACCGCAGCATCGCCCCGAGCGCCAGACGGGCTCGCCGCCCCACCTGCCAGTACTTCCACGGCACCGCCACCGCATGTACATCGCTGAGCCTGACGCCGCGTTCCTTGAGGCAAAACCGAATGGCTTCCACCGGCAGGGCCGAGACATGCTTGACGCGCAGAAACCGCTCTTCCTCCGCTGCCGCGACAATACGGCCGTCCTCCACTAACGCGGCGGCGGCATCCCGCATATTGGACAGACCGAGCACGAGCATGGGAAGGGAGAATAATTCAGGTCCGCCTGCGTAGCAAGCACAGAAGCGCCGTTGCTTTCCACCGATGTTTGGGGTACGGTGACGCGCACTTCCCCGGTCTATTCAGTGACGATAGGTTTGGCGTTGCGTCCCATCACCCCATTGACATTGAGCCACACAAGCCCCCGCTCTTTCGGCATTTCTCTTCTCGGC
>CBDIWQ010000313.1:0-36542 GCA_965285965.1 uncultured bacterium | reverse complement strand
GATCCGACTTGATCTCGTGCCTGGTGCGCATGATTCCTCCCCGTCGGCGTCTGTGCGCCGGACGCGCTCGCCCGCGAGCCTATCGCAAAGGCGAATCCCGGAGAAGCGGCGGGTTTCTTGAGGATTTGCGATCCGGCAACCGCCTTTCCGCATGGCGGCTCGGGCAGACGATCGGTCTGCGGGTGACGTCGCCCCGGTTGCGGGTAGAGTGGACCGCCACTGCGAACCGAGGCCGCCGTCATGAGCCTTCTCGTCCCGATCGAAAGTCGGAGGCCAAGGCCGCCATCGCCGAGCGGTTCCTGCGGCAGTTCTACGAAATGGAGCATCGCGGAGACGGGCGTCGGCGCTTCGATCGTCCCGGGCAGCCAAACATGAAAGGGAAACTGCGCGGACTTCGTCATGACCGTGAGCACCAACACCCAGGTGATCGCGCTCGTCGCCGGCAGTTCCCACCAGGTTCCCGCGAACAATGCCGGGAGCGGGGACGTCTCTTTGAGCGATTGGAACAAGACGCCGAGGTTCAACGTGCCGAAGGCGGAATAGATGAGAGCGATGGCGAGCAACAGTCCCGCGTCGCCGATCGCATGGACCGAAAACGTCGTGCGTGCCGCCTGCCTGGCGGCCGGCCGCTGGTCGTCCAGAGACAGCAATGCTGGCAGGAGCCACGTGATCGCATGCCAGTAGAGGAACAGCCAGAGCAGATGGCCGCTGGTCACCAGGCTCAGCAGAACGGCTGTGAGCAGGCCCAATAGGCAAAAAAACCGCAAATAGCGCCCGTCGTCATGCATGTACCGGTACGAAAACACATGGATCACAAGGCTCACGCCGGTGATCAAGACCATCATGACCGCCGAGAGCCGGTCCACGAGCCAGGTCGGGACCATCGGGCCCGCGATCCCGGGCACCGTCAGGAGCATCGGTTCATGCTGGATCGTTTCGTACAGAACCAGGAGCGCGCTGGCCGCCGAGATGGCCAGTGCGGTGATACCGATCTTGCCGGCCCGCTCGCCCAGAGTGGGCCCTAGGAAGGCCATGATCACGCTGGCCAGGAGCGGAGACAGCAGGGCGATGACTGCAGGGATGGATTGCATGGGCATATTCCTCGAGCTGCAATAGGAGTCGTTGTAGCGAATGGTACCGCTTCTGGCCTAGGAATTTAAAGAGAGGTCTCAAAAGAGGTTGTTATCACAAAACCTCACGGATGAGGCCAACCGTTCGTTCGCCTGCACGTCATTTCATTCGTCAACACTTCATTGCATACTGCCGCCTGTCATCCGGTGATGCGCGTCCTGCCCGACAGGTCCAATCTTACACGCATGCTCACAAAAGCTGACATCGTGCAGATCGAGCAGGGTTGATGGGCTTCCTTTTCGCTTACTGGATGGCCTGTCAGCACAAGCCTGCGCCTGTTACTAAGGCGGCCCGTTCCTGCTATCTCTCCCCCAGGCCAATCTTAGCGTGAGGGTAGGTCGCCCTCCTCGGAAGAGGTACGGCTTCTCCCACATGCTCGGTATAGGCGCGCCAAGATCCACCCTCTACACTTGCGACATGACCAGCGTTCTCGGTGACACATGGAGGGGCGCCGCCCGCCGTTTGATAAGGATGCGTGCATGACCTGGCTGAATTTCTTTTACAGTGTTTCCGTGGCGATACCTTGTTCACTTGCTCTTGTGGCTGTGATCAGCCTGCTGAGTTGGAGAAAGAGGGGCCCACAGATCATCATAGCGCTTACGCTGTTCTTGTACGCACGGTATTTACTTTGGCGTGGCCTGTACACCCTGAATGCCAACGACTGGGCCAGTCTCCTCCTCAGCCTGGCTGTCTATGCGGCTGAAGCCTATGCTTTCGTGCAAGTCGTCCTGTTCGCCTATCATGGCTGGTCGCCCCTGGACAGGAAGCCGGTGCGGATTCGGACGTACCCGACCGTGGATATCTTCATCACGGTTGTGAACGAGCCCTTGGCCATTCTTCGCCGTACCCTGATTGGGTGCCTGCATCAAGCCTATCCCCGAGACCGATATCGTATCTATGTGCTGGACGATGGCCAGCAAGAGGGCACCAAGGCCTTGGCCGAGTCGCTCAATTGCGGATATATCCGTCGTGCCACCCGCAGCCATGCCAAAGCGGGCAACCTGAACCATGCCTTGCCTCTGACCTCCGGCGAGATGGTGGCCATTTTCGATGTAGATCATGTGCCGACGACCAGTTTCTTGAAGGACACGGTCGGGTTTTTTGAGGATCATCAGGTCGCGTTCGTGCAGACGCCACATCATTTTCATAACGCCGACGTCTTTCAGAAGAACCTCCAACTCGAGGGCGTTCTCAAAAACGAACAAGCGCTGTTCTATCGCGTCCTTCAAGCCGGAAGGGATCGCCATAATAGTGCCTTCTTTGCCGGGAGTTGCGGCATATTCCGCCGCCGTGTCCTGGAGGAAGTCGGCGGGTTCCGGACTGAGACCGTGACCGAGGACATCCATACCAGCATGGTCATTCATGCCCGCGGATACCGGTCGTGTTATCTCAATAAGGTGCTGGCCACGGGACTGATGCCGGAGACCTTCGAAAGCACGATGAAGCAGCGTATTCGGTGGACGATGGGCCATGTGCAGATACTCTTTCGAACGAACCCGCTGACATTTCCCGGGCTCACGCTGCCCCAGCGAATCGGGTACTTTGCCTCGATATTTTATTTTCTCCATGGCATTCCGCGGCTGATATGTCTCATCGCGCCGCTCTTTGCGCTCCTCCTTGGTATTGTGCCCGTCATGGCCGACGGTGCGTCGCTCTTGAACTTCTTCGGCTCCTACTACCTGGCCATGCTGGTGATGTTCAAAACCGCGAGTCGCGGCTCGCGGAACGCGTTCTGGTCGGACGTATACGAAACAGCGGACAGCGCGGCGCTCGCTTGGGCCACGCTCAGGACGGCGGTCAGACCCTGGAAAGAGCGGGCGTTCGTCATCACTCCCAAGGGCACGACACCGGAGCGGCGTGGATTGTCACGCTTTTCGTATGTTGTCCCTCACTTGTTGATCTTTGGGTTCCTGGTCGCGGGGCTGGTCACCGGTTTACGGGCCTGGATAACAGACGTTCCTTTTCCAGGACTTATCACCAGCCTCTTTTGGGCGGCCACGAACCTTCTACTACTGAGCGTCGCCATTCTGGCTGCCGCTGAAACACCGGAGTGGCGCAAATCAGGCCGTATCGGATGGGGACTGCCGTGCATATTGATCACGGCAGACCAGCAGCGTGCCGGGGTCGTGAAAGAAATCAATGAGGCGGGAGCGCTCGTACGGATACCCAAACCAGTGATCACCACCGGGAGCGGTCTGCTCTTCAGCCTGAAGGGTCTGGCAGGCGATCGAGTGACGGTCGAAGCCCGCATCCGCCGCCAGACGCTTGTTTCCGCTTCCGAGGTTGAGGTCGGGCTTCAATTCATGAAGGTCGATGTGAAGACTGCCGACTCCTTGATTGCGACGACCTTCTTGGATGCCCGCACATGGAATCGGCGGGAACGCGACGCGAGCACCAGCCAGAGTTTGTGGGCTTTGTTCAAGATCTTTAAATTATTGGCACGGTCCTCCCGCCGGTCCCGCCGGCGGGTGCATCGCATATCGTACCAACAAGACTGCCGTTTTGACTGTACAGGCAGACGCCTCCATGGATCCGTCGCTGAGATCTCACCGAATGGCATGTCAGTAAAATTATCGTGCACCGTCGACCTCGTAGCCGACAAGGGGGTGCTCCATATGGACGGTTTTGTGCTGGAAGTTCGTCGAGTTTGGGCCATGGATTGTGGAGGCACGGTTGTCGCCGGTTTCTCGATTGAACGGGTCACGCGAGGTGCACAGGAATGGCAAACGCTGACGTCCTTGGCGGAGTAGTGAATGCTCGCTTCCGCTCCCCTCGCTGATATCAAACGGCTTGGTTCTGCGGCATTGTTTCCGCAGTTTCGCCATCTCCAATGCGGCCGGCAGACCGCACCAGACGCAAAAGCCTCTTTATGAGTCGTCACATGATCAACATTTTCGGTCTTTTTGCTGAAAGCGATCGGAAAGCCTGTGGTATGCGGTTTGCTCACTGTCAGTGATGCGACACTACCCTCGGAAAGGAGACACATGGTGAGAACGAAGCTTCTTCAATCCTACGCACTGAGCGTGCTCTTGCTTTTCCTCGGTTCAGAAGCCAACGCCTTAACGATCCCGATTGATCCCATGAAGACGTACTTGCTCACGAATAATGATCCCTGGTGGGGAGGCAGTGCGCCTCTCGGTGCCACACCGATTGTCCTGAACGAATTGGGCATCAGCGGAGGAGATACTATCCAACTCGAGCGGCTGGGTGATTACTATAACGGGTATGCGGGATATGAGGGGAATGTGTCCTCACTGGACCTCTTCGATGCGATGATCGGGGTCTTCAGCAATAGCGAGACCCTCTTGTCCTCCAACATTCGGGACCGGGTCCCGGGCGCGTTGGATGCTGGTGCGGATTTACTGACGGGGTCCACGTTGTTTGGTGGCATAGCCACCGACATTGCCCAAGATTTCGGTATCGGCAATATTTTCCTTCAGGTTCCGTTAGGGGCGACCCACTTGTTCGTTGCGGCTCATGATATTTACTACAGCGACAATTCTGACCCCGACGGAGACTTCGCTGTACGAATCACGCCGGTGGCTTCGGTCCCCGAGCCGGCCACCGTATCCCTCCTATCTCTCGGCCTCGCCGGCATTGCGCTGCTCCGGAAACGATCGCAAGTCACTCGCTAGGCATGGCTGCCATTCGATGATGCATCGAGCGATGGACGACAAGACGTGGCCTATGTGAGTGGCGAAGAGGAGGCTCAGTGCGGCAAGGATGACTCGATCAATGCCTGAAAATCAGCGATGGGCCTGGCGCCGACTAAGGGACGGCCATTGACAAAGAACGTCGGGGTGCTCGAAATGCCCAACTTAAGGGCATCGCGGAGGTCCAGCATCACTTCTTCGCGATAACGTCCGATTTGAAGGCAGGCAGCAAAGGCGGCCGAGTCGAGTTGTAACTCGTCTGCCAGGGCTCGAAAGTTCCATCCGCTTCCCGGCACCTGCCGGTCAAACAGTAGATCGTGATATTCCCAGAACGAGTGCTGGTCGCCCGCGCATTGCGCTGCTTCGGCAGCTTGAGCTGCGTAGGGATGGTTTGGCCCCGGGTAATCCCGGTACACCACCTTCAGTTGTCCAGGATATTGCCGCATAAGCTCTTTTATGACGGGCGCACTGAGTTTGCAGTAAGGGCATTGGAAATCTGAAAACTCCACAATCGTGATCGGCGCGTCGGCGGCTCCAAGCGATGGATCATCGTCGGTATTCACCGAGACGACTGGAGGTTCGAGCTTGGGAAGCCGCACCTCAATGGGGGTTTGGCGGCGAAGCGCCACCAGCAGGGCTCGGCGGATCTTGGATGGTTCTTGACGCTCCATGGGGGCGTCCCGGGTGCCATCCCGCGTTACGGAAGCCGGGAGCCGTGTAGCAGGATCGGGAAGGTTGGCGAGCCGAGCAATGTCGGGCGATTGAGAGGCGTTCGCCAGCAGTTGCGCTTCCGATATCCCTTGACGACTTGCCGCAGTTCTCAACAGTTCTTCATCAATCATGTCCTGCAGCGCCGAACGGAGAATCGTATCGCGCTGTCGATCCGCCTGGTAGAGCGGCAAGGCCGCGGCCTGTTCCAGCTCACGAAGCGTAATTGTTCGGGTTCCCACAGTGGCGACCACCGCATGTGCCGAATCAGATGGTGTCGATGACCGAAGGGGAGACGGCGTGCTGCTGAATATCGCTACGCCGATAGCACAGCCAAGAACAAGGAGCGCTGAGAAAGCTGTCACTCGTATGGTTCGCGGCATGTATGACGTACGATACCAGGCGCGATTGGAAAATCTACGATTTGCCGAGAATCCGCCCTCCCCGTCCAGCGGGGCATCATCGCTGGGTTCACCTTCCCCCGAAAGCACTACTCCTCCTGTATAGCGGGTTCCCCTACGTGCTCGGTATAGGCGCCGCGCGGATCCCTCTCTACACTTGCGTCATGCTCGCCGCATGGACAGTGAGCCGCACTCGACCAGGCTCAGAGCGGGCGTGAGAGAGCAAGCAGCCGCCAGCTGAAAGGGACGCCGCTATGACGTGGATCAACCACTTCTATCATCCATCGGTCGCGATACCGCTGTCGCTCGTAATCCTGGCAGTCATCAGCATCCTGAGCTGGAGAAAAACAGGACGTCAGGTCATGTTGGCACTGACCCTGTTCCTGTATGTGCGGTACCTGATGTGGCGCGGCCTCTATACGCTCAACACGGAGGATTGGACCAGCGCGCTGATCAGTTGGACGGTGTTGCTGGCAGAAGCCTATGGGCTGCTGCAGTTCATGTTCTTCACCTTCCAGGCTTGGAACCCGGTTCATCGAAAATCCGAGCCGATCAAAACCTATCGCACCGTGGATGTGTTCGTCACGGTCGTCAATGAACCATTAGATATTTTGCGGCGGACCCTCGTGGGGTGCATCAATCAGGACTATCCCTCAGATCGATATCGAGTCTATGTCTTGGATGACGGCCATCGGGACGAGGTCCGGGACTTGGCACGGTCTCTTGGCTGCGGATATGTGCGGCGGGAGGAGCGCCTTCACGCCAAAGCCGGTAACCTGAACTATGCCTTGCACCGGACGGCCGGCGAGCTGATTGCGGTGTTCGATACCGACCACGTGCCGACCGCGGCCTTCCTGCGTGAGACGGTAGGATTTTTTGAGAATGATCGTGTTGCCATCGTTCAGACGCCCCATCACTTTTACAATCCCGATATTTTTCAAAAGAACCTGCGGTTGGAATCCGAATTGGAGAACGAGCAAGGTCTCTTCTTCCGAGTCCTTCAGGCGGGGCGAGACGCGCACAACAGTGCCTTCTTTGCCGGCAGTTCCGGCCTGTTCAGGCGCGGTCCTCTTATGGAGATCGGAGGATTCCAAACCGATACCATCACGGAAGATATCCACACCAGTATGCTGGTGCATGCCCGTGGCTATGAATCACGTTATCTCAATACGGTGCTGTCGGCCGGCCTGATGCCGGAAACGTTCAGCGGGTATCTGAAACAACGGACCCGTTGGGCCATTGGCAGTCTCCAGATGTGTGTGGTCGCCAACCCCCTGACGATCAAAGGGCTCACGTGGGCGCAGCGCATCAATTACATCGGCTCGGTGTACTACTTTCTCCATGGTCTGCCGCGCATCGTGTGTTTGGCCGCGCCGCTGCCTGCCTTGTGGTTCGGCATCGCACCGGTCCATGCCGGCGTCGACGCGATTATTCACCTGTTTGGTTCGTACTTCATCGGTTCTCTCATGATGATGCGCTCAGTCAGCCGGGGGACTCGGAACGCGTTCTGGGGAGACGTGTACGAAACGGCCATGTGCTTCAGCTTGAGCAAGGCGACACTCGCGACGTTGCTGCGGCCTCGTAAGTCGCAACCCTTCGTGGTCACTCCCAAAGGCGAGAAGCTTGAGAAACGCGGCCTGCACCATGTCAGCATCGTGGCTCCTCATCTGCTCTTGCTGGGATTGCTCTTGGCAGGACTCGGCATCGGGATAGCGGCATGGCTGAAGGGTCGGGCGATTCCGGGCTTGGAAGTGGGGATCTTTTGGGGCACGGCGAATCTCGGCCTCCTCATCCTGGCCGTTCTCTGCGCCAATGAGCTGCCGCAGTGGAGGAACCACTTCAGGCTTCCACGCCGTGTGTCCTGCACATTGAGCGGCGGTGGCCCGCCGATTCATGGATACACGAAGGATCTAAGTGAAAACGGGCTCTGCATCCAAGTGAACAGGCCGTTCTATCCTTCATCGAAATATGTGACGCTTGTTTTGGAAGGAACTGACGGCGTTCAGGTGGCTGTGCAGGGTTTGATGACCAGGCAGGAACGAAGCGGGGCTTCGTTCGAGGTCGGGGTCAGCCTCGTTCACCTCGGCGAGGCAGAAGCGAAAGCGATCATTCAGGAAATGTTTAGTCGTCCCGGAAGCTGGCCCGAAGCCGGAGTAAACGGTGCCGGCATCTGGAGGAGCTTATGGACCGTCGCCACCGCATTCACCGCCGCCCGGCCGTCTCGTAGGCACGCGCGGAGACAATTCCCCCGAACGTCACGGAGCCTGGCCTGTGATGTGGAATTCGGAGGCCGGTCGTACGCCGGGCAGACGAAAGATATGTCCTTTCTCGGTCTGGCGGTGATCCTCGATCATTTTCCCCCTGTCAGTGGGCAGGGGATCGTCTCGTTTCCTGGAATAACGCTGAAAATGACGCTCGTGGGAGTGGTCCGGTATGGGCGCCAGGCGATCGCACAGTTTCGCGTGGACGGTTTCGACCAAGGAGAAGAACAATGGCACGCACTCAACTCATCAGGCTGGTAATCCTCGTTTGCAGCCTGTTGCTGCCCGGTCAAGCCTTGGCGGGTGACGCCTTTACCGGTTACCAGATCGACCATAAAGGTCAATATTTCGGATATCTCGGTGTTCGCGTGCCGCTCATGAAGGAGCGCGACGGGCTACAGCCGTTTCTTCAGGTATTCGGAGCCGGTCTTGGCTATACCTTCAAAGACAACGGTCAGGAACGTGACGCCGACATTCAGTTTGTCACTCCCTCGCTCGGATTGAAGTATACGGTTGGATCGTGGACGTGGATCGGCATGGCCGGGCCGCAATTTCGTTGGAAGCAAGAAGAGCCGCGGACCGGATCACGAGTTCACGAGGAGAACGTGGGCGCCTATGTTCAAGTGGAAGCCATCCGGTGGCGCGAAACAAACATGTTCCACGCCATCGCCTCGTATACGGATGTCGACGGGTTTTTCTTCGGACGTATCCGTCAAACCGGACTGATCCACAAAAGTGGGGCTGGTTGTTGCTCGACATACCTGGGCTGGGATCTGGCCGGAATGGGCAACAGAGATTTCTATGCCGTTCAGACCGGCCCTCTCGTGCAGGTGCCGGTCGACCGTTTCTACTTCACTCTTAAAGGCGGGTATCAATACACCGAAACGTTCCACAATGGCCTGTACGGCGGCGTCGAGGTCTATTTTCCGTTCTAGTAGCAGCCTGTTCGGGCAATAAAGGCGCTTCCTCCAATAGGGAGGACTTACCCCCGCATGAGGAATAGGTTCCGCAGGCAAGATGCCCCTATAGTGACGTCATTCATGAGTCCATCGCGGATGAACACCGTTTGGTGAGGAGGTTTTGATGCACAGCGGCGATTCTGCACTCATTGGCACCAGCAAGTCGTTTCTGCAGGCGACAGGGATGATTCCGATCTTGAGCGCCTCAAGGGCGACGGTACTGATCTCCGGAGAGACCGGCACCGGCAAGGAGTTATTTGCGCGCGCTATCCACTACACGAGCCAACGACGAGGGAAGCCCTTCGTTCCGGTCAATTGTGCCGCCCTTCCAGACCATCTCATCGAGAATGAGCTGTTTGGCCACAGCAAAGGGGCGTTTACCGGCGCGTTAACTGAGAAACAGGGGTTGTTCCACGAGGCAAACGGCGGCACGCTGTTCCTTGATGAGATCAATTCGTTGAGTGTGGCGGTGCAGAGCAAGTTGCTGCGTGTGCTCCAGGACCAAGAGTTCAGGCCGTTGGGTTCGACAAAAACTCACCGAGTCGACGTGAAAATTATCGCGGCTACGAACTCGGATTTGCGGTTCCTGGTGGAAGGGGGAAAATTCCGCGAGGATTTATTCCATCGGCTCAATGTCCTGGCTGTCGTCCTGCCGCCCTTGCGGGAGCGGAAAGAAGATATTCTGCTGCTCGCGAAGCATTTTCTCAGCGTGTATGGAATGGAACTCGGCCGCAGCAACGCCATGTTCAGCCAGTCGGCCAAGTCGAAGTTGATGAGCTATCAGTGGTCCGGCAATGTCAGAGAATTGGAAGGGGTGGTTCAGCGTGCGATCGCGATGTCGGCGGGCGACATCCTGGACGCATCGGATATTGACTTGCCGGCCACCGAGGTCGAAGCCCAGGCTGGTCCGACTATGACGATGGTCTCTCGCGGTATTCAATTGTCGGACACAAGTTTTCAGGAAATGAAAGCGAAGGTCATTGAAGAGTTTGAACGAGCCTACTTGTCCGAGTTGCTGTCTGCACATCGAGGCAACATATCCAAGGCGGCAAGAGTGGCTCAGAAAGAGCGGCGCGCCTTCCAGCGCTTGCTTCAGAAGCACGGCTTGGACCGCCGGGTCTATTCCGCCGCATGAAAAAGGGTTGTCCTGAGGAATGAGAGACGCACCTCCCGCCCTAGAAGCCTGACAAACGGCGATATTGCACGCTTTCCGATGATCTCATCCGAGGCGCGGAAGTTGCTGATCCCCCGCCTTCATGGAAACGTCAGATCAACCCCGCAACAATATTTACGCATGGCTTATTCTGGGCTACCTCTGCTCACACCCTGACGCGAAAGATACGGCTGCCGGGATAAGCAAATGGTGGCTCCGGTCCGAGGGAATTCATGCGGACAGACAACGAGTCACGGACGCCCTCGAGTATCTGAATCAACGGGGCTGGTTGACGACAAGAGGGGAGAGTTCGGCCCTTAAGGTCTACGGTCTGAATATAGATCGTCGGCTGGCGCTTCAGACCTTCCTGAGCGCGCATGAGCAAGACGCCGACTTGGCTAGTGTTCAAGATGTGATGCCGATAGTCTGACCGGCGTTGACAACCATCAAACGTCTCCGTTGCACGCAGCTATTACCGGCAGCTAGTCCCGCCTCGGCCTCGTGCCGCCTCGACCTCGTGTAGGTTGAACAAAATCGAGACCAAAAAGTCGCCTATCGGCTGTTCCTAGATTCACAGCATGCCAAACGACTGGCGGCCGGCCAGTTAGCTACGGAATCGGATAGCTGTTCATGGGTGCATTAGCGCGGACCAGCGGCCATCGGTTGAGTAAGATGCTGACGGCTGGAAGGAGAAACCAGGTGGTCTAAGCAGTAGGAAAGGCGGGTCCACCCCTGCTGGTATTAAGGGCAGGAAGCCTGCTCAGCGTTAAGCCCAGATTCCTGTACCTGGGTATTACGCGCATTGCGCAGATTTTCCACGGCTTTCTCATAATACTGCGGGTTTGATTCAATGGCTTTTTCGAAGCAGGAGGCCGCCCGCTTCGCCTGGCCCATGGTGAGCAGTGCCATCCCGAGATTGTTATACGCACGCGGCTCGTCGGTGGCCTTTTTGAAGGATTCGAGCGCATCGGCATAGCGGTGCTGATGCGTATAAGCGACGCCCAAATTATTGTGCAGCTTCGGGGACGTGGAACCGGCTCGAACAGCTTCCTCATAAGTACGGATCGCGGATTCATGATTCCCACTCAGGGCATAGGCGAGTCCCAGATTGTTTAGCACGCTGGGTTCATGAGGGTGAAGTGCCAAGGCCTTCCTGTAGGCTATGATTGCGTCCGCATGGCGCTGTTGCTGGTCGTATACGAGGCCCAGCAGGTTGTGAGACAGCCAGCTCGATCCGTCGAGTTCGATGTTTTTAGTAAGTACCGCTTCAGCCTCCGCCAGCTTACTCTGTTGCAGGTAGACCTGCCCCATTCCTTGATGGGCAAGTGCTGAATTGGGTTCTCTTTTCAGCACATCCTCAAACTGTGTCAACGCCGGTTCAAACAGCCCTTGGCGAAGAAACATCTGCCCGAGCTTGAGACGGACAGAGTTGCGCTTGGCGTCTGCTTTCAGGGCTTTGTCGTAATGGAGTGCTGCCGTGGTGAACTGGCGGCGTTGCGCATCCGCATCTCCAGCTTGTTCATGCTCTTCGGCCGTCATCTCTCGATCGGAGGGACTGGACTCTTCGCGGTTTTCTGACCCCCGTTCCTGACGGTCCATGACCTTGCGATATTCCGACATGTCGAAAGAGGGGCTGCCAAGGTCTTTGGAGCCGGTGCATCCGGCGAGTATTGATGCCGCAACGGTCAGGCTGAGGATGTGACTCATCATGGTCTTGGTCGGCATGAAGTTCCCCAATTCCGAAGCCTAAGTATCGGCGGCTTCCCTGCACCGATGATTACGCGAAGCCTGTGAGATGGTCAAAAGAAATGTACTTTCTTCGAGGCGGCGCGGCTGACACCTCTTCCGGCAGGTGCAGTGGAACGTCACTGCCGGCGAGATGTGATCCGGCCTTTGCAGAGATCAAATCAATAGAAGCCGCAGCGCCGCATGTGAAGCGGTCAAGAGAAACATGCGGTGCCTGAGCCGCAGTTGCAGAAGCCTCTAGGGGCAGGCGACCGCGGTTGGCGTGCCGCAGGCAAGCGCCTCCTCGAGTCGCATTGCTTTGAAATGTCAATGTTTCGTGAGGGCGCTCAGGTGGCCGCTGCTTTGCAATGTGGTGTGAGCAATGCGAAGAGGCAATCAGAAGCGACAACCCGGGGTCGCGGATCGCTCGAATCGCAGAGACCCGTCCAGTATCAGGGACATAACCATTTACCGTTAGGCAAAAGGAGACTCATGACCATGTTGAACGCAATTCGCCAGTTTGTGAAGGAAGAAGAAGGGGCCTCGGCCGCGGAATACGCCTTGTTGTTGGCGTTGATCACCGTCGCGTTGGGTGCCGTCGTGGGAGCGCTCGGCGGTGCGATTTCTGGTGCGGTTGTCAACGCCACCAACGCCATTACGGGGAGCTAAGGCAGAATAAGGTGATCTGGGTCAGCGGTTAGCTCGATCCAGTATCGAGCTAACCGAACCCGCTCCCCTCTAGGGGGTGTCATCGGACGCGGTGGTGCAGCAGCGGCTATTTATGGGAGAAGCGATGATGGAATGGATGATGATCGCGGCTTTGACGGTGGTGCTGGCGACAGCCATGTGGACCGACATTCGTTCCTCCCGTATCCCGAATTGGCTGACCTTTTCCGCCATGGGTTTTGCGTGTGTTGCGCATGCCTGGCTTGGGGGCTTGCAGGGCGCGACGTTCAGTCTGGCAGGGCTCGGCGCAGGATTAGGCTTATTCATCATACTTTATCTCAGCGGAAGCATTGGCGCAGGCGATGTGAAACTCATGGCGGCCGTCGGTGCCATCATCGGGCCCTCTGGCGCGCTGATATCCGGGGTGCTCGCCATCCTCGTCGGCGGTCTCTACGCCCTGTGCGCCATGTTGTACCAGTGGGGAATCACCACGACCGGCCAAAAGCTGGCCTTTGCCGCTCAAGGCGCATTACTGATTGGTGGAAAGACCTGGATCCAAGAATTAGCGTTGCCGTTTCGCCTGCGGTACGGGCTTGCGGTCGCGGGAGGCACCCTACTTTTTCAGTTTGGACTCCATCCCTTCGGGGGGTAGGCGTGGGCCGGGGTTCCGCTAGACTTGCGTTTAGAGAGTGACGGTAGACGATCGCACGGTGCTCAAAGACAAGACAGTAGAGGAGATCAAACAATGAAGCGGTACCGGCCTCTGGCATTTTTCGGCGTGGCGTTAGTGCTTGGTCTGGTGACCAGCATTCTAGTGTTCTCTTGGTTGCAGAACGAGAAGAACCGTCTCCTGGCCGCGCCTCTCCCGTTGAGTAAAAACGTCGAGGTGCTTGTCGCCAATGCGGATCTTGCATGGGGAACGAAGCTCACCCCGGAGATGATGCAGCTGCAGGAGGTACCGCCGGGCGCGCTACCGGAAGGGACTTTTGCGAGCCTCGACGCCATCAAGGACCGTGTGCTCTTGGCCGACCTCAAGAAGAATGAACTCCTCATCGAGTCGAAGCTGGCTCCGCTGGGGACTACGACCGGCGGAGTGGCGGCGATTACCGATGTGAACAAGCGTGCGATGTCGGTGAAAGTCGATGATGTGATCGGTGTAGCCGGGTTCATCAAGCCGGCGGATCGCGTCGATGTCATGGTGACGATCGAACCGACGCCAGGGAAACATGAACATTCCATCGCGAAAATGATTCTCGAAAACGTAAAGGTGTTGGCGGCCGGGACGCAGATGGAGCGGAAGGGCAAGGATGAAGAGCCCAAGCAGGTGCAGGTCATCACAGTGGAAGTCGACGTGGACGACGCGGAAAAACTTGCCCTGGCTTCGACGCAGGGAAAGTTGCGGCTCGCTTTGCGGAACCCGTTGAACAGTGAGCGGGTGCTCACAAAGGGAGCCAATGTAGGGGCACTGTTGAGTTCCTATCGTCCGAAACAGATCGCCATACCGAAGGTTGAGGGTGATGGAAGTGTACGTATCGAAGTGATCAAAGGCGATGTTCGGAAGGAAATCAAGTTCTAGGATTGATGGAGGGGATGATGATGATTGCGAAAGCTCAGCCGATACGCCGCTCTGGTCGATGGGCGGTTGCCTTGGTCCTTGGCGGCGCGATGGTTGGACCAGTCCCCGTGATGGCCGCCACTGACGGCAATGCGCAAATGCAGGCACAACAGATGAATCTCGTTGTGGGGAAGTCCACCGTCGTAGATGTGCCGGTAGCGATCAAAAGAGCGTCGTTAGCCGATCCGCAGGTTGCCGATGCCATCGTGTTGAGCCCCAAACAGATTTATGTCACGGGGAAAGGGTACGGCTCGACGAATCTCACGCTGTGGGGCAAGGATGATCAGGTACTGGCCGTGTTCGATCTGGACGTCGGGGTGGACTTGGCCCGTTTAAAACAGCACCTAGGCGAATTGCTTCCTGATGAAACGAATCTTCGCCTGAAGGGCACCCATGACCATGTCACCGTGTCAGGCACTATCTCGAGCGAGTCACGACTGGCCCAGGTCTTGGCCGTGGCGGAGGCGTACGCGCCTAAAAAAGTTCTTAATTTTCTCAAAGTCTATCCCGAGCCGCCCGGCAGCCCTACGCCCCCGGAAGTCCAGACGGTGACCGTGGAAGTCATCAAGGGAACGGCCGTGAATGCCGTCAAATTTTAAGACCTCTTCCTTTCTCTGGTAGCAATTTCTTGGCGGCTTAGATTCTGGAGGAACCTGTCGATGAAACAACGTGACATCATCGTGACGCTCGGATTCTTAGTAACGCTTTCCGGGGCACCCTGGACCAATGCCGAAGAGCCGGCAGGCGGCAGTGCGGTGCTGGGATCGACGGAGCGGGAGATACAAAAACTAGAGCTCACTTCCGGCAAGTCGAAGGTGTTGGACCTGCCCGTGGCCATCAAACGGGCTTCGCTGGCCAATCCTGAGGTTGCGGATACCGTCGTCCTGTCGCCGACACAAATCTATCTCACTGGCAAGGCAACCGGGGTGACGAACCTGACGCTCTGGAACGAGAGCGGCAAGATGATGGGGATGTATGACGTGGTGATTGCGCCGGACTTGAGCCGCTTGAAGGAGAACCTGCACAAAGCGTTACCGGACGAAAAAGGGATCCTCGTCACGTCCAGTCACGATCACGTTACTTTGTCGGGCACGGCCTCTAGCGCCGAGAGCCTCTCGCGCTCGCTGAGCATTGCCGAAGCCTATGCGCCAAAGAAAATTGTCAATGCCATGCAGGTCGGAGGCGTGCAGCAGGTCATGCTTGAAGTGCGGGTGGCGGAAATGAATCGCGAGCTCATCAAGCGGCTGGGGATCAACTTTAATGCGATTGGTTCCAATGAGTTTGGCGTGTCCCTCCTCGGCGGTCTGACAACTCTGACAGGGTTCACCAATCCCGGAGTGGGCGGCGGGGCCGCCACGGTCACCACGGCGGTCACCTCGGCGGTCCAAGGGGTGTTTGGATTTGATACCGGCAGCATTTCGTGGACGGGGTTTGTCGACGCGTTGAAGGAAGAGAATCTGCTCAAGGTGCTGGCCAAGCCGACGCTCGTGGCCTTGAACGGCCAGGAAGCCGCCTTTCTGGCGGGTGGTGAATTTCCGATCCCGGTGCCGCAGGCATTCGGGCTGGTGACGGTGCAGTTCAAGAAGTTTGGAGTGGGCCTCGTGTTTACACCGAACATCCTGAACAGCAAACACATCAGCCTCAATGTGGCACCGGAAGTCTCGGAGTTGGATTTTCAGAACGCGCTGCGGTTGCAGGGCTTTCTCGTCCCGGCTATTTCGACGAGACGGGCCGCAACGACGATCGAGCTGGCCGATGGACAAAGCTTCGCCATCGGCGGGCTCATGCGCGACAACGTGAAAGAGTCGGTGAAGAAAGTTCCGTTTCTCGGCGAGCTTCCCATCCTTGGCGCGTTGTTCCGGAGCAGTTCGTTCCAAAAGAACGAAACCGAGTTGGTCATTATTGTGACTCCGCATCTCGTCAAGCCGCTCGACATGACGGCTCAAACGTTGCCGACGGACTATTATGTTGAACCGAATGATTTTGAGTTCTATCTGATGGGATTTTCAGAAAAGAGCGGATTTGGAGGCAAAGCCGGTCAGCGGTCGCCGGCGGCGGAAGTGTTGTCGAATCGGGTCACCAGACAGGGCGCGTTGGAAGGACGGGTCGGACACATCCTCCCATAGTGACGGGAGCGCATAAGGAGATTCTCATGAGAACAATGAACGGACTCTTCGCCATGATGGCACTGGGATTGGTCGTCGGAGCTTGTGCCCCGACCACTATCAGCCCGAATTGGGGAACCGCCTACCAGAACGCGCGTACGAGCCAGATCCTGAATCCCTTAGCGGGCGAGCAACTGGACCCCGTTGAAGGACAGGATGGGAAAGTCAGTGCCACGGCAATGGACGCCTATCGGAAATCGTTCGAGAAGCCGGATGCGGCATTCGAAAAGTCCATCGTGTCGAGCGGCGTGCAAACAAAGTAACGGAGTCGGGCATGTATTACATCGGCATGCGAGACGAGCGGGGGGCGGTGGCGGCGGAATTTGCACTCTTGCTGCCGGTGCTGTTGACGATCCTCTTCGGCACCATTGAATTCGGCATGATCATGTACAGCCGAGAGGTCATCACCAACGCCAGCCGGGAAGGAGCCAGAGCGGGAATCGTGCAAACGTTCCCCAAGCCAAACGGGGGAGAGATTACGTCAATTGCCAACACGTATCTCACCGGGACCGGGATTAATCCGGCAGATGTCACCATTACAGTCACCGGCGCGGGAGGGGCCAATCCCAACACGCTGACCGTAGCCACGACGTATAACTACCCTTGGCTGATCCCTTATATACCCACATTATTAGGGCTGCCGTCGCCGCTTCCCATCACAGGGCAAACCGTTATGCGTCATGAATGACGCAAGGGGAAGACTATGAACAGTACGCCTCCACGAACCTTTCAACAGCCGCTGAAGAACCAGCGGGGCGCCGCTGCGGTCATGGTGGCTCTCACCCTGACGGTCCTACTGGCCATGGCTGCTGCCGCCATTGATGTCGGCCATGCGTTGGTGGCGAGGAACGAATTGCAGAATGTAGCCGACGCCGGTGCCTTGGCGGGCGCCAGGGCATTGGGCCTAATCTATGAAGGGATGCCGACCGCTGACATGGGTACCTATAGCGTTTCGGGAGGCGATGCGGCGGGAATTCACTCGGCGGTACAGAATACCGCGGTCCTTAATGCGGCCGCCGGTGTGAACATCGCCGTGAATAACGCTGATATCCAAATTGGCTTATGGAATGCGGTGACCAGGACGTTTACTCCGACGGTCAATCAACCACGGGCTGTGAGGGTGATCACGAGGCGTGACGGCTCGGGAAACGGTCCCATCAGCACATTTCTTGCCAGCGTAATTGGGGTAACCAGCCTGAATGTCAGTGCAGTGGCGACGGCGGAACTGACGGCAATCGCCTCGACGCCCCCCGGCGCGCTGGATCTGCCGCTCGCCATTTCAGAGTATTTCTTTAGCCAGTTCGGGTGTGGAGATTCGATCATGGTGTATCCCAGCAACGGGACTCCGGAATCCTGTGCCGGCTTTACCACGTTTGACCAAGCTCCCTCGAACAATGCGGCGATGCAGCAAATACTCAATGGCATGGTCGATGGAAGTTATCAAACACCGGGGACGACTGCCGGTCAAACATCACTGAACTTCATCAACGGAACGCTGAGCAACGGCACTTGGAACTCCTTAGTCACGCTGTTTCAACAGAGGAGCGCCGGAACGGGATATTGGGACGCGTTGGTGCCAGTGTATCAGGGCAATGATTGCAGCCCCAGCGGCGCCATACCGATCGTGGGATACGCCACTATGCGGATCACTAATGTCAACGGCCAACCAGGTGCAACCATCACTGGCAATGTGACCTGTCCGCAGTTTGAGGCGGGAGGCGGAGGCGGCGGGCCTGCCTTCGGCGTGTTCACCACCTTACCAGGTCTTGTTGAGTAACTGGTCCAACCGAGGAGAACGGCTCGATGTCTCGACTGATTGCGGTCTCGATTGACTGTCGGAACGAAGCGGTGCGGCAGACCTTTGAAGAGATCATTTCTCGCCGCCGGGACTACTTGGTCACGAAAGGGCAGGGGACGGGCGCGGTAGATATGTTGGTGATGGAACTGGACGAATTGCGTCCACAACAGACGTTCGGCCGCATCCGAGAACTGCTGAATACAGTGCCCGATCTCGAGATATTCGTGACCGCCACGCGGATGGATCCTCAGATACTGTTGGAAGCGTTCAGGCTCGGAGTGAAAGAGTATCTTCCGCAACCCTTAACGCGTCAGGACGTGGATGCGGCGCTTGCGCGGTTCGAGGAGCGATTCAGCGGCCGAGTGTCAGGCTTGGCGGGACAGGCGGGAAGAGTTGTCTGCGTGATCGGGGCGCGGGGCGGAGTAGGCGCCAGCACGGTGGCCACCAATCTTGCGACATCCGTGCTGCAGGCAAACCACGGCGGCTCGGTGGCCCTGATGGATCTCGATCTCCGAGGGGGAGATCTCGGGTTGTTCCTGGACCTTCATGCTTCCAGGGGTCTGAAGGATCTGTCGGCGGACATCTCCCGACTGGATGCGACTATAGTCCAGAGCAGTCTGGCCCCGCATTCGTGCGGGTTGCATCTGCTGACCTCCGGCTATGATGGCCTGGAAGAGACTGCGCAATCACCCGGCAGCACGATGCGGGTCATAGGCATCTTGCGATCAATGCACCAGCATGTCTTTGTGGATTGCGGGCACGTCGTGGAACCCGCCGTCAAGGAGGCCCTTGATTGCTCCGACAGAATCGTCGTGATCACGACGTTGTCACTCCCGACCATCCGCCGGACGAAGCGGCTGCTGGGCGCCTTGCATGCCGCCCAGTATCCCGCGGACAAGGTCGTCGTGGTGGTCAATCGTTATACCAATGACCAAAAAGAGTTGTTGAGAGAGACCGAATCCATGTTGGGCTTGCATACAGCAGGTCTGATCCCCAACGATTATGGAACGGCGAGCGAAGCGATTGAGCATGGCAAGCCATTGGCCATCATGGCCCCTAAGACGGCGATCGGACAATGGTACTTGCGGGGAACCGGCCGGCTCCTCGAGAAGGTATCCGAGAAGGGAGCAGACTCGAAAGATGGTGAAAAAAGGGCTTCCTTCTTCGGCCGATACCTCCCGAGTTTCGGACTTGAAAAGCCATCGGTTGTATAGCTCGCGGCCAGATGCCGATGCCAAGACCATCGTAGGAAGGAGAAGGCGAAAAGACCATGCTCACAATGAAACAAGCGAATGGGACGGAGCTTTCCTCGCACTATCAGGAGTTGAAGGACCGTCTCCACCAGCACGTCATTGAACTGCTCGATCTTAATGCGATCAGCGCGATGTCGCAGGACGCAGTAACCGCTCAATTGACCAAGCTGATCGAACAGCTCTTGCAGCAGGAATCGGTCGCGCTCAACCAACGGGAACGGGCCCAGATTACTCAAGACATTCTGCACGAAGTGTTGGGCTTGGGACCGTTGGAGCCCTTGCTGGCGGATCAGACGGTCAACGATATTCTCGTGAATGGCCACAAGCAAGTCTTCGTCGAGCGCTCCGGTAAGCTCGAGTTGACCTCGGTTCGGTTCAGGGACAATGCGCACTTGAAGAAGATCATCGAGAAGATCGTCTCGCGTGTCGGCCGACGCATCGATGAATCGGTGCCGATGGTGGATGCCCGTCTCGCTGATGGGTCCCGGGTCAATGCCATCATTCCCCCGCTTGCTATCGACGGGCCGTCGCTGTCCATTAGGAAGTTCAGCAAAGATCCGTTGCAGCTGTATCACCTGGTCGAGAAGCGTTCATTGACCCCTGAAATCGGGGAACTGTTGCAGTCGATCGTGCGGGCTCGATTGAACGTCCTGGTGTCAGGCGGCACCGGGTCGGGGAAGACGACGTTGTTGAATGTCCTCTCAGGCTTTATTCCGAACGATGAACGCATCGTAACGATCGAAGACGCCGCCGAACTGCAGCTGCGTCAAGACCATGTAGTTCGTCTGGAGACACGGCCTGCGAATATCGAAGGGAAGGGTGAGATCGCGCAACGTGAGCTCGTGAAGAATGCCCTCCGCATGCGTCCGGACCGAATTATTCTGGGCGAGGTCCGAGGAGCCGAGTGCCTGGATATGCTGCAGGCCATGAATACCGGTCATGACGGGTCCTTGACGACCGTGCATGCCAATTCCTGTCGTGACGCCCTGACCCGAGTCGAGACCCTGGTGTCGATGGCCGGTTTCAATCTGGCGGCCAAAGCGATGCGCCATTATGTGTCCTCTGCGCTCGATGTCATCATTCAAATCGCCCGGTTGTCAGACGGAACGAGAAAACTGATCAGTCTGCAGGAGGTCGTCGGCATGGAAGGCGACCTCATTACGTTACAGGAGCTGTTTTCTTTCCAACAGACCGGTCTTGATGAAAATCGGAAAGTCAAAGGACGGTTCAAGGCGACGGGTGTCCGTCCGAAGTTTGCCGAGCGCCTGGCTGCGAAAGGCGTAGAACTGTCGCCCCATCTTTTCGATCCACAAAAGGTGTACGAATGCTAACGGCCCTTATCGCATTAGGTATATTCGGCACGATCCTTTTGTTCGTTCAAGGCTGTGCGGCCTTGCATCGTGCGATGACTCCCAGGGGAGCAGATCGGGCGATCGAGCGGCTGCAGAAGTGGTCGGCTCCATCATCCGCCGTTCAGTTGGAGATCGTCCGGAAAGACTCGCTCAGTGACATCCCGTGGTTGAACGATCTGCTGACCAAGATGCAGCGGTTCCAGCCTCTCCGTGTCCTCCATCGGCAGGCCGATTGTCGGGCACCATTAGGCGTGTTTGTACTGGCGACTCCGTTGCTGGCGCTGACGGGACTCTTGCTCAGCCTGGCAATGCACCAACCGTTCGTACTTGGGCTTCTTGCCGGCGCCGTGCTGGGAGCTCTTCCCGCCGGTTATCTGTATTGGCTGAAGAGCCAGCGGATGGCAAGGTTTGAGCGCCAGCTTCCCGAGGCGCTCGAACTGGTTTCACGGGCGCTGAAGGCGGGCCATGCCTTCTCGGTCGGATTGAAGCTGGTCGGAGACGAAGCCGCCGACCCTATCGGTGTAGAGTTCCGGCGGGTCTTCGACGAGGTGTCCATGGGGATCGCCCTTCCCCAGGCGCTTCAGAATATGACGGATCGATTACATTGCGTGGATCTCCGATTCTTTGTGACGTCCGTGTTGGTTCAGCGGGAAACCGGCGGCAACTTGTCCGAGATCATCGATTCGCTGGCTGGCCTGATCCGTAAGCGCTTTGAATTGCACTTAAAGGTGAGGGCCTTGTCTGCCGAAGGGCGGTTCTCCGGATTCATTCTATTTGGCCTTCCTATTGTGGTGGGGGTGCTTCTTTACAAGATGAATCCCGACTACATGGGCGTTCTGTTCACGGACCCGATGGGACAGAATCTCGTCATGGCTGGAAGTTCCCTGATGGTGACGGGAGCAATCGTCATGAAGCGGATGGTTGACATTAAAGTCTAAGGAGTCGCTATGGATGTCCCTCTCCTGGTGGGGCTGGTTACGTTTCTCGCGGTGATGCTCGCGAGTTCGGCAGGCTATCTCTATCTGAATTCCAGACAGGCATTACAGGTCTGGCGCCGCCGCGCCGACGGGACGGACTCAGCCGGGGAATCCTCATCCCTCCCCGACGGACTAGGCGGCCAACTGACGTCACAATTGCACGCCGTACTTGAATGGTTTGCCAGGCTGAATCAGCCGGCCAACCTCGAGGAAGCTCGTGACACCCGTCGTCAGCTGATTACTGCCGGCTACCGATCGGCAAAAGCCCCGGTATTCTTTATCGGGGCCAAGTTGTTTCTGGCGGTTGTTATGACTGCTCTCGTCGCGATCGTTCCTGCAAAGCTGCTGGGGTTCCCCACCATATCCAAACTCACATTTTATTATGTCCTGGTGGCCGCTTGCGGGTACTATGCCCCTGTCTTCTGGTTAAAACGGTCCATTGCTGCCCGTAAAGATGCCCTTCAGCGGGCCATTCCTGATGCGTTGGATTTGATGGTGGTGTGCGTAGAGGCAGGGCTCGGATTGGATCAGGCGATCGGCCGCGTTGGCGATGAGGTCAAGCGGACTCATCCGGAACTAGGTGATGAATTGAACCTCTTGGCTGTGGAGTTACGAACCGGCGTGTCCCGGCAGGACGCGCTCAGGAATCTGGCCCATCGCACCGACTTGGAGGAAGTGAGGAATTTAGTCGCGCTTCTGGTGCAAACAGACCGGTTCGGAACCAGTATCGGTCAAGCGCTTCGGGTCCATGCCGACTCCATGCGGACGACCCGCCGACTCAAGGCGGAGGAGTTGGCCGCAAAACTTCCGGTGAAACTCCTGATCCCGCTCATTTTCTTCATCTTCCCGAGCATGTTCATTGTGTTGATCGGTCCGGCGTGCATCAAGATGGTGCGCGTGTTGTTCCCGATCCTTGCCGGGCACTAAAGCGGAGACGACATGAATCTTCGTTCCCTCCAGCACAACGTGCGGGAGCATCTGGTCATGCGCAGGCTTTCGGACGGAGGCTTTGCGGATCGTCCGGGAGGAACGTTCCGCATGGATTCAACTGCATGGGGAATATTAGCGCTTCGCCGCTCCGGCGAAAGCTCCCACATGCTCGAATCGGCGTGCGGACGCCTGAAAGCAGAGCAGGGAGATGATGGCCGTGTATGGGTGCATCGGGATCACGCAGAGGCCTATTGGCCTACGGCATTAGCCATACTCGCGTGGCAGAAGTCACCCGCGAGTGCTGCGGCCCAGGCGCGCGCCACCGAATTCTTATTGCGAACGACAGGCATCCACTACCCTTGGAAAGCAGGTGATCCTGCCGCACACGATTCGCAGCTGCGAGGATGGCCGTGGATCGGCGGTACTCATTCCTGGGTTGAGCCGACTGCCCTGGCAGTAATGGCGCTCAAGGCGACGGGAAATGGACCGCACCCTCGTGTCCGGGAAGCCATTGGGATGATGCTCGACCGTCAATTGCCTCACGGGGGGTGGAATTACGGGAATACGTTGGTGTTCGGTCGAGAGCTGCATCCAATGCCGGAAAGCACCGGTGCGGCGCTGTCGGGCTTGGCGGGCGAGGTCGAGAGAGGATCTGTCGCTCGGAGTCTGGACTATCTAGAGGGGGAAGTCGATCGATTGCGAACCCCTGTCTCCTTAGGTTGGTCGTTGCTCGGTCTTGGGGCCTGGAATCGATGGCCCTCCAACGGCGAAGCCTTGGTCAGACGCTGTTTGGCGGATCAATCCCGATACGGCGACTACGATACGTCCGCCATCAGTCTGTTGTTGCTGGGCGAATTAGCCGGTGGGGGCAGCCCCGATCTCCTCCTCTCTCATTAGCACCGCAAGACGCTCAGCCGTCATTCTGATAGGGAGGCGCTGTGCCGGATCCTCTAGATGATAAACCTGCCGGAGGCCTCACGCGTCGCGATGTACTCTTAGCAGGGACGGCAGGCGCCGTGCTCGGGGCGGGGGCACTGTTTATGCCCCGGCGGTTGTTTCGAATGCCCCAGCACGCACAGGCGTTCGTGACGAAGGTCCCGCACTACCAGACTAATATTGCGGAGGCGATTACGAGCGGTATTCGGGAGCTCGGTATTTTGCCGGAGGAATTGAGAAACAAGCGGATCCTCCTTAAGCCGAATCTCGTTGAAACGACTTCCGGGGCACCTCATATCAACACGCATCCATTGGTCCTTCGCGGAGCTATTGAGGCGTTCCTCAAGCTGGGCACGGCGAAAGTCATGGTAGCCGAAGGCCCTGGCCATCGACGTGATACCTTGGCCGTGTATGAAGAGTCCGGCCTGGCCGACGTGCTGACGGAAGATCACATTGCGTTCCATGATCTGAATTACATCAGCGGAAAAACCGTGCCGAACCTGGGACGGCAATCTCAATTAAAGACCTTGACCTTTCCTGCGCTCTTCGCGGAGGTGGACTGGATCGTGTCGGTGGCGAAGATGAAGACGCATCATTGGGCAGGAGCTACGCTCTCCATGAAGAACCTTTTCGGCGTCATGCCCGGCATTTATTACGGCTGGCCCAAGAATGTGTTGCACCATGCAGGCATCGAGAACTCAATCTTAGACATCAATGCGACATTGAAGCCCCACTTCGCGATTGTCGACGGCATTGTAGGGATGGAGGGCGACGGGCCGATCATGGGAGATCCGAAGAAGGCCGGAGTGTTGGTGATGGGCCGGAACCTCCCCGCCGTCGATGCGACCTGCTGTCGCATCATGGGCATCGATCCCTATAAGGTTTCGTATTTGGAGCGGGCCGACAATTGGTTAGGACCGATCGGAGAAGGATCTATCGAACAGCGTGGAGAACCGATTGCCTCCATCCGGACAAATTTTAAGTTGGTCGACCGGATTCCCGCTCACCAGGGGATACGCCTCCCATGAAAAGCTCTATCATCCTCGGATTATGTGTCCTGTGCATCGTGCCTGCTCTGTGCTTTGCCGAGCCGGAAACAGCGCGGCCTCAAACATCGGAGCCGACTCTGTACCAACATTTTCTCTCAATGAAACGGATGCAAGAAAGCCTCCCAAGTCGCTCCCTCGAAGAGCAGGCTCGTCTGCAACCACACCTCCAGCGGGCGGAACGAGAGGCATGTGAACGGCTGAGAAAGGAACGCCGTGGGCGTGTGCCGAAGGAGCGATACCGTCAGCAGGGGGGAGATGAGTTCCTAGTCTTTGCCCAGCAGTTCGAACAGTACTGTGCGACGATCCAATAATAATATAGGTGAGGCTCGAGTTCCACAATGACTGGCAGAGATACGATGCACGAGTCACATCCTGAGGGCTCGTGCTCACGACCATCCTCGAAGGACGGTGGTGGCTCATACTTGACGGCGGTCGACGGGTTGAAGGGCGTCGCCATTCTCTTGGTCTTGTGGTATCACGCTCCGTTTCTCTTTCGCGACCTTCCTGAGTTCTCTCTCACCCATACTCCCTGGGGGGCGCTCGGTTTGTTCGGAACCATGAGTCTAGGGGGTTGGATTGGTGTGGATTTATTTTTTGTCGTCAGCGGATTCTTGATCACGTCGATACTGCTTCACATCCGCGATTCGGAGGGGGCCATACGGGTGTTTTGGGGGAGGCGGGCACTTCGGATCCTTCCACTCGCAATGGTGTATCTGCTCATTTTATGGTGTCTGGCTCAGGTCGGAGATCCGCTCCAACTATTGCGCCATTTCGAGGGCTGGAGCTGGTATGTCTTGTATCTGGGCAACATCCATATCGCACTGAATGGGTGGCAACCGCTGGCCGTCATGATTCTGTGGAGCTTGGCAATTGAGGAGCAGTTTTACTTCATCTGGCCTTGGGTGGTTCACTCCTGCAGTCGATACCGGTTGTTGTGCTGGAGCGCTGGGCTCGTGGCGGGCGCGCCCGTGCTTCGGGGCATCATGCTTTCAATCGCTGATTACCCTGCCACATATGTCTTTACCCTCTGCCGGGTCGACGCATTGGCTGCGGGGGCGGTGGTGGCCGCCATATTTGACACACCTCAATGGCAGACAGAAGCCGCCGGTCTGTGCAAGAGGCTGGCGCCCTTGGCGTCATTCATGGTGGTCATGACCGTGCTGGTTCCCTTCAGCCCGTCTCTTTCTCAGACAAGACCCTGGTTCTTCAGCATCTTAGGGTACTCGTGGTTGGCCGTCAGCTTTGCCATTCTCCTAGGAGCCAGTCTGGCTGCAGAGGGATCTGTGGGCGCCATGCTGAAATCGCCCGTACTGACGTTTCTGGGCAGACGCTGTTACGGGTTGTATCTGTGGCATGTGCTCATCGCCGCTTGTGTGGTTGCGGCGTTACAACCGTTTCACTTGGGATTTTGGGCTCACGTGTTTGTTTGGTTCACTGCGTTGCTGCTCGTCGCACTCGGCTCGTGGTGGCTGTTCGAGGAGCCCATTCTCCGGCTGAAACGGTTCCTTCCGTACAGGCAAGACAGGCACTCGTCTTTTTCGATGGGTTTCAAACCGGACCTGGCCCTGCGATCCAAGTAAGTCATTCTCTGCCTTCGCAGGGTTTTTGTTCTTCCTGGACCAGATTGCTCGTCGGGCTCACCTCGATCTCCACAAAGACGCCGCATCGGTTCGTCCAAAATGTCGGGCGAATGGAGCGGGCCGGCTGTGCGCCAGGGGGAGACGGTCGGTCCACAGGCGGCAAGTGGATTTCTACGTGTACCACTGTGAGCGATGGGGGCGCATAGTAATAGGGGTTAAACGGCCACAGCGACAAACCGAGCAGGCCGGGGATTCGGTTCATGGGAGACTCCAACATCCGGCTGCCGTGCTGCTGCATCGGATCGCCGCTGAAGTCCCGGAGCATCCTCGCCGTTACGGGTTCCCCAACGAGCAACACCAGTGCTGCTAACATGAGTCCTGCCTTATACGCCATCGTGACATTGTGGTACCGGGAAGAGTAATCAGCCACTAGGAATACACCTCAGCAGCAGGTATTGAGTAACTGATCTCCATCTCTAACAATCCGCACCCAGTCCCCACCCCCTGCGCTAGTGAGTTCTTATATCAAATCAAGAGTAATTCCCCGTGGGGATGTTGGCTGAAAATCTCCATGTTGGGGAACTCTACTAAAGAGCATAACTCTCAGGATAGGTCGCTTCCGGTACCGGGGAAGACGATCAAGAGGTTCTGTACGCCTGACCGGTGAGTCGAACGTTGTGAACGAACTATAGGAGAAACACGTTGACCGGCCATCCTCTTGTGGTGGATCTCGACGGAACCCTGATCCGCACGGATCTGTTGTACGAATCGGTGTGCAAGTTGTTCCGGGAGAGCCCGGCCAGTCTTTGCCTGATTCCCTATTGGTTATGCCGGGGGAAGGCGCGGCTCAAGCAGCAGTTGGCGGCGCGTACGCCTGTGGACCCGGGAATCTTGCCATTCAATCGGGATTTCGTGGGCTGGTTGAAACAGGAACGGGCGCAGGGCCGGACGCTGATTTTGTGCACGGCTTCTGACCAGGCGGCCGCCACGGCAGTCGCTCAGCACCTGGGCGTCTTCGATGAGGTGATGGCAAGCAACGGCACCATCAACCTGTCCGGGGCCCGGAAGGCCGAGGCGCTGGTGCAGCGGTTCGGCGCGGCCGGGTTCGATTACGCCGGCAACTCGCGCGCCGATCTGGCCGTATGGCAACGCGCCCGACGGGCGGTCATCGTCGATCCGTCGGCCGACGTGGTCAAACAGGCGTCGCGATGCGGTCAAGTGGAGCGCGTCTTTTACAAACCGCCCGTCGGCTTCGCAGCATGGCGCCGGGTGCTGCGGCTGCATCAATGGCTGAAGAATTTACTGCTCGGCGTACCGGTCGTCGCGGCGCATCAGGTCGCGGACTCGACGACCTGGATGCCCCTCATGCTGGCGTTTGCCTCCTTTGGTTTTTGCGCCTCCGCCGTCTATATCACCAACGACCTTCTGGATCTGGAAAGCGACCGGCAGCACCCCCGCAAGGGGCATCGCCCCTTTGCCTCGGGGCTGGTCCCGGTATGGAGCGGGTTCCTTCTTGCGCCCCTCCTGTTGGTGGCCAGTGTGGCGATCGCCCGTCATGTCGGCGGCTCCTTTTTCATCTGGCTCCTCGTGTATGTTGCACTCACCTCCGCCTACTCCTTCGGGCTCAAGCGGCTCCTGCTCATCGATTGCCTGATGCTCGCGATGCTCTACACGCTGCGCATCATCGCCGGTGCGGCGGTGGCCCACATCGACCTGTCCTTCTGGCTGTTGGCGTTTTCGTGTTTTCTCTTTTTGTCGCTCGCCTTTGCCAAGCGGTATGCGGAGTTGCGGCTCCTGTCGGACAACGGACAGCGGCAGGCGTGCGGCCGCGCCTATTACGTCTCGGACGCGCCGGTGATTCAGATGCTCGGAATCGCGTCCGGATACGCGGCGGTCCTCGTCATGGCCTTGTACCTCAACAGCGACGCGGTCTTGCTGTTGTATCGAACTCCCAAGGTTCTCTGGGCCGCCATTCCCATCACGGTGTTCTGGATCTCCTGGATGTGGATGCAAGCCCACCGCGGACAACTCAATGAAGACGCCGTGGTCTTCGCCTTGACGGACCGCGTCAGTCTGTTGGCCGGCATGGCGCTGGCGTGCGTCCTCGCGGCCGGCGCAGTGCCCTGGTCATGGTAATGGTCTCTTCCTGGGGTCGGCTCGGGAGTTGGGAGCATGACGTCACGACCTTGTCCGACCGCCGGCAGGTCGCGCGGCAACTGAAGAGCGAACGGCCCGGCCTCGCGTACGGGATGGGGCGCAGCTACGGTGACATCTGCCTGAACCCGGGCGGGGTTTTGTGGAAGACCTCGGGCTTGGACCGCTTTATCAGCTTCGATCCGCAGAGCGGCCTGTTGGTCTGCGAAGCGGGCGTCTTGTTGCGGGACATCCATCAGGTGGTCATCCCGCGCGGTTGGATGCTGCCGGTCACGCCCGGCACCCAACTCGTGACGGTAGGGGGGGCGATCGCCAACGATGTGCATGGCAAGAATCATCACATGGTCGGCTCGTTCGGCTGTCATGTCACCTGGCTGCGTCTGGTTCGCACCAACGGCGACACGCTCGACTGCGGACCCACGCTTCGGCCCGACTGGTTTGCCGCCACCGTGGGCGGCATGGGATTGACCGGCGTCATTACTGAAGCCGCCGTTCAACTGCGGCGGGTGCCCGGCCCCTGGCTTCAGACGGAGACGATGGCCTATGCCACGCTCGATGACGGTTGCCGGTTGGCCGACGACTCGGAATCCGGGTGGGAGCATACGGTGTCCTGGATCGACTGCCTGGACTGCGGCGGCAGAGGAGTCTTCATGCGCGGCAATCCGATCGAGGCGGGCGATGGTCGGCAGCCCAACGGGCGTTCATGGACCTTCCCCTTCGTTCCGCCGGTCTCCCTGGTCAATCCGCTGTCGCTCCGGGCATTTAATGCGGCCTATTTTCAATTTCACAAACGGCGTGCCGGTCGGGTCGTCATGCATTACGAACCGTTCTTCTACCCCCTCGACCATGTCCTGGAATGGAATCGGCTGTACGGGCCGAGAGGGTTATTTCAGTACCAGAGCGTGGTGCCCCGCGCGGCCGGGCGCGATGCCGTGCGAGCGATGCTGCGGGCGATCGCGCGCGCCGGCGGCGGATCGTTCCTGGCGGTGCTGAAGACCTTCGGAGGGCGCCAGTCTCCCGGCCTGTTGAGCTTCCCCCAGCCGGGGCTGACATTAGCGCTGGATTTTCCCAACCATGGCGACCGCATGCCGAAGCTGTTTGAGCGGTTGGATGCGATCGTGCGTGAAGCGCAGGGACGGATCTATCCGGCGAAAGATGCCCGCATGCCGCGCGACCTGTTCGAAACGGGCTATCCGCATCTCAACCGGTTTCTCCCATATCGCGACCCCGGGATCAGCTCGGCTCTGTCCCGCCGCTTACTAGGACGCTGAAGTGGAGCACGGCACACGCATCGTCATCGTCGGCGCCACCTCGGCTATCGCCGAGCACTGCGCGCGCCTGTGGGCGGCGCAGGAGACGCCGGTCGACATGACGTTGGTAGGCCGGGATAAAGCCAGGACCGAACGGGTCGCCGCCGATTTGCTGGTGCGGAGCCCCCGGTCGCGGTTTCGCGTGCGGGTGGAAGACTTTATGGACCCGGTCGCCATGACACGGCTGGCCGCTGACGTGGCGGCCGAAGGAGCGGTCGACCGGGTGCTGATCGCCCACGGCTGGTTGCCCGAGCAGGGCGCCTGCCAAACCGATCTGACGGCTTGCCGGACGGCGTTGGAGATCAACGGAGTGTCGCCGGTCCTGTATGCCGAAGCCTTCGCGGAACAGATGGCCCGCGCCGGACACGGCACCCTGGCCTTGATCGGTTCCGTGGCGGGGGATCGCGGGCGCAAGAGGAACTATGTCTATGGAGCGGCCAAAGGACTGATGACCTGCTACGCCCAAGGATTGCAGCATCGTTTTGCCGGGACGAGGGTCCGCGTGGTGCTGATCAAGGCGGGACCGACGGACACCCCGATGACCGCTCATCTGAAAGCCCGGGGAGCCCACCTGGCGCCGGTGGAGCACGTGGCGCGCGACATTGTGACCGCCATCGACCGCGGCGCGGCGATCGTATATGTCCCGGCGAAGTGGGCGCCGATCATGTGGGTGATCCGGCATCTGCCGGCGGCGGTGTTTAACCGGCTGAATGTGTGACGAGACCCGCGCCGAAAACGCGTTCCGGGAGGGCGCTGTGGAAACCATACCATATGCCCGCACGACGGCCGCCGAGAAAGGCCGCATCGCCGTCCGCACGGGGCGGTCCGCTTCGTACGAGGCAGGGGAACGAGTGGCCCTCATCTCCGTCCTGCTGGGGGCGCTCGCGTTGAGCGTCCTGGCCTCGAGCGGACCCATTCAATGGATGGACAACGGGTTTCTGCTGTTTATCGCGGCGCAAGGCGACTATGTGGCCCGCGAGTTAAGCGCCACGTCGCACCCGCTGTACCACTCGGTCACGGCGATGCTATACAAGCTGTTCGGCGTTCATGGCGTCGCCTACTTCAATAGCCTGTTGATGGCGCCTCTCGCCTATGTGGTCTACCGCGTGGGCAAAGCGCTGGGTCTGGACGCTCCGTACGCGGTCCTGGCGGCACTCGGCGTGATCCTTCTGCACAATGTGTTTTGGGTGAGCACTAAAATGGAGGTGTATGCGCTGCACCTGCTCATTGTGATGACCGCCTATGCAATCGTATTCGATCACGACGTCGCTGTACGGAGAACCGCCGTGGTCGTGGGGGTGTTGACGGGCCTGGGGGCGGCCACGCATCAATTGACGATCATCGTGCTCGCTCCGCTCTATCTGTATCTCCTTCCCCGTTGCCGATGGCGGCTGCTCTGGGCCCTGCCCGGCTTGCTGTTGGGCCTCGCGCCTTGCTATCCCGCCATGCTGCATGAGTTCAACGCAGGCAGTGATGCGGCTACGGTGATCCGCATCTTTTTGACGGGATCGGACGGCGCGGCTTCTGCCGGATGGGAGGGCGCCTTGTTCCGATTCGACAAGATCTTCCAAGACAAGCACTATGCGGTCTTAGTCCTGGTGTCTTTGTGCGGGGTGGGCCTGCTCGGTGCGATGCGAAAGCCCGCGACCTTGAAGCAAACAGTGATCTGGACTGCTGCCGTTTTAAACCTGTTGTTTGCGGTGAGCTACGGAGTCAGCGATCGGTTTACCTTTTTCCTGCCGGGCGCGGCCTTCTTTGCGATTCTCGGCGTCGCCGAGATGTCTCGGCGGTATGGCTCCTGTCGGGTCGGGCTCTCCCTGACCCTGACGCTCATCCTTCTTCACCCGTTGCTGTTAGTCGGCGCCTCCGCCTTGGCCGGCAGCGGGCTGGTCACCCTGCCGACACAGGCCTCCAAGCTGCCGTTCCGCGACGACGTCCGGTATTTTCTGGCCCCCTATCTGCGCGATACGTCCGCGCACTCGTTCATTCTGGCCTATGCGCAGCAGGTACCCGAGGGCTCCGTCGTCCTATCGGACTACTCCCCGATGGGCGCCTTGCGTTCGGCCCAGGTCAACGGCCAGTTTCTCAATCGGGAGCTGATCGGCTGCGAGGAAGAGCGGGCGGTCTGGCCGGATACGATGTATCTCGTGCGGAAGGACTACTGTGAGCAAGTCATCAAAGGGTACAAGGCAGTACCGGCCTTATTGGGCTGGATCGTGAGCCGGTAACTGATGATGGAGACGTCGCGCCGAGGCGGGAATGCGCGTGAGCCGTGGTTATTCTTTCACCGTCACGGTCATCGTAATGGCTTCCAGCGGATTGTCGGCCGGATCCCGGGCGGCTGCCACGATCTTGTCGATGACCTCGATGCCCCGGAAGACTTCGCCGAAGACGGTGTAGCGCCGATCCAGCCCGCTGTTATCGCCCACGCAAATAAAAAACTGGGAGCCGTTGTCGTTGAAGTCGCGCGTGCTGTTGCTCTCGCGCGGCATTTTCGCCATGGAGACGGCGCCCCGTTTATGCGGGCGGTCATTCGGTTCCGGAGGCAAGAAGTATCCGGGCCCCCCGGTTCCGTGGAGCGTGCGGTCCGGGTTCTTGGTCAGCGGATCGCCCCCCTGAATGAGAAAGCCGGGCACGACGCGGTGGAAGGTCGTGCCGTCAAAAAATCCCATCTTGGCCAGGCTGATGAAATTCTCCACATGACGTGGGGCCTCGTCGGGATAGAAGCGGATCTTGATCTCCCCATACTTCGTAACGATCGTGGCGCGCGGATCTTTTTTTTGGAATTGGATGGTCATGGGAGCTGACTCTAACAGGGGTCTTCCGCTGGAGGCAAGGGGACGTGATGCGTGACGCGTGATGCGTAATGAGTGAAGTGTGATGGGGGAGTAAGAGGCGACAGTTTCGGAAACTTACGCATCACGGTTCACGGTTCACGTCAGTTAATCCCTTGCCCGGGTCGATCCAGAGCCAAAGGATGCCGCCGATGAACGCGAGCAGCGCCGCCGCTCCCAGCGATGCGCCCCAGCCCCATCGAGCAGCGATCCAGGGTGTGATGGTGGGTGAGAGCGTGCCTCCGATGTTCGCTCCCATATTCATCAATCCGGAGAGACTCCCCGCATGAGCTTTGGAAAGGTCACTGGTCGACGACCAATAGGCTCCCACGGTGAAATATAACCAGCCTGCTCCGATCGATAACCCGGCAATGGCCAGATAGGGCGACTCCACCGCGGCGCCGAGGCCGATGGAGCCTGCCGCGGCCAGCATGCCGGCCATTCCCACGAGCTTCCGTCCGGCCGTGACCCCATGGCGCAAGGCCAGCCGGTCCGTGGCCCACCCTCCGAGTGGGCAGGAGACGAGCATGGCCAAAAAGGGCGCAGCGGCGAAGAGGCCCCCCTGCAACACATCGAAGCCGCGCACCGTCACGAGATAGAGGTAAAACCAGGAGAGATACACATAGGCGACATACCCCAGGCAGCTATAGCTCAGCACCAGCCACCAGACAGTCGGTGTCCGCCTGAGAGCCCGCCACGGGATGGCCGGCATGGAAGAGCGTCCCGGATCCGGTCCGGCAGTGGCGCTTGGTTGAACCCAGGGGTGCTGCGCAGGACGGTCCCTGGCGACGACCCACCAGATGGCTGCCAGCACAATCCCGAGCAGCGCGGAAGCATAGAACGCGGTTTGCCACCCGTAGTTCACCATGATCCACGCGGTAAGCGGCGGGGTGAGCGCAGCGCCGACGCCGATCCCCCCAATGGCGATGCCGATGCCGAGCCCGCGTTCATGAGGAGGCAGCCAGTCGGTAACGGCGCGGTTGAATGTGGGCAAGGCCACCGCTTCGCCCATCCCGAGCAGGAAGCGGACCATGATCAGCGCGCCGAGGATACCGGCCGCTCCCGCCAGCGATGAGGCCGGCGCCATGGCCGTGAAGGCCGTAAACCCGGACCACCAGAGGAGGGCCACGGTCAGAACCAGGCGGGCGCCCCACCGGTCCCCGAGCCAGCCGCCTGGAATTTGAAACAGCGCATACCCAACCACGAAGGCGGAAAAGATGAACCCCATGTGCTGCTCGGTGAGACCCAATGCCGGCATCATGTGGCGTGCGGTCACGGAGATGTTCACCCGATCGATGTAGGTCACGACGCTGATGCTGAAGAGCAGGCTGACAATAAGCCAGCGAACCGGCGTCGGGGTCGGGGAGAGACCGGAGGGCGGCGTCACGGAGGGATTCGTCGGGCGCATGGGTGCGCGGAGTATAGCGGGTCGCCTGGTTATGAACCAGCTATTCCGCACGAAGCGATCGATTGGCTCGTGAAACCGAAATCCCTTTGCCAATCAGGCAGTTGGTGGATTTCAGAGGATTCATCCGGTAAGATGCGCCAGCCATGTCCGGTCAAGAAGGGGGAGGAGTGTCTGTTTTTCGGCTCGTGTTGCTGCTCGTCGTCGTCGTGCTGGTCAGTGGCATGATCTTCCTCCTGTACTCCCGCACCATTACCGGAGAGGACTACCTCAAAAACTTCGTACTGCAACAGCTCGAGGACAGTCTCGGGCGGAGGATCGACGTCCACCGGGTCAAGTTCGTCCTGTTTCCCCGCATCCGCGTCGAGCTCTTCGACGTGGCGATTCATGACCCCAGTTCCGACAACAGGGTTGTGACCGCCAAGCGGGTGGATATTGTCTTGCGGCTCCTCCCGCTGCTGAAAAAGCAAGTGGTGGGAAAGCGGTTGTTGATCGAAGAGCCTGTCTTGACCCTCCGTCGTAATGAGTCCGGACATTGGAACGTGCTGGATTCCGACGATCAGGCCGCGACCGATCAGCGCACGATCCAGATGGTGGCCGGGGCGTTCATGATCCGACAGGCGACGATCGTCAACGGCACAGTGACGGTCATCGATGCCGCCCGGCCGGATGGTCTCCGTTCCATCACCCTGGACCATGTGGAAGCGGGGCTCTTGATCCGACCGGATCGCGGTCTGGCGGAATTGCACGTATCGGCCGCCAAGCAGGGAGACCAGGGCATGGCCGGTTTCTCGCTCGATGGCGTGATCAGAAAGTCGGACAAACCCGTCTCGCTCTCGGCCGAGGACACCGGCGGCCCGGAAGCCGTGTTTCAATTTGAAGGCCGCATCGACGCCGCGGACCTGAGCGTTCGCGATGCGGCGGACTTCTTCGGCCCCCGCCCCGTGCCTGAGCACATGCAGGGGGTGCTCAACCTGCAGAGCGCCGTACGGGTGATGCCGGGGCTGACGGGATACGACATGGTGCTCTCCGATATGTCGGCGCGGCTCAACGAGATGGTGCTGACGGGCAATGCCAGCCTGGCCGGGCTTTTGACGGCGCAGCCGACCTTTGCCGTCACCTTCAGCAGTTCCCTGATGACGCTGCCCCAATTGCTCAAGACGATTCCGGCCGAATGGGTTCATCCGCAGATTCCCGCCCTCCTGGCGGATCGCCAGATCGACGGGAAGGTGCAAGTCGTCAATGCGACCTTGACCGGCTCGGCCACCGCCGGTCCTCAGGTATCGGTCACCGGTGAATTCCACGTGCTGGACGCGCAGGCGTTGGTCGGGACGGATCGCGTCCCGGCAAAAAATCTGGACGCAGTGGTGCAGGTGGAGACCGGCCGGTTGCGCGTGGCCCATATCACCGGCTCCTACGGCGCCATCCAGATTACGGACGGCAAAGCGCTCGTCTCTTTCCTGGAGGCGGGTCCCTGGCTGGAGCTGGAGATCAAGGGCAATATGGCGGCGTCGCAGCTGGTGCAATTCCTGGCCAAAACGGTGAAAGCCGAGCGGATGACCACAATAAGTAGGAGAACGCTAGTTATTCTTCTCATAATTTCCCTTTCCAGTTAACGACTAAGTTGACCGGCGCGCTTGCGCGTCGGCGTTGAACGGCGAGTTAGGCATCATTTGCCACCGCCGAGTCTTCTCGAAATGACGAACACATCCACACCGGACATTGAACATTCTTCGTTCGACGCTTCGTTCGCTGTGATGACCTCAATAGTTTCACCAGTCTTCTCAGTAAAAACGATGTGATGAATTTGACGGTATAAATCTATTCCAATCTTCTCCGATGCAAGACGATCCGTCTTGGTCTTCGTAAAATCGAGTTTGGTGTTGTCGGTCAGCCCAGCGTTCTTGAGATGAACGAATGCCATATTCGTGGCCCAGCGGTCAACACCGGCGCAGTCGGGGTGCTTGGCTATGGCAGAGGTACAGCAAGTGGTAAAAGAAACTGCCGCAACGAGTAAGGAGATGCGCTTTCTCATGATGCCTAACGTTTGAATTCAGCGGCGCCGGCGGGCGTCCGCTGGAATGTATTGTTGGACGGTGTCACTCAACCTCACTCCTCTAGCGAACCATTTGGCATGCCTGTTTGTATCCTCCACGGCAAGAGGTCATGTAGAGGCGCCGAGCGACGGCACTGTCCCGAGGTACTCCGGTCCCATTATGGTACAAGTACGCGAGGTCGCCGCAAGCCTGCGCAGAACCCGCGTCGCAGGCCTTACGGAGCCAGGTCGCGCCTAGCGCTGGGTCTGCTGCCACTTTCTCGCCGGTCACGTACACAATGCCGAGGTCGCGGCAAGCTACTGTGTCTCCGGCCCCGCAGCTCTGTCGGTATAGCGCTAGCCCAGCCGCAGTATCCGCTGGGACACCGATGCCTCTTAATAGGAAGTCGCCGAGATTGGCGCAGGCCACCATGTCCTTGCCGTCGCATCCCTTACGATACAAGAAGTCGGATCGTAGCCATGTCGTTCTGT
>CBDIWQ010000312.1:0-2898 GCA_965285965.1 uncultured bacterium | reverse complement strand
GGATGTGCGTCCCGGGGCGCGCATTCTCATTGACGACGGGCGCATCGAATTGCTCGTGATGACGGTGGCCAATGGGGCCATTGATTGCCGCGTGAAACGGGGCGGGCCGGTCACGTCTCACAAAGGTATCAATGTGCCGGGCACGATCATCAGCGCGCCGGCTTTGACCGAAAAGGACCGGGCCGACATTCGCTTCGGCATCGCCCACGAGGTCGACTACATCGCCCTCTCATTCGTCCGCGGACCGGAGGATATCCAGACCGCCCGGCAGTTCGTGCGGGAATGCGGCGGTGATCAACCGATCATTGCCAAAGTCGAACGGGCGGAGGCGATCGACTGCCTCGCGGCCATTCTGGATGCTGCGGACGGCGTGATGATCGCGCGCGGCGATCTCGGGGTCGAGATGGGACCCGAAGCGGTGCCGTTGTTGCAGAAGCGCATCATCGCCGAAGGGAACCGCTGCGGCCGTGTTATCATTACTGCGACCCAGATGCTGGAATCGATGATGACTGAATCCGTGCCGACCAGGGCGGAAGCCTCAGACGTGGCGAATGCCGTGTTCGATGGCACCGACGCTGTCATGCTGTCGGGCGAAACGGCCAGCGGCCGGTATCCCGTCGAAGCGGTACGCGTGATGGATCGCCTTGTCCGTGCAGCGGAATCCGAACCTCGGTATCGGGTCGTCACCGGCGAGCATCCGCCCCGGTACATGAGCATTCCTGACGCCATGTGTACGGCTGCGGCTTCGGCCTCCGCCGCCTTGAGGGCGTCGGTCCTGGCTGTGCTGAGCGAGTCCGGCACCACCGCCCGGCTGGTCTCCAAGCAGCGCCCCGAGGCACCGATCGTGGCTTTTACGCCGCATCAGTCGGTCCGGCGGCGCATGGCTTTACTCTGGGGAGTCGATCCCCGTCTGATGCCCTTGATCGACAATGCCGACGCGCAAGTCTCGGAAGTGGAGCAGCGTCTCAAACAAGACAAACTCCTTCAGGCCGGAAGCCGGCTCGTGCTGCTGTCAGGGACGGTGGTGGGGCGTCCCGGCGGAACTAACGTCATGAAACTCCATGAAGTGCAGGCGTGACGTGGCGTTAGGCACAATCCGCGCCCTTAGCTGGTGGCTTCCGCTTGTTGCGGCGGGACTGGTCTTGTCTTGGGAACTCGTCCGGGCGGAGAGCGGTTCGACCGATCATCCACCCACCGAGATCGTCCGCCGCTATGTGACGCTCGACCAAAAGGGCGCCCGGTTGGACGCCCGCTCCTTTGAAACGCTCCGGCCTTATATCGACTGGCGGCAAGAGCCGGCCTGGGGACGCCTGGTGGTCGTGCAAGAGGTAACCGTTCCCGAAGACTATCGGCAGTGGGAGGTGATCAATAAACTGGAGGTCATAATTCCCGTTTCGTACCGGGTGCTCGGATTCGTCTATCTGGACACGGCGGCGTTTGTCCCCGAGTCAGAGGCCACGGTCGAAGAAGTGCGTTTTCACGTCAAAGCCGTCGCCAATAAATGGCGGATCGTCGAACCGGTGATTCCGCCTCATATCGGGCTCAAACGCATGGTGAACTTTGTCCGCGAGGCCCTGCTACAGGAAACCGACGGGGCGAACCGGAGCGCGCTCATCGCCCTGGAAGACTCATTGCGAAAGGCAAAATAATGACCAAGACGCCGGTGGATTTATTGATCTTCGATCTCGATGGCACATTGATCGAATCGAAGTGGGACATTGCGCACTCCGTGAACCTGACACTGGCGGAGTTAGGCCTGCCGGAACGGTCGCTGGAGGAAATCTTCGGATTTGTCGGTGACGGAGTGAAGCGGCTGCTCCGGCTGGCCGTGGGAGAGGAGCATTTGGATCGGTATGAGCGGGCGTTACAGATCTTTCGCGGTCACTATTTGACCCATTGCCTGGATCGCACCGTCTTTTATCCCGGCATTGAGCCCATGTTGCGGCATTTCGGCCGTAAAGAAAAAGCCGTGGCCACCAACAAGGCGATCGAATACACCCGTGTAATTCTGGAGGGACTGGGCCCTCATCATTTCCCCGTCGTCGTCGGCGGCGACAATGGATTCGGGCTGAAACCCGAGCCGGGGATGCTGCTCCACATCATGGAGCAAGTCGGCGCGTCGAAGGAGCGCACGGTGCTGGTGGGCGACAGCACGAATGACATCAATGGCGGCCATAACGCCGGTATCCGTGTCTGCGCCGTCGGCTACGGCATGGGGAATCGCGAGAAAATGGCGGCCTGTAAACCGGACTGGTTCATTGAACGACCGGAAGACCTGATGGAGCTTTTCCTATGAACATAAAGCCGAGTGCGGTTTCTGTGAACGGGGCGGTGGGTACACGAATCAAGGCCCTGTTGATGTGCCTGGCTCTCACACTGAGCCCTCTGTTGAATCACGCATGGGCCTGATCGTCCGGCTTGGCAGATCGTGTGATCGAGCGCAAGTTGGCGAATGGTCTGACGGTCCTCATGGTCGAACGTCATGAGACGCCGGTGGTGTCTATCAACATTACCTTCGCGGTCGGCGGGGTCAATGAACAGGTGGGGCAGACCGGCCTCGCCCACCTGTATGAACACATGGCCTTCAAAGGCACGCGCACCATCGGCACGAAGGATTATCGGCAAGAACAGCCGATTCTCGAGGAGTTGGCGCGCATCGGTACCGAATTAGAACAGCGCCAGCGCGGGCTCCATGCCAGGAACAGTCCGGCCACCGCCGAAGAACAAGCCGCGATCGAGGCGCTTCAGAAGCGATTCATCGAGGTGCAGGCCCAGGCTTCGCAGTACGTCGTGGGCAACGAAATGGCCCTCCTCTATCAGCGCCATGGCGGCGTCGGCCTCAATGCCTCGACCGGAAAAGACCTCACCCGCTATACGATCAGCCTTCCGGCCAATCGC
>CBDIWQ010000311.1:0-6469 GCA_965285965.1 uncultured bacterium | reverse complement strand
CCCAGATCCGAACGCAGCTTTCGGAAGCGCTCGAAGCCGTGATCACCCAAACGCTGCTCAAGAAGAAGGCCGGCGGACGAGCCGCCGCGCTGGAAATCATGATCGCCACCACGGCCGTCCGCAATCTGATCCGTGAGGCGAAGCTCCATCAGATACCGGGTATCATGCAAGCCAGCCAACGAGACGGCATGCAAACCATGGACATGGCGCTCACCGATTTGGTCACACGAGGAGTGGTCCATAAAGCCGAAGCGCAGTCGCGCAGCATGAACCCGAATCTGTTCGGGTCGGCGGTCAGCGGGGCCGCCTAAGCTCAATAGAGGAAGGGTGGAACGACACCATGGATATTCGCAGCCTTTTGAAAGTGATGGTTGATCAGGAAGCGTCGGACCTCTACTTGACCGTTGAAGCCCCTCCCATTTACCGCATTCACGGGTCCACTCAACCGACCGATGCGCCCCCTTTTACCAATGAACAACTGGAGGCGCTCGCTTTGGCGCTCATGCGAGGACAACAGCGCGGCGAATTCGAAGAGAAGATGGAGATGAATCTCGCGCTGTATTACAAGGAGCTTGGACGGTTCCGCGTGAATATCTTCCGACAGCGAGGCAACGTCGGCCTCGTGTTCCGCCACATTAAGGCGGAAATTCAGACCGTCGAGCAACTCGAACTACCGCCCATCATCAAAGACATCGCCATGACCAAGCGCGGACTGGTCCTCGTCGTGGGCGCGACCGGTTCCGGCAAATCAACCTCGCTGGCCGCCATGATCGACTACCGCAATACGATCCATCCCGGCCACATCATCACCGTCGAAGATCCCATCGAGTTCGTGCACCAGCATAAGAAGTCGATCATCACTCAGCGAGAGGTCGGATTCGACACGCTGAATTTCCAAAATGCGCTCAAGAACACGCTTCGCCAGGCGCCCGACGTCATTCTCATCGGCGAAATCCGTGACACCGAGACGATGGAAGCCGCCATCACCTTCGCCGAAACCGGCCACTTGTGCATCGGCACGTTGCATTCGAATAACGCGAACCAGGCCATCGAACGCATCATGAACTTCTTCCCCGTCGAGCGGCATGCTCAAATCTACCTGCAGCTGTCGCTCAATCTTCGCGCCATCATCTCTCAACGGCTCATTCCATCCGTCGACGGCAAGCGAGTGCCGGCACTGGAAATCATGCTCGATACCCCGCGCATCAAGGACCTGGTTAAGAAGGCGGAAGTGGATGTTCTGAAGGAAGCGATGGAACAAGGGATCGACGAAGGCTGCCAAACCTTCGACCACGTCCTCTTCCAGCTGTACAAGGCCAACAAGATCACGCTCGAACAAGCACTGATCAATGCGGACAGCGCGAACAACCTCCGGCTGAAGATCAAGCTGGAGGGGTTGAAAGGCGATGAGGCGGTCAACGCCCTGCTGGATAAGCAGGCAGGCAGCGCCGCACAGGATGCGTTTAAAATACAGGGCGGCGGCTCCGGCAAGTTCGCCCCCTTGCGCAAACTCTAGGCGGGAGGACGCCCGCTACCGGGTCAGGGGGACTCCTTCGCAGTCTGCTGCTCCAGGTAGGCGGTGATCTTCTCCAGCGCCAGAGCGCTGAGCTTGGAGCCGTACCAAGTCGGCATGGTGAGAGCCGGATACCCCTGCACGATGAACTGCCTCGGATCCAGCACCGACTCCTCAATATATTCCCGAACCGTTTTCGCCTGCCCTTCATAGGACGGATCTCTAATCCGTTGTTCTCCGGTGGTACCCAGAATTAACGGCGGACCGACTTGGCCGTTGGCCCCTGGAATACCGGGAATGGTATGGCAGACGATGCATCCCGCTCGGGTAAAAATATCGGCGATCGGTTCCTCGCCGGTCACCAGTGGAATCCGCTCCGGTGATAACGCCCCCGTGGCGGCGGTTCCTCCGGAAATCGGCGCGCTCGGAGACGGGCTTGGCGTGCGGAGGGTCCACAAGGCGTACAACAACACCAGTCCGATGACGAGCAACACCACCGTCCGCTCCGGAGGGCGAGAGGGCGGTCCTCCCATAGGAGGCTGCGATGTTCCGGCCCCTGAAGGTGCTGAGTCCATAGTGCGGAAAGAAGAAGCCGTCCCTCAGTGGCCGGTATCCATAGCGCAGCGGAATCCGATCGTGCGGTCTTCATAATCCGGCTCAGCGGACATTCGCGACGTGACTCGCAAGGCGCTTGGGAGATCCGCCCACGATCCCCCGCGGATCACCCGTTTGTCTCCGCTTGCGGGTCCCGTCGGATCGGCGTCCGGACTCTTCTGGTAATACTCGCGGTCATACCAGTCCATCACCCATTCTGCCGCGTTCCCAGCCATGTGAAAGAGCCCATAGGGACTTTTCCCCCCTTCTTTGAGCCCATGGCGTACACTCATCCCTTCGGTCCCGCTGTTGACCGGCACCAGAGTGACCGCTTCACTCACCCACATACCTCGATTGTAATTCGCGATGTCGACGAAAGGCTGCATGTGTCCCCAGGGATACCGCCGACCATCGACGCCTCTGGCGGCCTTCTCCCATTCCGCTTCGGTCGGCAGGCGACGACCCGCCCATTTGCAGTAGGCGGCAGCATCGGTCCAGGACATGCCGACGGCAGGAAGATCGCTCAGAGCTTGGGCCGCGTCATCATCCCACGTCGGCGGCACATTGCGATGCGCCGATTCAACGAACTTTTGATATCGACCAGCCGTGATCTCGTACTGATCGATGTAATACTCCTTGAGCGTCACCGTATGTTGCGGCCGCTCATTTGGAAGACCGTCATTGCTGCCCATGACAAACGGGCCTGCGGGAATTAGGACCATCGGTGCACCGTCTTTACCTTTGATCTTTTCGGTCGCGGTGCCGTCTTTTATACTCGGCTTATCCGCCGCCTGAACAGTCGCCCCCACTACGATCAGGAAAACCAGGAACCAGACAGACCGGTGTGCCATGTGTGCCTCCCACTTCCATGCATGCCCGTGGGCAGTCTACCTACCACCATCCGCAAACTCAACGGGAAGGGGGGAGCACATCGACGGCCCGGTCAATGCGGAGTTTGAAGAAGAGACTGAAGGGCAGCGATGCACCTGCGATCAGCGCTTCTCTTTCTTACTGTTCGTCTTCTTGGTGCTTCGTTTACCGGCAACGACCTCGACGGGCCTCACGCGTTTTCGGAAGCTCTGGTAAATTTGGGGCGCGGGGGGATTATCCTTTTCAAGTTCTCGGCGCGGCGATCTCGCCATCCTGATCTCCTTATTGACCGGCCATCATGCCGCTCTGAATGAGCGGAACAAGGCGCAAACCACGGCAGGCTCACACGTTCAGCATAGCCTGCACGCGACATCGCCGGATAGCTCTTCCGGGAGGTCATCCGCTGTGATTTTAGTGTACCCGCGGCATGAAGACAAACGCTGCTCGAGGTGTTGGACTTCATTGGAGGCTACGGATTTAATGCGTTTATGGAAGAGGGCGGGAATCGTCAAAGCCTTGCGGTCTTTTTTAATGAAGGGCCGAGGACCTTCGGTTGACCGAATCTTTGATTTCAGCATACAGCTGTTCGACGGCGGCTTCCTTTGTCAGCAGCATACTTGCCCCGGCCGCTCTCATGGCGTGGCGATTCTCATCGGACGCATTGACCGATAGGCCCACGATAACCACATGAGGATATGTCCGCTTGATCCTCGCAGTCGCCTCTATCCCGTTCAGTTTCGGCATATTGATGTCCATGACCACCACCGAGGGCGCAAGCTCCCGCACACACCGCAACGCTTCCTCCCCGTTGGAGGCCTCTCCCACGATCTCAAAGTCAGGATAGGTCCCGAGGATGCTCCGCAGACCTTGCCGGACCATTGCATGATCATCGACGAGCAAGACGCGTATGATACCCTGTCCCTCCATCCTCATAGACCAACTATATCCTTTCATCTTTGCCATGTCGAAAGGCTAAGGCTGTTTTGGCCGGTTCATGGCCGTCAATGGACCGCTCCTCCCTGCCGATCCTAGGGTGCCGCCGGTATGCAAGTCTCCTATCAAACGCCCTAGCACAAGACGCGTAGCCGAAGGCCTCAAGGAGGTCGAGTCGCGCTGGAGAGATCACCCAAGAGAGTCACAATAACGAGAGGAACGAATCAGAGCGCCCATGCCCGGGCAGGGGTCCTGTTCAATGTGTTACGGGACCGCTGCTCCGTAGTAGGTGGTGTCCCCAACGGGATTTGAACCCGTGTTACTGCCTTGAAAGGGCAATGTCCTAGGCCAGGCTAGACGATGGGGACATTCAGGCATCTAGAAGCGGCGATGAGTCATATCATATTCCAACCGGACCTGTCACTAGCGCGCTTGCGACCGGCAAGGGAGTCGAAGCCGTCCGACAACTATGCTAGACTGGCCCGCGGTGACGCAAGATCTTTGTGGCGAGGATGACCAGTATGCCGACCGGCGGCCCCATATCCCGACAGAGGTGCTCGTGCCTCGCCGCTCTGCTGCTGCTCATACTACTGGTCGCGAGTTGCGCTCACGATACCTATCAGCAGCGGGCCGACATCCTCAAGGACCATGTCGAAGGCTTTTACGCCAATTTGAAGGCCAATCGAATCGAAGCCGCCATGCACGAGAATGAGGCTATCGAATCGATGGCGGATCAGATGGCCGACACGGTCCGGAAGCGCGCGAAGCTGCAGGGGACGACGCAGGTCGAACGCGAATTTGCGCTCATGCGAACGGCCAGGGAAACGGCGGCACAAAACTGGATCGCCCTGGGCCAATACTTTGCGATTAAGAAACAGCCCGAGCGAGCGCGCGGCACCTATCAACGGGTCATTGATACCTACACCGATCCGGCCGAACGTACCTACCGGGAGCAGGCGGTCCGCGCGTTAAAAGATATCGACCTCCTCTCCCCATCCACCCGAACGACGCCGTAGCCTTGGACCAGAGACCGACCGGTTCATCAGCGCCGCCAATCAAGAGTCGTATGCGCCTGCCGCGGCTCCTGTGGGCGGTCCTCTGGGCCAGCACCGGCTGCGTTCATACGATCCAGGTCAATCCGCTCCCGTTCGCCTCGAACCCACAGCCAATCCCCCAGTCCATCCAGCTGGTCGCGCGCCCCGTCTCCCTGTCGGGCCCTGACCACATGCCCGGGATCAACCAACTGCGATGGCCCAAGGAGGATGTCAGGCGGGCGCTGGTGGAGTATGCCCAACGTCGGGAGACCTTTGCCGCCGTGACCACGACCCCCGCCGACCTGCTGATGGAGGTCGGGACGGAGCTGTCGCTCAAATCCCGCAATCGCTATTGGTACCGAATCCGCTTACAGGTCGACATCAAAGAAGCCGGCCGTCTGATCAAGAACTATGTGGCTGAACGGGAGGTAGAAGGACCGGTGGTCCGATGGGTGACCGCTTCGGACCGCATTCCTATTGAAGCAGCGCTTCAACGCGCACTGGATGATGTGTTTGCACAGATAGAAGCAGACCGCGCCCTCTATGCCACGGCCAAAGGCGGCTAGCCGCCTTCCGGCGCCACAGCCCTCGTTAGGATACCGCCGGCTGGCGGTATCGGTCCCAGGCTTCCTGCGCCTGCGTCACCGATGCCGAGAGATACTCGGGACAATCCAGGCGCAGCGCCCGTTCACCGAGCGGCGCATTGACGAACGCGCAGTGATGCGGCTGATCGGCATCCGCATAGGTGTGGGGACGAAAATGCTCGCAAGAGACACACATGCGAGCGACGGGAATTTCACCTTGCAGCTGCAAGGCGCGAATCAACTTGATCAAAATTTTTAGTAGCGCGGTCTGCTCCCCCGGCGACAATTCCTGCGTGGCGGCGGACAGGATTTCCGGCCAGCCGCTCACCGCTTGTCCGGCTTTCGCTCCCTTGGCGGTCAGATGGACCGTCACGACGCGGTTATCGACTTCCTCGCGCCGGCGCCGCACCAACCGCTTTTGCTCCAGCGTCCGGATCACTTCGGAAGCCGTCGGCAACTTGACGGATAACTCACGCGCAATAGCCGACACCGTCGCCGATTGATTGGGACGCCCCCGTAGAATGGCCAGCACTTGCATTTGCAATGGTCCGACACCCTGCTGACCTTGCCGTCGCCAAGGCCGGCTTTTCATCGCAAGGCCGATTTTGGAGAGTCCGGTGACGAGACGGTCGGGCAGAGAATTATGGTCGATTTTCAACAGTGGTTGCATGGGGAAATCCTTGGTAAAGTCCGTTGGTGATACGGGACGCGGTAGTCTATGGCGTTGCCCTCTCCGCGTCAAGCCCAAGGAATTTTTCCTACGGACGCACGCTTTGAACGCAGGGCCCATAGCCGGCAGGACCCGTACAGCCGTCACCGGACGACGAGTACCGAACAGGTCGCATGTTGCACCACGCGGGTGGAGACGCTGCCGAGTAACATGCGGCTGATCGCGCCGAGCCCCTTCGCGCCCGTCACGATCAGGTCCGCCTTGTGCTGTT
>CBDIWQ010000310.1:0-7368 GCA_965285965.1 uncultured bacterium | reverse complement strand
CGGCATGACGCGGATGCCGAAAGTCATCCAGGTCGTCAAAGAGTTTTTCGGCAAGGAACCCCATCGCGGCGTCAATCCGGATGAAGTGGTGAAGTCGGGAGGCCAAGCGGTCTTAGGAAGACAATGCGCCACTTCAACTCCTTGGCTCACAGAACGACATGGCTACGATCCGACTTATCGAGCCTTGCCGGAAGGCGTTGTCCGATGCCGGCGTGACGGCCAAGGATATTCAGGAAGTCGTCCTGGTCGGCGGCATGACGCGGATGCCGAAAGTCATCCAGGTCGTCAAAGAGTTTTTCGGCAAGGAACCCCATCGCGGCGTCAATCCGGATGAAGTGGTGGCCATTGGAGCCGCCATCCAAGGCGGCGTGCTGAAGGGCGACGTGAAAGACGTCCTGTTGCTGGACGTCACACCTCTCTCGCTCGGGATCGAAACCCTCGGCGGCGTCTTCACCAAGCTGATCGAGCGCAATACCACCGTGCCGACGAAGAAGAGCCAGGTGTTCTCGACCGCGGCCGACAACCAAACGGCCGTGACCATCCGTGTCTTTCAAGGCGAGCGCGAGATGGCCAACGACAATAAGCTGCTCGGACAGTTTGACCTGGTCGGCATTCCTCCCGCTCCTCGCGGGATGCCTCAGGTGGAAGTGACGTTCGATATCGATGCCAACGGGATCGTACACGTGTCGGCTAAAGATTTGGCGACGCAAAAGGAACAATCGATCAAGATCACCGCCTCGAGCGGCCTGAGCAAAGACGAAGTCGAAAAGCTGGTCAAGGACGCGCAGTCCCACACCGAAGAGGACAAGAAACGCCGCAAGCTCGCTGAAGCGAAAAACCAGGCGGACAACCTGGTGTATCAGACGGAGAAGAACATCGCGGAGTACGGCGATAAGGTCAGCGAGGACGAGAAGAGACAGATCCAAGAAGCGGTGGATACGCTGAAAAAGGCGTTGGAAGGGACCGATGCCGAGGCCATTGAATCGGCGACGCAGGCCTTGATGACGGCCTCCCATAAGCTGGCCGAGGAGATGTACAAGAAAGCTTCGGCGGCGACCGGCGCCCCGGGCGCAGAGGCCGCGGGCAATGGCGCGGGCAGCGCCAAGACCGATGAAAAAGTCGTCGACGCGGAATTCGAAGAAGTGGACAAAGAAAAGAAATAGCATAGAATACTCCAGGCGGACCGAGTTTCCTGTGTGAGAGGGAACTCGGTCTTTCTGTACCTTCACCCAGAGCTATGGCATCCGTGTCAAAACGAGATTATTACGAGATCCTCGGCGTCGAAAAAACCGTGTCCGAGGAAGAGCTGAAAAAGGCGTATCGGAGACTGGCCCGCCAGCATCATCCCGACTTGCAAAGCGGCGATCACCAGAAAAAGGCCTCCGAAGAGAAGTTCAAAGAGATCAACGAAGCCTACGAAGTTCTGAGCGACCAGGAAAAGCGCAAGCGGTATGACATGTTCGGCCACGCCGGTGCGCAGCAAGGAGCCGGGTTCGAAGGCTTCGGCGGATTCGGCGGAGCGGGCTTTGGCGATGTCTTCAATGACATCTTCGAAGACTTCTTCGGACAGACCCGAGGCGGCGGGCGCGCCGAACGGGGCAACGACCTGCAGTACAACCTCGAGCTCTCCTTCGAAGAAGCGGTCTACGGGAAAGAAGCCAAGCTGAAAATCCCGCGGTGGGAAATTTGCGCCGATTGCAAGGGGACGGGCGCCAAATCCGCAGCCTCCATCAAGACCTGTCCGAGCTGTAAAGGCGCCGGTCAACTGCGCTTCCAGCAGGGTTTCTTCAGCGTCAGCCGCCCGTGCGGACAGTGCGACGGGGCCGGTCAGATTGTCACGGACCCTTGTCCGACCTGCCAGGGCCGCCAGCGCGTCTACAAAGAGCGAACGATTGCCGTGCACATCCCGGCCGGCATCGAAACGGGGATGCGGTTGCGCCTCTCCAACGAGGGCGAACACGGCGCCAATGCGGGCCCTCCCGGCGACCTGTATGTGGCCATCACCGTCAAGCCGCATCCGGTATTTCAGCGGAAGGGGCTCGATATTCAATGCGACGTGCCGATCAACCTGGTCACCGCGATTCTGGGCGGCAAGGTGGAGGTGCCGACTCTGAAAGGCGACACGGTCATCAAAGTGCCGCCAGGCACGCAGCATGACAAGACCCTCAGAATCAAAGGGCTGGGCATCCCGAGCCTGAAAGGCGGCCAGACCGGAGACCACATCTATACGATCAAGGTGCAGATTCCCACCAAGCTGACCGCCCGGCAAAAAGAACTGCTCATGGAATTCGCCAAAGAGGGCGGCATGACGATGGAACCGGACGGAGACGGCTTCTTCGACAAAATGAAAACGTTTTTCGAGTAACTGCGTCTCACCGGTTCTCTTCCGGCATGCCAGTTTTTTTCCTCCCTCCCGACCTCATCACTCCCCCGATCGTCACGATCATGGGCGAGCTCCTCACTCATATCCGCGACAGTTTGCGGATGACGGTGGGAGAACGCTTGCTCATCGCGGACGGACAGGGACGCCGCTATCGCACGGAAGTCACGGCGGTCACGAAGCAGGCCGTCGTCGCGCGCATCCTGGAGGCGGTGCCCGCCCCTGTGGCCCTGGCCCCTTCTTTGACCCTCGCCCAAGCCCTGTTAAAGGGAGAGAAAATGGACTGGGTGATCCAGAAGGCCACGGAACTTGGCGTGGCCTCCATTGTGCCGCTGCAATGCCGTCACAGCATGGTGCAGCCCAAACCGGATCGTATTGAGGGCCAGACCGCGAGGTGGCAGCGCATCGCGCTGGAAGCCGCCCAGCAATCGGAGCAGTGGCAGGTTCCCACGGTCATGCCTCCCCAAACGATGGAGCGGTTCTCCAACTCCGTTCCGGCCGCTGCGCTTCGTCTGATTTTGATGGAGCGGCGGGAGACGGCCATGAATCTATCGGCGATTGCCTTGCCGGCGTCGCCGCAAGACAGCATCACGTTGTTCATCGGGCCTGAAGGCGGATGGGCGAGAGAAGAAACGGCTGAAGCTGAAACACGGGGCTTGGTCCCCATCACGCTGGGTCCCGCCATCCTGAGAGCTGAGACGGCGGCCGTCGTGGCGGTCGGCATACTACAGCACCGGCTGGGACGTCTCGGGTAGGCCCTTAGCGCCCGGACTCGAAGTGCACGATGGTGCCGTTTTCGCCGCTCGCCCATCCGTGCTGCGGAGTCGGAAAGCTGAGCCCGAAGATCGACACCTTGCTCACGGACCGTCCCTCACTCCAGGAAAAGCCGGCATCCGTCGTGCGGTAGACCATGCCGCGTTCTCCGACAATCCAACCTGCTTGCGGCCCGGTGAAGCGGACTTTCAACAAATCGATCAGCTTTGTGCAGGTTTTTCCGCAGGGCAGCGTCCGATCGATCCAGCGTGCGCCGCCATCCGTAGTCTGAAATAACGCGCCTGCATTCCCGACCGCCCAGCCATTGGAAAGATCGGTGAAGTACACGTCGAACAGGGTCACGGCCCCTTGGGTTTCTTGGGGAACCCATGTGGCTCCGGCATCTTCCGTGGTCAGCACGGTACCCAGCGCTCCCACGACGGTGCCCCGACGATCATTGAGGAAGTGGGCGGCATACAGGGTCGCGCCGGTTCCGCTGGTTTGCTCAACCCAATGCTCTCCGCCGTCGTCCGTGTGGAGGATCGTGCCTCCCCCACCGACCACCCATCCGGCCGCCGGTGTGGGAAAATACACGGTATAGAAAGACTGTTGCGTATCCACGGGTTTTGGAGACCAGCTTTCGCCGCCGTTGGTCGTCCGGCGGAGAGTCCCTGACGCCCCCGTCACCCATCCGCGTTGCTGATCGATGAAGAAGACGGAGGTCAGTGTTGCGTTGGTCCCTGTCGAAACCTTCTTCCATTTCTTCCCGCCATCCACCGTCTTGAGCACCGTTCCCCCCGCTCCCACCGCCCACCCGGTTCGATCATCGAGAAACTGGATGCCCATCAAGGTGGCTTCCGTGGTGCTTTTCTGGATACTGGCCACCAGAGGAGGAAGATCCGCGCTCCACAGAGGAGGAGATACCAGAGCAACGAGCAGACAGGCACATAACGCGGGCCGGCCGATGGATTGCACGAATCGCCGACGAGCCATCATTGATTGGTGCTTGCGTCGGGGCGGTTGTTGTTCCAGTACCCCTGATCCGGAAGTCCTTCGGCTTTGATCGTGAACTGTCCGGCCTCCAACGTGACCCATTTTTTCGGCGAGCAACAGGTCCCGTCCGGGAGCACGTCCCAGGATCCACGCCGGACCACCAATGGTCCGGTGGACAAGTTGTCGAAAAACTCGCCCCGCTTCCCGATGCCGTATAAATTCCGGTGCGGCACCTTCACGACAATCTCGTTATCCGTCCAGGACTGGACGAGCGCCGCGGCGCCGTTGAACAACACTTCGGTTCTCGACACGTTGGATACGACGGTGGAACTCGCCTCGGCTTCATTAATTTCCAGGTCAGACCGCCGCTTGTAGGCTTTCTGGCTCAACCCCAGCTCCGTATGTTCGGCTGTTTTCAAGAACGTGCCGAAGCCCTTTCCCTTGATGGTCACCGTCGCATCGAGCCCCGCCGCCTTCGGGTCGTAGGACTCGATCACCGGCGTGACGACCGAAAATTCCCCGGCGTCGATCGGCAGGACGCCCTGCTCGGCGCAACAGGACCCATCGGGGTTCGGCTTATTGGCGCTCCGATAGACCATCACTCTTCCGCTCTTGGCGCTGAAGGGAACCCACACATCAATGCGCTCGTCATTCCAGCGATAGATAGGCGCCTGCACACCGCCGATCTCGACGCGGTTCTCGCCGGTGTTGAAATCCATGAAATTGTACGGCGTGGAGCCGCTCTCCGAATAAAACCCGAAATGCTCGCCGTTGATGCGAAGCAACGTCCCGATCGGCGCGCTGGCCGGCGTAATGGCGGTGGCTTTGGGCTGATAGACGGTGAAGGTCGGCACGACCGTCCGTTGGCGCCCCTGGCTTTTCAAAACCATCGGACCCGACTCTGCGCCCAGGGGCACATGGACTACGATGACATCATCTTTCCACTGATCAATCGTGGTGGGCTGGCCGCCGATCAGCACGCCGTCTCCGGCACCTTTCCCTTCGCCGAATCCCTGACCGAACAACACCACCTTCGTGCCCACCGGGCCGCTGACCGGATCCACGCGCACCGATGGAATGAAGGTCAGGGGCACCGCGTTGCTCTTGACGTATTCCACGGGGGCGCAACAGGAGCCGTCGGGCAAGGGATCAGAAGAGGCCAACCGGACCACCACATCTCCGCTGGCAGCATTGGCCGGAATCTCGAGTTCGATTTTATCGTCCTTCCAACGGCGCGGACGCACCACCACCCCGCCGACGACGACATCATTGACCCCGAACATCGTATTGGGGTCTCGTGCGCCCGCCGTCATCCCGAAGTGCCGCCCGGTGATCTGCACCACCGTCCCGCGTTCTGCCTCGTTGGGTGATATGCCGTCAATATGCGGATGGACGATAGTCAGCGTGCCGGCCGACAGTCGCTTTTTGCCGATGATCACGTCCACGGAACCGCTGGTCGCCTTGAACGGCACTTTGATTTCGATGAGGTCCGGCTCCCACCGCTGGACGAGCGCCGGCACTCCGTTGACCGTCACCTTGTTGGTCTGAACGGATTGAAAATTGCCGAATCCTTTGCCGGCCAGGGACAGGGTCGCGCCGGGCGTAGCCGATGGCGAAGATAATTCTATGGCACGAGGGGCCGCCGCCTGCGCCGACACGGTCGCCAGGCCACAACACGCTGCCAATACACAGAGCTGCAGAGACTTCATGAGGCTTCTCCTGTCAATCCGTAAGGCATCACTGAACCGGTAAGTGATCCCTGCGTGGCACGAGACCCCACGCCTGGGTGTGGGAAGGGGAAACGGGGTACCGTGAAGCGAGGGACCCGCGACTATAACAAGCGATTTTTTGGAGTGTCAAGGACGGCATCCGCTAGGAAAGGACTTGCACGATCAACTCGATTTCAACCGGCGCTTGGCGCGGCAATTCCGCCGCTCCGACCGCCACACGGGCATGGCGCCCACGGTCGCCGAAGACGGCGACGAGGAGATCGGACGCCCCATTCAAGACTTCGGGTTGGCCGGTGAATCCAGGCGCCGACGCAATGTGGCCGACCATCTTCACGATCCGCTTGATATAATCCAACGATCCCACTTCGCTTCTCACGATGGCCAACGCGTTCAACACGGCGATTTTCGACGCCTCCATCCCCTGCTCGATCGAGAGGGTGTCGCCGAGCTTGCCCGTCATCACCAGTTGTCCATCGCGCGATGGCAGCACACCGGACAGGTATAGCAAATCACCCACTCTCACCGCGGGAACATAGGTCGCCACGGGTTTGGGTGCAACCGGCAGCGTCAGCCCCAGTTCGACGAGTTTGTCATCATAGGACATGGACACCCCTCACGAGCGATACGACAGAGAGGCCTCTGTCTCGTTCCTTCGGTCCGCGGGCCGGCAGCAGTTCATCCTGGCCGGAGCGCTTCTAAAAAGCTCTCGCCGACCGGCAGCCGGTCTGCCCGGAGCGCATCGACAATCGTCTGCCCGACGTCTGCCGCCGTCGATCTCGTCCCCAAATTGACGCCTTGCGCGAGCCTGGGTCCGGTTACCAGAAGCGGAACGTATTCCCTGGTCGACATCGCTCCGGGTCTGGACAGATCGCGCCCATGGTCGCTCGTGATCATGACAAGATCCCCTGTCCGCAGTTTATCAAAAAGATCCGGTACCCGGCGGTCGAATTCCTGGAGCGCCGCGGCCGCCGCCTCCGCGCTGTTTGTGGGCATCAGATCGAGACTGATGTACAAGAGTCCCCGGGGAACCTGGCTTAATCGCCGGATCGTTTCATCAAAGGCCGCCCAGGCCGAGGAAGCCGTCAACGCTCTCGTAAACCCCCGGCCGCTGAAAAGATCAGACACCTTGCCCAGTCCCATAATGATCTGGCTCGACCGGTTGAGCACATCCAACATCGTCAGGCCGGGTGGTTCCGGGACTAAGTCTTTCCGTCCGGCGGACGCCGTAAAGGCGCCGGCCTCTCCGCTAAAGGGATGCGCGACGATCCGGATGGGTGCACCATTATCCTGAATGGATTTTCTGGCGGCTCGGCAAAGCTGCACGAAATCAGCCTGCGGCATGACGGCCTCGTGGGCCGCGGCATGGCAGGTCCGTCCACCGTCCGTCCAGACAATGGGCGCGCCGCAGGCGAGATGTTCGTCACCATAGTCGCTCAGCATAGCGGTCATCGAGGAGACCCGGTTGCCAATCGTCTTCCGCCCCCACGCTTGTTCCAGCAGGGAAACCATCCC
>CBDIWQ010000309.1:0-6058 GCA_965285965.1 uncultured bacterium | reverse complement strand
GGTCAGATTCGGATGGTTCGGATTGATTTCGACTTCCGGATCGATCTTAGGATATTTCGGCCGATAGTCCGGCATAGGAATCAGCATCGGCTTTTGCCCGGGCTGCACGCATTCCTTCAACGTATTGTAAAGATGCCGAACAGCCGTGGCTTTCTTGGCGGCTTTTTCATTCCAGGCCCAGAGTACTAACGGACCCGGAAATATGGTTGGCACCGTAGCCATCAAGAATTGCTTGGCCGCTTCCTCATACGCCTTTTCCTCGGAGACGATGACACCATTAATATGAGCTTCTCCAGGGTTCGGCAACCGGATACCCATGGCGGCCGCAGCAGGGGGAAGGAAGTGTTCGGGACCTGGAAGCACACGATATTCACTAATCACGGCGTACACTCCGAGCAAAAGGTTGAGAGGGCAAAATCCCGACGAATTTCACAGGTTTCGTATTCCACCACTCTAAGCTTTTTTTTACCTCTTTGGCAACCTCGCAGAAGGCCCACCTAGGGGAGCTTTTGGGCTACGGGGTAAGGTGGGGTTAGGTCTTTTGAACTAAGGCGCCTCGAACACCCCGCTCCTGGCAGATCCTATATTGTAGGCAGGCCTATTTGAGGCTGTCAATGAACCGGGAGAGAAATCTGGTCTCCGGGGCGGTCCGTGCGGGGCTAGGGAAGCTGATGGCAGGCGTCCGTCGAACCCACGAGGCAAGCATGCTCAAAATCGTCCTTCGCCGGTATCCCTTGCAGGCGGTCCCGATACAGTTTGCCACGAGCCAACAATGCTTGCGCATCGGAGGGATCGACTTGAAGGACCATGTTAAGGTCTTCCATGGCGTCAGTCGGCTGATTCAGCTGTTGATAAAGTTGGCTTCTGAGCAAGTAGGCTTCTTTCGCGGCAGGGATCCAACTATGGGGTACATACCGGTTCAATAGCCCGTCCAGCAGTTCGAGTGCCGGCAGGTATTCGTTGGCGCTTACCAGTTTCCTGGCTTGCATGGTGTGAAGGTTGATTAATCGTTGCCGGGCCACATCGAAGAACGGGTCAAGCTCCAGCGCTTCCTCATAGGCACCGGCGGCGGCCTTGGGCCGCTCCAACCAGGTGTTGGCATCACCTTGTCCGAGCAGCGCCCAGATGTTTTTCGGGTCGATCCGAAGCGCTCGATCGAAATCCATCCGAGCATTATCGATGTAAACCGAATACTCTCTGGCCGGCAATTTATTCCCGAAGGCGATTGAGACGAGGCGGAGGTACGCTTGGCCGCGGATAACCAGGGGTGCGGGAGACTCCGGGTCGAGTTCTGCCGCTTGGGACGAGAGGTCAAGTTTATGCCGGAGATCACGGGTTTCAACTGCTCGCTCCACTAGTTTCCGCGCCTGATCAGCCGAACGGATCGGCGGCTCGATGGCGATCATCTGGACCCCGGAAGGCCGGGCTTGCAAGTCTTGAAGCTGTGCCTTCAATTGGGCATTTTCAGTTTGAAGTTGGCGAAAATGTACGGCAAGTTGCTGCTCGGATTTCCATCGATGGATAAGCTGCTCTAGATTATCAAGGTCCACGTGGGCCTGTATTCGGACGTAAAACGTGGGGCGGTCCTGCTCAAAGGTACGACTGGCGCTAAGGACGACCGTTTTCGTAATTGCGGCCGCAAGTGTGCGTATTTCCAAGGCGCTGCTTTGAATGTTTCGATCACCCGAGCTCTTCTCTGAATCAACAAAAATGGATTCAAGATATACGCCGGCTTCTTCGACCGCTCGGCGTTGCGCTCGTTGGAGTACCCGTTCTTCGGCCATCGCCAGGGTGTCTCCATCAGCCATCACGTAATGGCCCTCGGCAATGATGGTGGTTTCCAGGGCTGCGACCACATTAGGTGCGAAGAAGGATGAAACGACGATATTCAGAAAGAGCAGGAGAGGCATAAAGTAACTATACCGCTCTCTTTTCAGGCCGGGCTATCCTTCCATGGTACTATTTGCCTTTGCGAAGAGGAAAAATCTAGGCTGGCTTCGGAAACACCTGAACAAACGGATGGATGTCGACTTTGCTAAATACCTTATGGATGGTGTAAGGATCGTTTTTGGAGAACTGTTCAGCCTCTTCTCTGGTCTCAAATTCAAGGACTAGCAAACTACCGGTTTTATCGGTGAGAGGACCGGCCAGCACGACGCGCCCCTGTCGGTTCAAGGGCTCCAGATGAGCCAAGTGAGCGGGCCGATAAACTTTCCGTTTGGCTTCACCGTCGGGCCCGTCATAACCGATAATAACGAACTTCATAGTTAAACTGGTTCAGGCAGTCTAGCAGGCTCTCGATCAGGCGAGATCTTCCAGTGGGCAACGATCCTTATATCCGGATGTCACCTCATGCCACCAGCCGATTTTTTGCTCTCCAAGCTTCCAGCAGAGATACACCACTCGTCCGTCGCACAGGTAGGGAAAGTCGCACAGCCCTAAATCGACATCTTTTATAATGACCCCGAGCGTATGGATAGCCTGCAGGTTCGTGCTGATGGTCTGAAGACTGTTTACATAGTGCGCTCCAACAGGCGTGCCCCCGCCTTGGCCGGCTTGAGCGGCGGCCTTTTTGATCTCCTCACGAGTTTCCAAGACGACGGATTTCCCGCCCTGGATCTGCGAGAGGTGGGATTGGAGTTTAGGAATGAGCTGGTTAGCTTCAAACAGTGAGAAGACCCGTTCGCGGCTGGTTTCATCCTCGTGATGTGACATGGAAACGATGTACCATATTCTAAAATCATTCCACAACAGAAGAGGAAAGTGTAAACAGGGTTTTGGCAGGCGAATATCAATGTTGAAGATCTTGCAAGATGTTAGTTGACAAGCACCTGAAAGGCTGAGTAATATTCAGCGTAGCATTCCGGTTAGCCGATCTCTCCAGCGAACATCAACTCCGGAACCTGTCTCGAATTCAATCTGGTAAACGCAAAAGTGTAGGAGTGGTGGACCAGAAATCTTTTCGCCCGATTTCCAAGTGATCTCGACGACCACATCTCCATACTACAACTCGGCATCAGCCCTTCGCAGGGTTCTATCCAATAAGTAATCGTCATCATCACACTCATATAAAGTGCCTCATGGAACAATCAGTTCGAGGGTTTGTTCGACATTTAAGGGAGCCGGAGGCTCGAGAGGAGTCGTATGTCAGTTGCTAAAGGGGAAGTCATGCATCTTGCGGAACTCAAGCAAAAGTCTATCGCCGATCTGAACGATGTGGCGCGCGATCTGAAGATCGAAGGCGCCGCTAATTTGAGGAAGCAGGAACTCATCTTTGCGATCCTGCAGGCTCAGACCGAAAAGAACGGTGTGGTCTTTGGAGAAGGAGTCCTGGAGACGCTCCCTGATGGATTCGGATTTCTTCGCGCCCCTGACTCGAATTACCTTCCGGGCCCGGACGATATCTATATTTCACCTTCACAGATTCGACGATTCAACCTCCGCACGGGCGACATCGTCTCCGGCCAGATCCGGCCGCCGAAAGAAAGCGAACGCTATTTTGCGCTGCTCAAGGTTGAAAAGGTCAATTACGAAGACCCGGAGGTCTCCCGGGACAAGATCCTGTTCGATAACCTGACGCCGCTTTATCCTGAAGAACGGCTCAATCTTGAATTCGATCGCGAGGAATTCTGTACGCGTGTGATGGATCTCACTACGCCGATCGGGAAAGGCCAGCGCGGGTTGATCGTCGCGGCGCCTCGGACCGGCAAGACGATGTTGCTCCAAGCTATCGCACGGGCGATTCTTAAAAATCACAAGGAAGTGACGCTGATCGTCCTGCTAATCGATGAACGGCCTGAAGAAGTGACGGACTGGCAGCGACAGGTCAAGGCGGAAGTTATCAGTTCGACGTTCGATGAACCGGCTCAGCGCCATGCCCAGGTGGCAGAAATGGTCTTGGAAAAGGCCAAGCGCCTGGTAGAGCATAAGAAGGACGTGGTTATCCTATTGGACAGCATCACACGCCTGGCGCGGGCCTATAATACCATTGCCCCGCCCAGCGGCAAGGTGCTCTCCGGCGGCCTTGATTCCAATGCGCTCCAGCGGCCGAAGCGATTTTTCGGCGCCGCCCGCAACATTGAAAACGGCGGCAGCTTAACCATTATGGCCACCGCCCTTGTCGATACCGGCAGCCGCATGGACGATGTCATTTTTGAAGAATTCAAGGGAACCGGTAATATGGAGGTCCATTTGGATCGTCGCCTGGCCGACAAGCGTCTGTTCCCGGCCATCGATATCAGTCAGTCCGGCACGCGCAAGGAAGAGTTGCTCGTGGATAAGGACCGGCTTAACAAGATGTGGATCTTGCGAAAGGTTCTGAGCCCGCTGGGAACCATGGAAGCGATGGAATTCCTGATGGACAAGATCGGAGGGACCAAGACCAACCAGGAGTTCCTGCAGTCGATGAATCGATAAGCGGCGCTTGTTTCTTGTCCTCGTGTTCGGATAGAGTATACCGTCGCGCTCGGCGTGGGGCTGAGCGCGGTGAATGAACTCGGTTAAGGAGTTGAGGTCATGCAGAAGGGTATTCATCCAATGTATCGGGAAGCCGCAGTCCATTGTGCCTGCGGAAATGTGTTCAAAACGCGCACCACTATCGGTGACATCAGCGTCGACATCTGCTCCAACTGCCATCCCTTCTTCACGGGGACGCAGAAAATCGTCGACACCGAGGGGCGTGTGGAACGGTTCAAGAAGAAGTACGCGAAGAAGGACAAGTAGCCATATCAACGGCCATACAAGAGACCCTGCTTCGCGATCGGAGCAGGGTCTCTTTCTTTTTGTGGTCTTCTTGCAGCGCGTGGTCGAAGGAACGGAATGATGGAACCGGTCTTATTGAAGAAGTGGGAGTCGCTCGCGGCTCGATTTCATGAGTTGACGGATCAGCTCATGGATCCGTCTGTCGCGAGCCAGCCGAATCAGCTGCGTATGCTCAGTAAGGAACGGACCGAGTTGGAGCCGGTGGCCACGTTGTTTGAAACGTATGGGGGCTATGCCAGGCAGCTTGAGGAGGCCGCCCAGATTCTGGCCGATCCTTCGGCCGGCAGCGAGTTGCACAAAATGGCGGCTGAAGAAACGGCGGAGCTGGAACGTCAGCGGGTTCAGCTGGAAGAGCAGGTGAAAGGATTTCTAATCCCCAAAGATCCACGGGATGAAAAAAGCCTCGTACTGGAGATCCGGGCAGGGACGGGCGGCGAAGAGGCGGCGTTGTTTGCCGGAGAACTGTTTCGCTTGTACACCAGATATGCCGAAAAAAAAGGGCTGAAAGTCGATACGGTTGAGGCCAGTGAAACGGGTATAGGAGGCTACAAGAATATCGTGGCCTTGATTGAGGGCAAGGGCGCGTACAGCTATTTTAAGTATGAATCGGGTGTGCACCGGGTGCAGCGCGTGCCCGTCACGGAGGCAAGCGGTCGGATTCACACCTCGACCGTCACAGTCGCCGTCATGCCGGAGGTCGACGAGGTGGATGTGCAGATTGATCCCATGGATCTCCGGATCGACACCTTCTGTTCCTCAGGCGCCGGCGGGCAAAGCGTGAATACCACCAAATCGGCGGTGCGCATCACGCATATTCCGACCGGGGTGGTCGTCAGTTGCCAGGATGAGCGCTCTCAATTGAAAAATCGAAACAAGGCCATGCGGACCTTGCGGGCCCGCATTGTCGATGCCGAGCGGGAAAAGCAGGAAGCCGCGATCGCGCAAAATCGAAAAGCTCAAGTGGGCAGCGGTGAACGCAGTGAGAAGATCAGGACCTACAACTTCCCCCAGAATCGAGTGACGGATCATCGCGTGGGCATTACCTTGCACAAGCTGGAACTGGTCATGGAAGGCGCCCTTGACGAAATCGTCGACGCCCTCAAAGCGCAGCAGCAAGAGGCGGACACCGCCAATGTGTAACCCATGACCGGGTCTGTCCTCCCTCATCCCCCGACCATCGGTGCCGCCGTCGCCTGGATGCGGCAGGTGTTGAGCCAGGCCGGGGTGAGCGATGCGGCTCAGGAAACAACTTGGCTCGTGCAGCATGCCTTGGGAATGAAGAGTCATCAATTGGCCT
>CBDIWQ010000308.1:0-3400 GCA_965285965.1 uncultured bacterium | reverse complement strand
AGTCGAGCCGAACAACGCTACTGCGATTCAGGGGCATCCGCGTCTGCGGATCGCAGCACGGCTCAACTGCAGCACAGAACGACGTTACCAGCGATAATGGGCGAACGCTTTATTGGCCTCCGCCATACGATGCACGTCTTCCCGCTTCTTCACTGAAGCCCCTGTATTGTTCGATGCATCGAGCAACTCCGAAGCCAACTTCTCCCTCATGCTCTTGCCGCCGCGGGAGCGCGAATACTCCGCCAACCAGCGAAGCGCCAACGAGACTCGGCGGGCCGGCCTGATTTCCACCGGAACCTGATAGGAAGCGCCGCCCACCCGGCGGGACTTTACCTCGACAACCGGCTTCACGTTGTCAATGGCGGTCTTAAATACCTTGAGCGGATCGCCGCCGGTCTTTTCCTGAATGGCATCGAAGGCGCCGTAGCAAATCCGCTCCGCCGTGCTCTTCTTGCCGTCGCTCATAAGGGTACTGATAAACTTTCCGACGAGCTTGTCTCGATACCGCACATCGGGAAGCACTTCGCGCTGATCGAGAAATCTACTTCTTGGCATCGTTGTTCCTATCGACTCAATATTCTAGAATCATGAATCCAGCGATCAATCCGCCATCTTTACTTAGGACGCTTGGCGCCGTACTTTGAACGGCTCTGCTTCCGATCCGCCACGCCCACGGCATCCAAGGCCCCACGGACCAGGTGATACCGGACACCGGGAAGATCCTTCACACGCCCGCCCCTCACAAGGACGATCGAGTGTTCCTGCAGATTGTGCCCGACACCGGGGATGTACGTCGTGACCTCCATCCCGTTTGTCAGCCGAACACGCGCAACTTTCCGCAATGCCGAGTTGGGCTTCTTCGGCGTCGTCGTATATACGCGAAGACACACTCCTCGTTTCTGCGGACAGGATTTCAAGGCTGGACTCTTCGTCTTGGCCTTGACGATATTGCGACCTTTTCTTACGAGCTGATTAATCGTTGGCATGGTGTTCGAATCTTCTCCAAGAGCGCACCGATCTCTGCTCTCATGAGCAAAGCCGTCGGATTATAGTGATGGCCATGCCCCCTGTCAAGTACGGGGGCATGGATTTTCTCTTTCTAGGACCGCGCCGGCTCTCCGGCGGCTGCTGTCGCGCCGTCCTGCGTGACAGCAGCCGCAACTGGAGCGGCTCCCACAGGCGACACATCCGGTTTTTCACTGATGACGAACGTATCCCGATACACGTCGAATCCCGAGCCGGCCGGAATCAACCGTCCCACGATGACGTTTTCTTTCAATCCCAGCAGGTTGTCTTCACGGCCGTTGATGGCCGCTTCCGTCAGGACACGCGTCGTTTCCTGGAAAGATGCCGCCGAGATGAAGCTATCGGTCGTTAATGCCGCCTTCGTGATGCCCAACAAAACCGGCTTCCCCATCGCAGGCTTACCATCTTTCTCCAATACCCGCTCATTTTCCTTTTCGAACACGCTCTTACTCACCTGACTGCCGTTCAGGAACGTCGTGTCACCGGGATCTTCGATCCTTACTTTCCGTAGCATCTGGCGAACAATGATCTCGATATGCTTGTCATTGATGGACACGCCTTGCAATCGATAGACGTCCTGCACTTCGTCCACCAGGTATTTTTGCAGTTCATTCGGTCCCAGCACATCGAGAATGTCGTGCGGATTGGCCGACCCGTCCATCAACGGTTCCCCGGCGCGCACCCAATCTCCTTCGTGCACGTTGACGTGCTTGCCCTTGGGAATGAAATACTCCTTTACGTCGCCCATCTTATTGTCGACCAGCACCTTGCGCTGACCTTTGACAAATCCTCCGTATGATACTTCACCATCGATTTCGCTTATGACCGCCTGCTCCTTCGGCTTGCGCGCCTCAAACAATTCCGCCACGCGCGGCAGACCGCCCGTGATGTCCTTGGTCTTGGTCGTCTCGCGCGGGATCTTCGCGAGCACGTCGCCGGGATGCACGATGGCGCCCTTTTCAACAAAAATATGCGCGCCGACCGGCAACAGGTACCGGGCCACCGCCCCGGCCGCTCCGCTGACCTTGGCCGTCTTTCCGCCTTCATCTTTAATGGATACGCGGGGGCGTAACGTCGCTCCGGAATGCTCGATGATCACCTTGCGTGACAGTCCGGTCACCTCGTCGAATTCTTCCTTCATCGTGACGCCTTCCACGATGTCGCCGTAGGCGATTTTCCCGCCGACCTCCGTGAGGATGGTCAACGAATAAGGATCCCACTCAACCAACTTCTGACCGAGCACGACCGTCTCACCGTCTTTGATCTTAATCTTGGCGCCATAGACCACCGGATACTTTTCGCGTTCACGGCCGCTGTCATCGATGATCGCAATCTTCGCATTGCGGTTCATCACGACCCATTCACCATCCTTATTCCGCACCGCAATAGCCGGGTTATGGACATCGGAGGTTTTCTTGGCATCGAAACTCATGAACTTGATCCGACCGGCATGTTTGGCTTCCACCACTGTCTGCTCGACCACCTTGCTGGCCGTCCCACCGATGTGGAACGTCCGCATCGTGAGCTGTGTGCCGGGCTCACCGATCGATTGGGCGGCAATGACCCCCACGGGCTCGCCCTTCTCCACCAAGCGTCCCCGCGCCAGGTCGCGCCCGTAGCAAGAGCGACAGACGCCTCGCGCGGACTGACAGGTCAGCACGGAACGAATCTTGACGCGATCCACGCCGGCTTCAACGATCGACTTCGTGAGGTCTTCGTTGATTTCCTCGTTTCGCGACACAATGATTTCACCGGTCACCGGATCCCGGATATCCTCGGCGGCCAAACGACCCAGCACGCGTTCTTCCAGCGGCTGAATGATTTCTCCACCTTCGACTAACGCGCTCACCATGATCCCGTCGTGCGTGCCGCAGTCGATTTCACTGATGATGACATCCTGTGCAATATCGACCAGACGCCGGGTTAGATACCCGGAGTTCGCCGTCTTCAGAGCCGTGTCGGCAAGACCTTTGCGGGCCCCGTGGGTCGAAATAAAATACTGCAGAACCGTGAGCCCTTCACGGAAGTTGGCCGTGATCGGCGTTTCGATGATTTCGCCCGACGGCTTGGCCATCAGTCCGCGCATACCCGCCAGTTGGCGGATCTGCTGCTTGCTGCCTCTGGCGCCCGAGTCCGCCATGATGTAGACGGGATTGAACTTGCCTTCCTGATCCCGGCGCTCCATCTCCTTGAACATCGCGTCGGCGATCTTCTCGGTGACGTCCGACCATACCGCGATGACTTTGTTGTAGCGCTCACCGTTGGTAATTGCGCCTTCGAGGTACTGCTGTTCGACCTTGATCACCTCGCGGCGGGCGTCGCTCACCAGCTGCGCCTTGTTGGCCAAGTCGGAGGCCAAGCGGTCTTAGGAAGA
>CBDIWQ010000307.1:0-7437 GCA_965285965.1 uncultured bacterium | reverse complement strand
GCGGACCACAACCGCCCCTTGATACATTGCGGATAGATCTTCTTTACGTAGTTCTCTTCAAACAATCCGTCTTTCGTGTGGCCCGTCACCGACGCATAGGTCAGGACGACGTCCTGCAGGGTCTGCGGGATCGCACGCTCCAGAATGCGCTTCAACGTGGCCCGATCCTCATTGAGCTTCAAATCCTTCATGAGCAGGTGGACTTTTTCGCAATGCCCCGGATACCGGAGCGTCTTGTAATTCATGGTCCGCACGCGTCCCACCGAGGTGTCGGCCAAGGTGCCCAGCCCGCCGGACGTGTTGAATGCTTCATACAGCAGACCGTCCAATTCGACGGTTTCATGGCCTTCCAAGGGCTGGAGCGGCACTTTTTCACCCTGTTCTATCCCGTAACACAGATTCCCATATTCGTTTATCAGGCCGTCGGTCGACCAGGTCAGGGAATATTTGAGCACGTTGCTGGGATGAACCGGCAGAGCCCCGACCCGCATCTTCACCGTGTCGATCGTCTCAAAGTGCGTCATCAGCTCATGGGTCACAATGCTGATGAAGCCGGGAGCCAACCCACATTGCGGCATGAAGGCACAGGCGGCGCCCTTGCTCAGGATCCGGATTTGACTGGTGACCTCCACATCTTCCGTGAGGTCGAAATAATGCACTTGATGGGTCAGCGCGAGCCCCGCGACGGTGGGATTGCAGAAGTACGGAAGACTGGAAATAATGGCATCCACCGGATGGGTGGAAAGATAGGTGCTGACGGTGTCGGGATGCCGCGCATCCAGCACGCATGGAATGACGCGGGATAGGCCGAGGTCGTCCACGAGATGCTTGGGTCCGTCCAGGGTGAGATCTCCCAGATGAACCTCATAGGAGCCCTGTTCAGCGAGCAGGCAGGCGACTAACGATCCGATCTTGCCGGCTCCGAGGACGAGCACCCGATGCATCATGCACCTCGCATGACTTAGTATACCCCCGTCCTGGGCGAGGGGCGAGCCTTCACTCGGGATCGATCTCACCTCTATGACGAGGGACGAAGGGAGCGGCCGGTTCAGGAGGGAATGGGTGGAGTACGGGGCGTCGATTTGTCAGGCGTGATGAGTCCCCGGGGGTTCGGACTCCCCTGGGCCTCCATCGCCTCGAACATCAGACAGCACTTCAGCCGCCCGCACACGCCAAGCAAACGGGGATCGTCAACCGGCAGGCCCAGGTTCCGCGCTTGCTTCACCGTGACAGGCTTCACTTCGGTGAGAAAACTCGCGCAGCAGAGGACCAACCCGCAGGTGTCGATGCCACCCAGCCGCCGGGCTTCTTCCCGCACGCCCACCTGACGCATTTCAATCCGACCGCCGAATCGACGTGCAAGGTCGCGGACCAGATCGCGGAAATCGATCCGCTCGTCAGCCGTATAGACAAATGTAAGCTGGCGGCTCTGCAGCGCCCCGTACACTTCCACCAGTTTCAGCTGGAGTCCCAAGTCGGCCGCTTTGGCGCGGCAGTAGGCGGTGGCCTGCTGCGACAGCCGCTCAAGCCGGGCGATCAACGCGAGATCTTCCTGATCGGCTTTGCGAAGAATCGACTTCATGACTCGCATCGGCGGCACGAAGGGCGCACGATAGGGCTCGGTATAGACCACCCCATAGGTGACTTCCCCCTCCGCTTCGAGCAAGACGCGATCGCCACAGCGCAGTGCAGCCTGCCCTGCATCCAGCTTTTTGACCTCGCCGCAATCGCGTATTTTGACGTCGATCAGGCGAACGGAAACCGGATACGGTTGAGCGATTTCTTCGTGTACGAGGGGCTCCATAGGGGCCGATGATACACAATTTCTCTCAGATAGGAAACCACGGACCAACGAAGCGGCTGATACCGAGATCTGAAATTGGCGCACAGAGAAACCAGAAGCCTCTGAATTTCCAAGCGCTTATGTCATGGATTTCACAGAGATGATTTGTGGTACGCTAATCCGGCGATGCAGGAAAGGGGAAATCGTGGGCATGTTCCTCAAAGAACGAAAGGCAACACTCCGCATACCGCGCCAGGTCTTACTGCCGTTTGGCTACCGGATCGCGGTCCGGCAGCTGTCCGACGCTGAAATGGACAAACGGGATCCCAACGCCGACGGGATCTGGGACGATGAAACGAAGACCATTTGTATCCGCCGACGCCTTCCCCTCACGCGCCGTCGGTATATCCTCGCCCATGAATTAGGCCACGCCTGGCTGGATTGGCAGCATCGGTATCTTGACGACGGCAAAGCGAGCACTTGACGGAATGCTGAAAAAGTCTGTCAGCGGCGTTCTCGCATCGCTCCGAGGATCAACGTACCGCAAGGGTACGCCTCTCCTCGTCGTTCGCTGCGGCCTTGCTGAACAGCCTTATTGAGCCTTCCGTTTCTTCCAACCACGGTCAAGGAGTCGATGTCCTGGTCGCGCCTCCTTGCGACGTACCTGCGGTGAAGGAGCCGTCTTGGCGGCTCGGGGTGGGCGGGTGAGAATGCGCCGACTCAGTCGCCGTCCTTCTTGCGGCCTTGATGGATGACTTGTTTGACCATTCTGCACCGACACATTTCACGTCGCGCACACATCAACATACTGCAACCGTACGCCTCTCCTCGTGTTCGCTGCAGCCTTTTTTGAACATTCCGTTCCTTCAGTTCGGTCGTCTCAGCCGTGAGGACATAGCTACAGATCTTGTTACAAATCCGCCAGCTTGAGAATATGTGTCCATTCGGACTCGGTCACCGGCTGGACTGACAGCCGCGAGCCCTTCCGCAACAGTTCCATCCCCTTGAGCTGCCTGTCCTTCCGCAGCTCATCCAACGAAAGAGGGTGGGGGAACTTTCGCACGAACCTGATGTCGACCATATCCCAGCGCGGGCTGGAAAGATCGCTGGCGGGATCGTAATGTCCGTGCTGCCGATCGAATTGGGTTGGATCGGGATAGGCCTCTTTCACCACTTCGGCAATCCCCGCCACTGCCGGCGGATCGGCATTGCTGTGATAGAAGAGCACCTGGTCGCCGCCCCGCATGCTCCGCATGAAATTGCGCGCCTGATAATTGCGGACCCCATCCCAGCATGTCGTGTGCTTGGGCGAGGCCGCCAGATCGTCGATGGAGAACACCGACGGCTCGGATTTCATCAACCAATAGCGACGTGACTCGCCCGCCGGCTTCCGCTTGGTCATCTCATCCACTCCCTGTATGCTGTCTCCTAACCGCCTGCAGCGCGGCCCTCTTGGAGTTGCTTATGGATATGACCCCATTGTTCTTTGGGTTGTACAAGTTCGTCAAGTATGCCGTGTATCCGTTGAGCTGGATCATCGGATGTTTCGGCTTGGCGCTCCTATTGGCGTGGCTTCCCTGGTCGGCCCGGCGTCAACGATGGCTGCGGATCGCACTGACGACCGGCACGGCGCTCCTGTTCCTGGCCGCCTCGCCGATCGTCTCCTATACCTTCATGAGCGGGCTTGAAGGCTGGTATCCGCCGGTTCGGGCGATTGATCGCCAATTCGATGCGATAGTGGTCTTGGGCGGCGGCATCAAAGAGCCGGGCACTCTGAGACCGGCGGTGGAGTTGTCCGACGAATCACGGCACCGCACAATCTGCGGTGCGGACCTCTATCAGCAGGGAGCCGCCGGCCGGCTCGTGATGACGGGGGGCGGCATGCGCATCTTCGGAGGATCCGGCGTCAAGGTCGCGCCCGCCATGAAAGCCTGGGCCGTCCAGCTCGGCGTGCCGCCGGACGCCATTCTCATAGACGAGGAGGCACGGACGACGTATGAAAATGCGCTCGGCACAAGACGGGTGCTCGGGCAGGCCAGGTCCATTCTCCTAGTGACGACCGCATACCATATTCCCAGGGCCACGGCGCTGTTTCAAAAACAAGGATTTGAGGTGACGCCTTACGCCTGCGGATTTCACGCAAAAAATCGTCTGACGGACGACTGGGATGATCTGACGCCTTTTGACTTTCTGCCCAGCAGCAAGGCGCTCCAACGAATGACCGAAGCCGTGGACGAAACGGTGGGCATGATGGTGTACTGGCTGTCAGGACGCTTGTAAGAGACACAAGAGGAGGCGAACGAGGAGACCCGCAGAGGGGTCTTCAACAGCAGGCGCCCCATTGATGTCCCTCTGCCCCGCCTCCCCCGCCGAAAACCGAAGAGTGCACCGCTACAGAAGTAGAGTACCGGCAAGCCAGCACCGCCGCATTGAAGAGGGCAGCGGCAAGGCGTCCGCATCTCAGGAATGCTCCGGCGCCTGCGCTTCCATTAATTGAATGAGCGCCCGGTACGTCAATTCTCTCGTTCGTGCCTTCGTGACCGGCTCGGTCGCGGCATTGGTTTCCAACCAGACCCGCTCGGCCAGATGCGCTGCCGAGGCATTGCAGAAGCTCCACATCTCATGCAGAAAGTCATCGGGCAACCCGACCTGCATCCCCTCCGACTCAATCCGATCGTCCAAGAGAGCCAGGAGGTCGGACAGGGCTTCGTCCGGGCGGTAGGGCTGGCTGGCAAATCCGAACTGTGCTTGGGCGGACGCCTCCTGCTTCGCCTGCTCGACCAGGTCGCCCATATATCCTTTCAATAGGCCCACGATGTGTCCCGAAGCGTTCATCAACTGTTCCTCCGACGATATTATCAGGGTTCTGTCCGAGCCGAGCAAGGCACGCCATGCGACACGCCCGTTATATTGACCGGCCGGCAAACCGTTCTCTATGATGCAGGATCTCGCACCTGCGTGAACCCATGACGACCGGTACGACCGAACATTTCGAGATCGCGCTGAATACGCCTGCCGGCCGGCTCACCACCGCCGTCGATGTCCCGACCGGCTTCGTGCCCGTCAGCGCCATTGTGCCCCTGATGCGGAGGTTGGGTGAAGAGGCGCATGCGTTGGAGCAAGCCAGGCTCATCGCAACCGGCAAAGCCATCTCCTGTCAAAAAGGCTGCGCCGCCTGCTGCCGCATGATGGTGCCCCTGTCAGGGCCCGAAGCCTTCGCGCTCCGGGACTATGTCCGTGCTCTGCCGGGTGAACGGCAGGCGCGCATTGCCGAACGATTCGCTCAAGCGAAATCCCGGCTGCTGTCCCACGGGCTCTGGCATCGCCTGCGCGACATGAGCGAGGCGGAACAGCCTCCTGACGATAACGCCCTGGAACCGGTGAATCGAGACTACTATGCCCTGCGCATGCCCTGCCCGTTCCTCGAGGACGAACTCTGTTCGATTTATGAAGAGCGCCCCGCGGCCTGCCGTGAACTCCTGGTAACATCGCCGGCCGAATGGTGTCAGGATCTGGTGACGCACCCGGTTGAAGAAGTGCCGCCGCCGGTGCGCGTGGGGCCGGCGCTGGGACTGTTATGGGGAGATCTGAGCAAGACGGCACCGCGGCTGATTCCTTTGCCGCTGGCGCTGGAGTGGGCCGAGCGCCATCACCGTGAGAATGAGGCCAAGTGGCCGGGCACGCAACTGCTGGATCAGGCGCTGGACAAAGTCTGGCGCTTCCTGAGCCAGGCGTTTCAGAAGAAGTGATGCGTGATCGGTGATGAGTGATGCGTTACGCTTCCTCGAATTATACGGTGCCTCCTCAGGCTTCCCTGATCACCCATCGCCCATCACTTTTCACTTCGTAAGGAGCCATGATGCAAAAGCCCGTGATCGCCTGCTTGGATTTGGAAGGTGTGCTCGTGCCGGAAATTTGGATCAATGTGGCCTTGAAGACCGGCATTGAGGAGTTGAAGATCACCACACGTGAAATGCCCGATTATGACAAGCTCATGAAGCGCCGGCTCGCCATTCTGGAGGAGCATAAGCTGACCATCGCGGACATCCAGGAAGTCATCGGCAAGATGGGGCCATTGGACGGCGCGCCCGCGTTTGTCGCCTGGCTCCGCGAGCGCTGTCAGGTCATCATTTTGTCGGATACGTTTTATCAGTTCGCTTTGCCGCTCATGCGGCAACTCGACTATCCCACCCTGTTCTGCAACCAGCTGGAAACCGATGCCGGGGGCAAGATCCTGAAGCACCACATGCGCATGCCGAATCAGAAGAAACATTCGGTGGCCGCGTTCAAATCGCTGAACTTCTACACCATGGCGGCCGGCGACGCCTACAACGATACCGCCATGCTCGGCGAAGCCGACGCCGGATTCTTCTTCCGACCTCCGGACCATCTCCCGAAAGAATTTCCGCAGTTTCCGGTCACCCAGGCCTATCCGGAACTGCAGGAACGGTTTGCGAAAGCAGGAAACCTGGGATAGCTGTCAGCCATCAGCAGTCAGCTTTCAGCTTAAACTGAAGAGACCAAGCTTGGCAGATGCGGGACTTTCGGCAGCTTAAAGTTTGGGAAAACGCACATATCTTGAGTCTTGAAATCTATAGAGCCACGTCGGCTTTTCCAAGAGAAGAAGTATTTGGCCTCACCAGTCAACTAAGACGAGCTGCTGTATCAATACCGGCGAACATCGCGGAAGGTTGCGGAAGAAGCGGAGAACCGGAACTGGCAAGGTTTTCAAGAATTGCGATGGGTTCAGCAAGTGAGCTGGAATATCATATTATCCTTTCAAACGACCTGTCCTATCTCTCCAAATCCACAAGCGACGAACTCTTGAAAAAGGTTACCGATGTGAAGCGCATGCTCACCTCTCTCATTCAGAAGCTGAGAGCTGAAAGCTGAGAGCTGGCGGCTCATCCAGAAGCTGAGAGCTGATGGCTGAGAGCTATCGCTCTCCATTCACAATCTGCAGCACCCTCCGGCCGTATCGCTCGGCTTTCACTTCGCCGATGCCGGGGATTTCCAGGAGCGCCGCTGTCGTCATCGGCTTATCGGCGGCAATGGTGCGCAAGGTCTTGTCATGAAACACGACGAACGGCGCGACGCCTTCTTCCTCCGCCAATTCCGTCCGGAGCCGGCGTAGCCGTTCATACAGTTGCGGATCAGCCGGATGCGCCTTCACCGTCATCGCACGCTGCGGAGAAGGCGCGGAGGCCGGGGACGACATCCGCATGTCCTCCTCCCTGCGCAGACCGAGCGGGCTGAGTCCCTTTACGACATCCCGCCCTTTCCCGGTCAGGTCGAGCGTGGGATATTCGCTGCCCACCACCCGCAGACAGTCCGCCTCAATGAGCTCTTTCACGAGACGGGTTACGGCGGTCTTCGATTGCGTCCGGCAGCTCCCATACGTCGGGCAGCCGTCGTTGCCATAGGACAGCAGGGCCTTGGAGCGGCTTCCGCGGACGATGTCGACGATGCGCGTCACGCCAAATCGGCCGCCGCACCATGAGACGGTTTCCAAGATCGACATGGCCGCGTGCGCCTCATCATGATTCGACACCGGTCGATCCGGCCGGCTGGCCGAAACGCAGCGATCACAGAGGCCGCAGGGACCTAACGCCCGCTCCTGGTCGTCGCTGAAATAGTCGAGGATGGCGAGTTGC
>CBDIWQ010000306.1:0-9528 GCA_965285965.1 uncultured bacterium | reverse complement strand
TCATGGCCGTTACCGCACCGATTGATAGCCGCCCAACCGGCCGCGCTTCGACAGCACAATTTGCCAGAGGTGGATGGCGCGGGCGCGGAAGGCCCCCGCCAGAGACAGGAGATAGTAGCGCCACATGCGGGAGAACCGCTCGTCAAAGATGGACTCCCAGTGCGCCCGATGCCGGTCGACATTGGTCTGCCAGGCCAGGAGCGTGGTGTCATAATCCGTCCCAAAATTATGCCAGTCCTCCATGACGAACAGACCTTCCATCGCCGCGCTCAATTGCGCCACGGAGGGAAGCATGCCGCCCGGAAAAATGTACTTATCGAACCAGGGATCCCCGGTGGCGACCGAGGCATTGTTCCCGATGCTGTGGAGCAGGAACAGGCCGTGCGGTTTGACGGTCCGGTGGGCCACTTCCATCAACGTGCGGTAATTTTTGAACCCTACATGCTCGCAAATGCCGATGGCGGCGACCTTGTCGAATTCTCCGGCGGCGTTCCGATAGTCCCCCAGCACGATCTCCACAGGCAGCCCGTCGCACCAGCGGCGCGCGTAGGCCACCTGCTGCTCGGAAATATTATAGGCGACCACCGAGCACCCATACCGGGCGGCCGCAAAACGGGCAAACCCGCCCCACCCGCATCCGAGTTCCAGCACCCGGTCGCCTTTTTCGAGCTGCAGCTTCTCGCAGATCAAGGCCAACTTATGCTCCTGCGCCTCCTCCAGATCCTTCGCCCGCTTCCAATAGGCGCAGGTATATTGCATATGCGGACCGAGCATGCGTTCATAGAATTCATTGCTCAAGTCGTAGTGGCGTTGGGCGACTCGTTTGGAACGGCGGGTATTCTGCATATTGAACAGCCGGGCCTTGAACGAGTTCAGGATGAGCGCCTTATCACGCACGGCCTTGTCCAGTTCGACCCTGTGGAACCGGAAAAAAAATTCGTCCAACTGACGGGCATCCCACCACCCGTCCATGTAAGACTCGCCCAGTCCAAGCGAACCTTCGGCCAACACACGATCATAGAACCGGTCATTGTGGATGTGGATATCTCCCGGATGAGAGCCGTTAATCTGCACTTGAGCCTTCTCGAGCAACCTCCGAACAATCTGCTGTGGGTTCATCTCTATGATGGTCTTTCTTGCAAAGATGCCGACGCGCGGAGACGCCGCCCGCCCATGATTGAAGCTGTCAACGGACTCCGGGTGAGGAGGCCAGGATCCTGGCTTTAATGTGGTCTGGAGGCGTTCGCAGATCCCACACGATTCCGAACCAGGAGAGAACCGTCAGGACGTAATAGGACAGGTCGACTTCCCACCAGAACCATCCCTGATTGACCGCCGATTGGTAGTAATGGTGGTTATTGTGCCAGCCTTCTCCGCAACAGAGCAGCGCGAGGATGAAGCTGTTCCGGCTTCCATCGCGGGAGTCATATCGGACCCGGCCGATGATATGCGTCAGTGAATTGATGAAGAAGGTGCAATGATAGAGGACGGTGGTGGAAATGAAGAACCCCCAGATCACTCCCGGAAACCCCCACAGCGCAAAGATCAGGAGCGCGTACAGCACGGGCGGAATGAGATACCAGCGATTGAGCAGGCGGAGCTCCGGGTACCTGGACAGGTCCCTCACCAGCTTGAGATCGGTGGTTTCGTACTCGTTCGACAAAAGCCATCCGACATGGGACCACCAGAATCCCTGGTGCACCGGGGAATGGCGGTCGGCTTCTCGGTCGGAGTGTTTATGATGATGCCGGTGGTGTGCAGCCCACCATAACACTCCTTTTTGTGCTGACGTCATGGCCAAAAAGGCCAAGATGAACTGGAACATCCGGCTGGTCTTGTAGGAGCGGTGTGAGAAATAGCGATGATAGCCGGCTGTGATGGCGAACATTCTGAGGTAATAGCTGCCGATCGCCAATGTCACCAGTTCCCAGCTGATCCCGGTCCGAATAGCCCACAGACACATCAAATGGACGCCCACAAAAGGGACCATACTTTGCCATGGAAACCTCTCCGACGCAGACCACAGTCTATACATATATGCAGCTCATTCATTTACCTCCGTGGTTGGGGGAAGCGAGGTATTCTACGTGATCGGCCTGGCCGTGAGAAAGAAAAAAACTCGTACGGTCTCCCTAGGGGCCGACCAGAGCGCCGGAAACCTTTACACCATCGCCCCGAACGTTCATCGGCTCCGACTCAGAAGGTGGGGCCCTGCGTTCTCATGCGCGCTTCTTGCGCTCTCGAAATATAGCTCTGCCCACCTTGTCCGGGAAATATCGTGGTCCCCTGCCTAGGTATCGCCAGGCCGCTTCGAGGTCGTGCAGGATCTCCTCATGTACCAATGACCAGGACTGAGCCGCTGGAAACCACCTACGCGGCATACTGGTCAAGCATGCCGCTGATACGGTGACACCCCATAGCAGATAGCCCCCGGTCATCCTGAGCACCCATGATGGCATGGACTTGCTGTGGACACCTACTTTCTATTAATAGGACATTTCAACGGGTGCGGGAGCGTGTCGCGAGCGGCAGCCGGATCGCTCGCACCTCCTGCGGTCCAATCGTCTACGGCATCGCCGGCCATGGACCGACCGTACTGGTGGTGCACCGCCGGCATGTTTTCGGCGCGCGTTTTATCGGCTATCCAAGCGGTGATCACTTGTGGGTGGGACACCAACAGAGGCCGCCGAGGTTCCTAGAATAATGTTGCGGCCCCTTAAAATGGATATCAAGGAACCAAGGTCTGGCTTCTAAGGGGAAAACCCATCTTGCCAGCCGTTCTCCGATGAGTATAATAACGACCCATGACAAGCAAAACCCTAGCTCAACCCCATCTCCGACCCTTGACGGCCCTCTCCTTTTGGATGGTCGTTGGTTTCAACCTTCTATCTCCCTTTCCCGCTCATGCGGGCGTGCTGGAGATGGTCGATCTGGTCACCCACCCCGAGCACTACGACCGCCAGGATGTGATCGTGATCGGAAAGGTGAATAATGTGCAGCCCGTGATCGATCGGGAAGGTCAACCGGCGTTTAAGTTCTTCCTCGAGGACGGTTCGGGAACCTTGAAGGTCATGACGCATACTCCCGTCGAAGAGGGAGAACAAGTGATCGTGCAGGGGATCTTCAGCCGGCGGCGACAAGGCGGGAGAATCCCGGTTTTTAATGAACTCAATGCCACGTCCGTGCGCCCTCTCAATCGGTTGAACCCGGATCTGGTCGGCTAACGCTTGCGGGCCTGCTAGGCCCGCAACAGCTACCCTCTCGTTTCGATTCCCTGTAGACGATTCCAATAATCTCTCCTGCCACGCACACCGGCCACTGCCGGTAGGTCATTTCCACATCAGGCTGCCGTCCGAAGGTTTTGGGATTTGACAGGTTCATGTCTGGCACGCAATCGGAAACCGAACCATAAATGGAGGATTCCAAAACTGATAGTGTAGGCGCCCCAGAGCCAGACCAGCGTGACCACCCCGGCGTTAGGCGCGATCGCAAACAGCACTCCCAGCCCGATCGACAAGGCACCGGAGAGGCCCATCAACCATTCGCCCTCAATCGCCTTTCTGAGGCGGATGGCCGCGACAATTTCCAGGATTCCCGTCATGACGGCCCAGACGGCGATGAGATAGACCAGCGCGAACGCGGTGATGCCCGGCCAGACGAAACTTACAATACCGGTTACGACGCCCAGTACACCCTCCAGCGCCAGCGACCACCAGGGTCGCCTCGTCACCCGCCGCCACACCGCCACAAGGTTGAAGATGCCGTCCAGAAAAGCGTAGGCGCCGAAGAGCCACACGAGAGCCACGATGGTTGGCAACGGGAGTACGAAGGCCACGAGGCCCACGATTACCCCGAGCAGGCCGCGCAGAACCATCGCCCACCAGTTGTCACGCAGTACCGCAAGCGTATCAATCATTGGTTGAGCCATGCCGGTCCGTTCCGCCTTCCTTTTTGCCACTACATCAGCGGCGACCCTTGCCGCCTCCGGATCGCTCCAAGCTACTTTCGGTCTGGCCCGTGCCTCGCTCGCCGATCCCCGCAGGCACTTGGGCTATCGTCCCCTGAGTACTGGTGCCCTGTTCACCTCCGGACCGTTCCATGGTGCTTTGATTCTGACCGGTCCCTTTCTCACCGATGCCGGGAGGCACTTCCGCAATCCTCTCCGAGCCCCGGCTCTGCCCGACTTCTGCTCCCTTATTGGCGTCAATCGCCGACCGTGAACCCGAATCTGCCCCTCCCAAACCCGGAATCCCGGAACCAGGTCCTGTTGCGGCTTGAGGGAGAGCATCTCCGGCCACAGCGACGACAGAGGCTCCGGCAACGAGCGTTGCCAGTACCCCCAACTTGTGCCTGTTCATAGCCAACTCCCTCCCTTGGTTGCGTCATGTGTGTGAGCCAACGACTTGTCGATATCGTTCATGCAGAGCTTCTGATATGGCCTGGCTCACTATCGCCTTATCACCCGCTTACCCAGCATGGTTTTGTTCTCGAATGCAGCCGGCACGACCTTACGCACGAACCCGGGCGGAGGCTGTCACGTCACCTCCACCCGGGGGCATCATGCCTCTTGCCGCTTACGACGACGGCCCTTCCACTTTGAGAATTTTCAAACTGACCACCAGCGGCTTTCCAGCCAGCGGGTGGTTGAAATCCAAGACCGCGTTCGTGGGAGAGACCTCCACCACCGTGGCGGCCCGTCCTTCTTTGTCGCCGACGATATCGCCCTGCTTGATCTCAGGCGGCAGGGTCTGCTTTTCAACGGTTTGTTTCCGCCGTTCATCGTACGGACCGAAGCCTTCGTCGGCCGTGAGTTCGAATTGTTTTTCCTCTCCCTCCCGCATCCCGGCCACCTGCTTCTCGAAGGCGGGAAGAATGTCATGCTTGCCCTGCACAAATTGCGCAACATCGCGATAGGCGGTCTTCGGATCGCCCGGCACGGCGATGAAGTATTGAACAGTCACCTGCTTACCCTCCGCAACTTTGCCGCCCGATCCCGGTGAAGGACCGGCCATCACGGATGACTGGGATTCAGCGGATACCGTCCCTCCGAATAACAGACCGACCGCCATTGCGACGGCCATGTGCATGCCAATGTGTCGAGTCCTGTGGTGCATTCGTCCTCCTTTCGACCGCCTATCAGCTCGAGGCCGGCCCCGTGCCGCCGGCCGACTCCTCGGCCTTGGCGATTCTTGTCACGTTATTGCTCGTGTCCACTTCGATGCTGACGTGGTCCCCTTTCTGCACGTGAGTTTCTTGAGCAGCTCGAGGTCCGCCACGCGCAACTTCGTCTTGATACTCACCGTCTGTTTGCCCAGGTCCACGTTCCTACGGAAGCTATGCGGGCCATGCGCTGACCGGATGATCCCTCTGGACTCCTGGGAGGGGGCAAGGCACTTGCCAAAATGTTACGGATGGCGTCATCCCGCGAATTCAATCACTTTGGCCCTGCCTCCTGTCGGATTGAAGAGATATGCTCCCTGTGCCGCGACATTTAGTCCGCTGATGGAACAGGCTGTCCGGCGCACAGTGCCTGAGGGCTGCCAGCACGGGTCAATGGCCGACGGCGCCGGCTGATCATCAACGGTCTTGACTCAGTGCTCCTCGTCGCCTACGTTCGTCCCTCGAGGAAGGTACCGTGACAAGCCATCGTTCCATTGGAACCAGAAAGGAGTCCAGCATTATGCGGTTCGTCAAAGTGAAAGATGAAGAGCGTCCCGGCGAGGCGGCCATCAATCTGGATCTGGTGCGGGAAGCGCATTACGGAGGGGGACTCTTGCGCCTCTACTTCGAGCGCGGGGCGACCACACAGGATGACGTGACCTTTACCGGTGAGAACGCACAAAAAATCTGGGCGGCCATGGGGTAGCATAGGGGATGAAGTGGCGGCGGTTCCTCCGGAGCCTCACCCTTCTTCCTTCGACCGCTGTGGACTCCCGTTTCATCTTCCCTGATAGCCGCCTCCTCTATGGACGCGCGGGACGCGCGGCGGGAAGGTCCGGCGTCTGCCTGAGATTACGCCGGAGGCGAGGCGGTGGATGTCGCATTCCAGCAGCAGCAGCACGAGGGTTGATCTAATTGGCACAAAGAACGGAAGGGACTCGTTCCATGTGCCCTGTGGCGTGAGCATCGCCTTGTGCGTCATGCGTCCAATGCTCACCGCGCCAGCTCCTATTTTAGAATTCCTTCCGAGGGTGTCATCGAGGTCGAAATGGTCGTGAATATCAAGCCGGGTCGAAAGGGACTTCCTTTAAGCCGCGATCCTATTGTTCGTAATTCTCCACGACCTCGGGGGGCCGCACCTCCGCTTCGTCCGGGTCGAACCCGACGTCGCGCAAGGCGCGGCGCTGGCGCAGCAGATCCCAGCATTGGTCGAGCTCGACCCGGACTTGCGCCAGCCGCTTCCGATCGGCTTTGAGGTGGCCCGGCCGCTCGTGCAATCGGTGCTCCTCGTCGACGAGACGCTGAATGTGGTTCAGAACCGGCTGGTCTTCGGAGCGATGTTCCACAAAGCCTCCTGTGGATCCGTTCGGTGTGTCCCGATTGGTGAGACGGGAGCAATCAGCTCCGTATCACCATTCCCTTCTCGAAGAACAATCCCCGGTTGATGTCTCCGATGCTGACCATCCCGACGAGCCTTCCCTTGTCGACGACGGGCATGCGCCGGAAATTCTTCAGCCCCATGTAGGAAGCCGCCTCGAGAATGGGATCCGAAGGCGCCACCGTCAAGGGATGCGGGCTCATCACCGCTTCAATTTTTCCACTGAGCACGTCGGGATAGCCCTCCTCCATCTCCACAAAATCCCGGCTATGGACCGAATCGTGGATGTAGTCCCCATAATTCGGATAGAGCGGCAAGAGGACATCCCGCAATGTCACCATCCCGACAAGTCGCGCATCGCCTTCGACGACGGGAATCGCCCCACACTGGCGGTTCATCATCTTGACCACCGCCGACCGAACGGTATCCGTCCGGTACGCGGTGACCAGTCCCGTTGACATGACTTCATAGACCCGCATGATCCCCTCCATTCTCGACCTGGCTGCCCCACAAAAACGCAACGGGCGACCGGCCGAAATCGGTGGTCGCCCGTTATGTGGCGCTTAGGACGCCGAGCGGCACTTTTTGGTCTATATGTGTGCGATGACAGAACCCGCGCGAGGTGCGGGTGCAACGGCGGCTCGTCAGGGGCGATAGCTCAATTCCCAGGCGCTTGTGTTCCTCACACCGGCCCGGGTCTCCATGACGGTTCATCGATGGGCGTCCCTCACGCGGGAAGGCGTGAGCCGATGGGACCGCGGCGAGTGTGACTGACGAGAAGCCCGCCCTACCTCGGCGGGCCCTGGTGGTCCGGTGGACTCAGGCTAGCCATTTCCACCTCCTCCTTGGTTCGGAGTAACCGGGGGGACTCAGTCTGCGACCATGGCCAGCATTACTCTTCCGCCCGTACTGTGTCAATGGGGAATTTTCCCCAATGCACACCGTACACAGGCTGCGGAACCGGCGGCGACCGTTTGACTGCTTTTAGAAGTGTTCTCGCTGATCCAATGAAATGCGTTTCATGCTACTCCGCGAGCGCGGCCCCGGCCGAACGATCGCAATAGGAATCATCGTTCTTTCCTAATTCATCTATGCCCTTCTTGCGGGCGCGATGATGGCATTTGTCGTCGTCAACAAGCCGGGTCTCCGTCAACTCCTGCATCAGAGCAACCGAAAGGCGGGAACTACTCCTGCTCCTGCGCGAACACCCCGAAAGAACCCTGGCCGCGCATACCTTGCTGGCCGCCCCGGCGGGTGCTGTGGACGGAGCCGGAGCAGAAGAAGAACTGAGCCCCACCATCGGAGCATGGTTGGCACGAGTCCGCATCATCGGCGCCCTCCAGGCGCTTGAACCGCCAGGATCAAAACTCCCGAATAAGCCGGAAGCCCGCTTCGGGCAGGACAAACCCGGTGGTCACTCGTGTGCCGATGCCAACCTGAATCATCCACCGCCGGTCGATTTCATAATGGACCTGCGGCATGATCAACAGTTCCGTGCTCCCGCCGATCGTCTGACCCACGTTCGTTTCAATGCCGGCCACGATTCGTTTCGTCACATCCGCGAAGAGCGTGACATTCGCGAGTACTTCGACGGTTTTCCTTCCAACATCTCCGATGACCTCGGCTCACTGCCGAACATCCCGAACACGCTCCAGGTCTCGTCGAATCGAAACCCGGCAAGATAAAGTACGGTGGCGGTCCAAAGGTCTGGGTGGCGATCATATTGCACGATGGTCTGAGCTCCGTGAATGAAGCGATGATCGAACGCGGTGCCGAAGGTCACTTGGCCGGCTGCCTTATACGCCTCAAGATGCGCATTTTCCATGGGTAGTTCAAACTCCACCGCGATGCCGTCGCAGACGGCATATTCAATTTCAGGGGCCCACTCAATCCCCTGCCGATCTGCGCTCCGACGCACAATGCCTAATGGATCAGATACGCCGTCGACACGTCGCGACCTCTGACGTAAGGGCACCAACCCCAGCACATTGACCTCTCCTTCGCCTCGCCTAACCCCCAGTGGACGAATCAAATCGAACACCATCGGTTCGGCAATCCGCGGGCCTTTCTCTTCTCCTGAAACACGCTCAATCGTTTGGAGTTCGGGGTCCTCTTCAGCGATCTTCGGGCAACCGGACCTTGAGAGTGGTTCTCTGGGTGGCGGGGCGCTGTCGCGCCATTCGAATCCCCGGCCCTCGGTCGCTCCGCGCAACGAAGATTCCCGGCTGGTCAATAAGTTCTCTGCCTGGGCCACGCCGGCACAGACAGCCACGAGCACAACCAGCGCTGCTACGGAAGTTGCGACACTTGTTGGAAAACAATCTCTCGGCACAACAATTCTCGAAATCCGCAGGACTCTCTCGCCATGTCGTTTTCCATCCGCTGGGGGGGGAATGCTCGCAGTATACAAAAGGTCTTAGAGTAGTCAACGAGAATGGCGGACGCATCGTCGACCGCAGGCGTCACGGCCGTTCCTCCCTTGAGCCTCTATCTTCACTCATCCCTGCCACACGTAGGAGTGGACCCGGCCGCCTCTGAACACGTACAATGCCCGACTCCTTTTCTTTCCCTCCGGGCCGCGAAGCGCAGCGAACGCGGCCCTGGAACCATAGCCAATACTCTAAAGGAAGCCTCATGAGTGTGAAATGCGGAATCGTCGGGCTGCCCAATGTGGGCAAATCCACCCTCTTCAATGCCCTCACCAAGTCCGGGATCGCGGCGGAGAACTATCCCTTCTGCACGATCGAGCCGAATATCGGCATCGTCGAGGTGCCGGACTCCCGCATGCAGGCACTGGCGGACATCGTCAAACCGCAGCGGATGCAGTACGCCACCACCGAATTCGTGGACATCGCCGGACTGGTGGCCGGCGCCTCGAAAGGCGAAGGGCTGGGCAACCAATTTCTGGCAACCATTCGCGAGACCGATGGGATCGTCAATGTGGTGCGCTGCTTTGAGGACGACAACGTGGTGCATGTGGCCGGCAAAGT
>CBDIWQ010000305.1:0-10332 GCA_965285965.1 uncultured bacterium | reverse complement strand
CGTGGCCGTGCGCGCCGATGCACTTGCCCGGCTCGCACTTGATGTAGACGACGGAGAATTCCTTGACCTGCCGGCCGTTCGCGACCGCGCCCGCCTGCTCGGACGGGCGGCCGATCACCGAGTAGCGCTTGCGGTCGTAGCGCGCGAGCTGCATGTCGAGCGGGTGGTAGGGCGATTCGTGCGCCGCCAGCTCCGCGAAGCGGACGATGCAGTCCTCGATGTTCAGCTTGCTCCGGTCCTGGGCGCTCAACGCATTCTCCCCGTGACCTGCGGTTCGGCGTGGCGGCCGGCTTGGCCACATTGCATGATGTGCTGGCAGTCCTGGGCATCTTTTATCTCCTGGACAAGGAAATCACTCTCCTCGTGGTCACCGCGCTCCTCACCCTGGCGGGCTATTCGCTGACCGATACCGTGGTCGTCTTTGACCGGATAAGAGAACACCTCAGAAAGCGGCGTCAAGAGAAGTTCGAGCAGGTGATCGACCAGGCGGTGAATCAAGTGCTCAGCCGGACGGTCGTGGTGTCATTGACCGTCGTGCTGGTGCTAATTCCCCTCACTGTGTCAGGCGGAGAGGCGCTGCATGATTTTGCTCTGGCGTTGTTGCTGGGTGTCGTCATCGGCACCTATTCTTCGATCTTCGTGGCGAGTCCGCTTCTCGTGTTGTGGCCATCGGCTACGCGGGCCGGCTTCGCCCGAACCGGCCGCGAGTCCGGAACGACCCGATGACGACTGAGACGCTGTTCATACGAGACCTCGCCTATGTCTTTGCCGCCGCCGTGATCGGGGGAGGACTAGCCTGGATGGCCCGGCAGCCCCTTATCCTTGGATATGTGGCCGGGGGCATCATTGTCGGGCCGTTCACGCCGGGGCCGGTCATTTCGGACATTTCGACGTTCGAACTGTTTGCGGAAATCGGTGTGGTGCTGCTCATGTTCTCAATCGGCTTGGAGTTTTCATTCAAGGACCTGTTGGATGTCAAATGGGTGGCCCTGGGCGGAGGGCCTTTGGGAATCCTGCTCTCCATCGGACTGGCCGTGCTGCTCGGCAGTGCCATGGGCTGGCCCCCGCTCCAAAGCATCGTCATCGGGGCAGCCATTTCCATGGCCAGCACGATGGTCCTCGCCCGTCTCTTAGTCGATTATGGCATCCTTCACACGGCCCACGGGCGTGTCATGCTGGGGATCACGCTGGTTGAAGATCTGGCCGTTATCGCCATGACGCTGCTCCTGCCTGCCTTGGGAGCCTTGGAGCCGGGCCGGTTTCTCCTGCTGGGACAGGCCCTGCTGAAGGCGATATTGTTCTTGCTGCCGTTTGCCTATCTGGCGGCACGGGTCGTTCCCGTGATCCTCCGGTGGGTCACCAAAACGCAGAACCGCGAATTGTTCCTCCTCGTGGCGCTGGCGATCGGGCTTGGGACGGCCGCATTGACGCAGATGGCCGGACTCTCGCTGGCTCTCGGAGCCTTCATGGCCGGCGTCATCATCAGCCAGTCGGAATACGGGCACAAGACGCTGCAGCGCCTGGTCTCGCTGCGGGATGTCTTCGTGGCCTTGTTTTTTGTCACCCTCGGGGTCCTGATTAATCCGGCTACCGTGCTGGCGAATATTCCCCTCCTGGCCACCATGCTGGCGCTCATCACCTTCGGGAAGCTGGCGATCTGGACGGTGGTCGTCCGTGCATTCGGGTATCCGGCGAAGACGGCCTTCTTCGTGGGCGTCGGCCTCACGCAGATCGGCGAGTTTTCGTTCGTGCTGGTGCAAGCCGCCCGGACCGTCGGGCATATCGGCGACGAGGTGTACAATGCGACGCTGGCCGCCTCTTTGATCACGATCATCCTGAATGCGGCGCTGGTGAGATGGCTGCCCGGGTTTCGCGAGGCGGGTCAGGCGGCTTCCGGGACGGGTACGGCCCAGCCTTCGGCTGTCGCCTGATCGGCAGCATGGCATTCGAATGAGAGAGACGAAGAAGCGTCCCAATGATGCACCACCAACCGGCATAGCTTCTGGTGAAGGAGAGGCCTACAATCATCACGGCCATGAATCAGTCTATTGTCTGCATACTCGGCCTTGCGCTCTTCTTGAACGCCGGCGGTTGTGGAGAGCCCATCCCGGTAACTCCGTCGGCCGGTTCCGCCGAAGGGCTCTGGTCCGGCGCCACCAGCACCAATCGCACCGTGACCGTTCCCGTGCTCGAGGACGGCACCTACTATCTGTTCTATTCAGCCGTGGGCAATCAAAGCCAAATCGGCGGCGTCATACAAGGCACCGGCAGTGCAAGCACCGGAACCTTCAATTCGACCAACACCAAAGACTACGCCATTGGAGGGAATGTGCTGGATGCGACGATATCCGGCACCTATGGAGCGCGCCAATTCCTGAATGGTTCTGTCGTCTATGCAGGAGGCGGGACGCTGCCCTTCACCAGTTCGTACAACCCCGCGTACGATACGACGCCGATCCTGGCCGGCCTGGCCGGGGTCTACCAGGTGCAAGCCGGCCGGGCCGGAGGTGCGCAGCCGGCGACGATCACCGTCCTCGCCGATGGGACCTATACCGGGACCGAGCAAAACGGCTGTCAATTTACCGGGAGGACAACGCCGCGAACCCGAGGGAACATCTTCGACCTCAGCATCGCCTTTGGAGGAGCGCCCTGCTTCTTTGCCGGTAGCACTCTGACAGGCATTTGGTATGTTGATATTACGACCCGCCGGCTCTATGCAGCCGCTCCGACCAGTACGCGAACCGATGCCGCCATACTCTTCGGCACGAAAATTCTATAACGAAGCGTAGTCCGGGGCAGGGACCAAAAATCGGCGGCGAGCAATGCCTCCTCGCAGTGCTCGGGGATATCCGATGAGCCGTGTCAGCCTACGGTGAGCAGCTCCAGGATATGTCCGTTGGGATCGCAGAAGTACACCCCCCGTCCGCCACCGCGGCGATTATTCTTCATATCGTCGCGTGAATGAGGCTCGGATCCATACGGAATGCCCTCGGCTTGGATGCGGCCGAAGATGGCGTCGAATTCCGCTTCGCTCACCTTAAACGCGTAATGATGGACGTTGAAGCGATTGGCATCGTCATCACAATCGAGCGTGAGACTCTCATTCACTTGCACGGGCGCAAAATAGCCGACCGCGCGTTCATCGAACGGCAGTCCGAAGATCCGCGCGAAGAACTTCGCCGACGCGACCTTGTCGCGGGCAGGCACGATGGTGTGGTTGAGTTCGATGGCCATTGAAATTCTCGCGGCCACGACTGTGTACTGTTTCCCGCCGACGGGCGCGCGTGTGAAAGCCAGTTCCGCCGCCCGCTCTGTCGATTCTCGCTTCCGGTTATGCTCTCTGCAAGTGGGCCGACAGGCCGTCTACCAATGACGCCAGCTGGTTACCGGGGTTGTTGCCAGTGTGATTGAAGAACGACACCAGGCTTGCCCAGCGCCGGTGCCGCCAAGGCCGGAGCCGCCTTGATCGGCATGCCGGCTCATGCTATACCTTCGCCACGCAGAGACTGAACAGCGGCGGACAGCGGAACAATGACACCCATTCGGCGGAACATCGGGATTAGCATGGCGGCGGCGAACATCATCGCCGGCCCCGCCTAAGCCTGCCTGCAGCCACCATCATTCACGCAGCAACGGCCCCTGGCGGATTCGAGTCCGTCAGGGGCTTTTTGTTGCGTGCGGGCCAGCAATCGCTTTGAAAGGAGAACCGGGCATGGTCAATTTGCAATCGATCGAGGCAGCCGCCACCCGCATCGGGCCATCGATCTATGAATCTCCGCTGGTGCACTCGAGAACGCTGTCCAGACTCACCGGCAATACGATTCTCCTGAAGCTCGAAAATCTGCAAATGACAGGGTCGTTCAAGGAACGGGGCGCCCTCAACCGCATTCTTACGATGACTGAGGACGAACGGCGGCAGGGAGTCGTCGCGGCATCCGCGGGCAACCATGCGCAGGGAGTGGCGTATCACGCGGCGCAGCGGGGGATTCCGGCCCAGATTTGGATGCCCCGCTCGACACCGCTGGTGAAACTGTCCGCCACTCGCGCCCACGGCGCAGACGTCGTCCTGCACGGTGACGACTATGATGAAGCCTGCCATGCGGCAGTCGAACATAGCCTGCAGAGAAAGGCCACGTTTATCCATCCGTTCGATGACGACGAGGTGATCGCGGGGCAAGGGAGCATCGGGTTGGAACTCCTGCGGCAGAACGCGGCCCTGGATGTGATTGTGGTGCCCGTCGGAGGAGGAGGACTCATCGGGGGCATCGGCTGCGCGGTCAAGGAGCAACATGCCCGGGTGGAGATCATCGGCGTTCAAACGACACGATTGCCGTCGATGACCGCCGCGCTCCGCAACGAGCGGCCCATTGATCTCCCCGCATGCCCGACGTTGGCGGATGGGATCGCCGTTCGAAAGGCAGGAACGCGTACGCTGCCGTTGGTGCGGACCTATGTGGATCGGATCGTGACGGTCGAGGAAGACGAGATTGCGGCGGCGATCTTGACGTTACTGGAAGGAGAGAAAACCGTGGCCGAAGGGGCCGGTGCCGTCGCCCTGGCCGCTGTGCTGCAAGGTAAGACGGGACATTCCGGAAAGAATATCGCGGTGTTGGTGTCCGGCGGCAACCTGGATGTCAATTTGCTGGCCCGCATCATCGAGCGCGGTATGGTGCGCGACGGGAGACGCCTGCGCCTGCGCGTGCGCCTGCCGGACTATCCCGGCTCCTTGGAAGGACTGACGTCGGTCATCGCCAAGGCAAGGGCCAATATCGTGGAGACTTCGTATAACCGGGCCCACTATGGTGTCAGCCTGAACGAGGCCGCAATCGATGTCACGATGGAAACCCGCGGGCGCGACCATGCGTCGGAACTGTTGGCGGCTCTCACGGGCTCCCGCTTTGAATTCAGCGTGATCGAATGAGTGCATCCCGAATGTCCGAATGTCTCCCGCCTCAAGACCGCTCCGCATGTGGGTGAGGACCCAGGAGCCGGCTGAGCGCGGAGGGTGATCGATCTGTTTCCTTAAGCGGCACCCTGCCACAGGAGGTCATAGCCCAGTTCCTTGGTTTCCGAACACATGCTCAGCAACGCGGAGAATTTCGCATTGAAGATGTCGTCGGCGTGGGATTTCTCATGTGCTTCGAACGAAGTCCAATAGGTGACGATGACGTAATGAGCGTCTGCTGCCATGTTTTCCGTGAGGGATCCCGCGTCGGACACCAAGCCGGAGAACTTGAAGACTTGTCCGGCCACGAAGCCGCCTTTGTCGCCGCCATAGGTCTGTTTGACCACCATGCACATCTCTCCAACGGCGAGCTCCACGTCATCGAAGGTGACGCCGGGTTTCAGTTTGACCGTGTTGAACAGCATCTTGGCTCCGAATGGCACGGTTATTGGACCGAACATGGTTCCCTCCTATGGGAAGATCCTAGGCGTGGTGTTCCGTCGACGTGGTCGCATCAATGATGAAACCACAGAGGGAAGACCGCTGACAACTCACTGAGTGTGAAGGAAGCGCGAGAGGCGGCCGGTTGCTGCCGGCTGAAGGTCTAGGGAAGAGACCGGCTCACCACTTCTTCTGTCGGACCGGACAGCGGCATGGCCGGGTAGTAGCGCAGGATCCAGAGCCGCCCCAAATAGACGGGGAGAAAATACAGGCCGAGCCCCACCGTGACGCAGATGACACCGGTCAGGAGCCCATCGGCCCCGCCGGCCCAAAAAGCTCGCTTCCCCACGATCCCGCTGAACACGGCGGCCGCGACGAGGATTTCCATCAGCCACAGGAATTGCGTCCGGGTCAGGCGCACAGGCAGGCTTCTAGATCGAGAGAGATAGATGGGCTGCGGTTCGTTCGGCAAGGCCGTCAGCAATCGATGCCCTATGCGGTGGAGCGTCCCGCTGAGAGCAAAGCCGAGGAGGGCATTGAGCACGAGATTCATCGGGGGGGTATTGGCGACAATCGCCGCCGGGCCCACCATGAAGAGCATGGGCGGCACATAGATCGTACATGCCAGGATGTCTTCATACGACAGCATTCGGATGAGGTCGCGGCACCATTGTGTGAGGGTCGCGGGCTGGGAAGTGTCTGGTGAGTCAGCCATCAACAGCGTTCCTTGTGAGGGGTTCGGAGCAAGTACCTACACAGTGGACCAAATCGCTTGGGACGCAACTCATACGGTGTGACCGGCTCAAGGCCTCACCCGTGAATAAGACATTTTATGGAGCCGGAGGAAGAGACGCGCAGCCGACGGGATTAATCCTGAGTCCGGTAGTCCCTATTCCATCTGGCTTGAACGGCACGGTAATGTCTGACGCAGATGCCGTGTGTTTCACGAGGATCTTCCAGCGGGGCCTTTTCCCCCACGATGCCGCTGCATCCTTCCAGTCGACACCACGAACAGATGATGGTCATTCTTGCCGTTTCACTTTTCTGCCCCTTGTGTAGCACAAGGCAGACCTTGTTGCATGAATGACCGGTAAATAGAGCGTAAAGATTCGGGAAGTTACCGTCAGGCGCGAGCGCGAGAGGCTTCGGAGCTCGATTGGATCTTCCTGCCAGCCGCTCAAATCTCTCTCGTCTTCGGAGGGCCCTCATTTCTTTTTTCTGCTGACCGATTTGGATGGAAATCCTGGGTGAGCTGGAAGTCAATGCGGGCGCCATATCATAGGTTGGCATGGTCACCACAACAGGGTTCGTATCCCTACAGGGGCTGGCCGCAGCATCATATGCGGCGTATCTGTTCATCGGATCTCCCTCCTGACGAGGCAAGTGCGGCTGATAAAATTACCCATCCGTTCGTCCCTGTTCCCCGTCTCAGCAATGCGGGAGTGCGCTAGTATGTCTCTTAAGTGATAGGCGCTATGCTAAGGGTAGGCTGCCGGCTGGTCCACAAGGAGGCGCATCATGAAAGATAGGGTCCTCGCCGCATGCATCATGCTGTTGCTCAGCCCGTTACTGACCACCCGCTCAAACGCGTCCGATCAGCCGGGCATTCCGCCCCAAACCGTCACGGACTATCTTCACGCGGTTATCGAAGCAGACCGGACCTTCTACACGATGCATGTGGTGGATCGATTGCAGAAAAGCGGGACAGCCCATGCGGCTGAGGACTGGCGTGCGCAGAGAAACATGCTGCCCCTCCCGGCTCAGTTCCTCAGGGAGTCGGGTGAGCTCGGAACAACGACCGGCTCGAAAGTGCGCTACCGGCTTATCAGCCTGTGGCCGATTAATCCGGAGAACAGTCCACGGAATGAATCAGAGAAAAAAGGCCTGGAAGCGGTGCTCCAGCAGCCGGAACGATCGGCAACGGCGACCGTGAAGGATGGGAAGCAGACGTACTTCCAAGCCATCTACGCCGATTATGCCGTTATTCAGGTCTGCGTCGCCTGCCACAATGCGCATCCCAAAAGTTCCAAGAAAGATTTCAAGTTGAAGGACGTAATGGGCGGGCTTGTGATTGAGATACCGCTGGCGCCGGAATAGTCCACTGAAACAGTTCTCATTGGGCCAGGCCGATCGTGGGGGAGGTCAGAAGTTTTCCTGTCTATGATTACCCGTCGGTCGTGAGTTGTTCCGATTTCGTACCCGCTAGGTGACGCGCTGTTCCATGTCCAACGCAAACGGCATTCGGGCGGCGTCAGTCGCCGAAACGCGTTCATCGCTTCTCCGAGCTGCGGCGACCGACGCCTTTTCGTGCTTGAGCAGCCAATGTTTCCGGTCCAGTCCACCGCCGTAGCCGGTGAGGGACCCGTTGGCGCCGATCACGCGATGACAGGGAACGATGATGGCGATCGGATTGGCTCCGTTGGCAAGTCCGACGGCCCGGATGGCCGTCGGCTTTCCCAGTCGCATGGCGAGTTCGCTGTAGCTGATGGTCTGTCCCGCCGGGATGGAGCGCAGCATCTGCCAGACGCTCTTCTGGAAGGCCGTGCCTCCCGTGGCGACAGGGAGGCCGTCAATCGCGCGAAGATCTCCATCAAAATACGCGGCGAGGGCCGAGACGAGGCCGAACGGGTTGTCAGCCGGAGCCGGTGTGCCATGCTGTGTGCCGTAATGACGCACGAGCAGACGGCGCATGCGTTCGGCATAATCCGTCCAATCTGCTGCTCGCAGGCGGCCCGCTTCATCGCAGATCAGCACCATCTTTCCAATCGGAGTCGCAAGTGTATCGGTCAGAAAGCGCAGCTCATTCGGCATGACGAACCTCTGTGGGTGTATGGCATGTAGGGCGATCGACGGTCCATAAGTATTGTGCGGCATAGGCGCGCCAGGGTCGCCAGGCTTCCGCACGCCGGATCAGTTCGGGCGCGGTGGGTACGACTCCAACCAGACTGGCCGCGCCTCGCAGGATGCCGAGATCCGTCGCCGGGAACGCATCCGGGTCCCGCAGGGCCCGCAGGGCGATGTATTGAGCGGTCCATGGTCCGATGCCGCGGATCGCGCGCAGCTGCGCAAGGGTGTCTTCGATCGAGCCGAGCGGGTCGAAGAGCCGTGGATTCAAGGCGGCCGCCCGGGCCAGCGCCTGCAAGGTGGCCCTTCGCGACCGGGGCATGCCGATACGGCTGAGATCGGCCATGGCCACAGCCTGTGGAGACGGAAAGGTTCGGGCCAGGCGCGGATCTTCGGCACGGCCAACCGGATCTCCGCACAGAAGGACAAGCCTGCTTCCCAGCTGGCGCGCGGCTTCGACGGTGACTTGTTGCCCCAGGACGGCGCGGACGGCCAATTCAAATCCACCCCAGCATCCCGGGGCGCGCAGGCCCGGCCGTGAGGCAATTAACGGGGCGAGCGTCCGGTCCTTGGCCAAATGAGCGGTAATGGCGCCGACGTCGGCGCTGCAATCGAACATGTGACGGACACGTGTGACGATGGTGTGCAGCGTGCGCACGGATGGGAATCGAATGGTCGCCAGGAGCGCGCGGCGGTTCGGCGCGTGCGCGACCGCGACCGTGCCCTGTCCTTCCTCATGTGAGACGGTGCGCCGATAGATCCCGTGCTCGACGCATTCCATGCCGTCGAGGGCGCGCGCGTTCAGATAGGCCAGCATCGCGTCCCAGTCGTAGGTCGGCCGATAGGACACCTGCAAGAGGACGGGCGCCACGGCGGGGGAATCCGGTGCGGAAGGGGTGTTGCGACGGCGCAAGTCGCCGGGCGGTCTGTGGTACAGGGTGCGGAAGCTCTCGTTGAATCGGCGCAGGCTCCCGAACCCGGATGCCATGGCGATCTCTGCCATCGAGAGCCGGGTATCGTGAATCAACTGTTTGGCGAACAGCACGCGTCTCGTCTGCGCGACTGCAACGGGCGACGCGCCGAGGTGCCGGTCGAAGAGCCGGCGCAATTGGCGCGCGCCCATGCCCACCCGGGTCGCAAGGGCCTCGACCGTCCCGTCCTCCCGATCCAGAAATCCCTCGGCGATCAGTGCCAGGGCCCGGGAGACGCTATTCGATGTGCCGCGCGAACAGGCCAGTTCGGGCGAGATGTCCGGCCGGCAGCGAAGGCAGGCTCGAAAGCCGGCTTCCTGGGCGGCAGCGGCGGCAGCAAAGAATCGGCAATGCTCCCGGCCGGGCGTCCGTGCCGGACAGATCGGACGGCAGTAGATCCCGGTGGAGGTGACGCCGACGAACAGGCGTCCGTCAAAACGCGAATCGCGCGTTTGAAGCGCGCGATAGCAGATAGCCGGGTCGAGCTGGTTCATGGTCGCTACTATGCACTATCCGGCAGCCAAGTTCTGGCCATTTTCGGACCTGAGCAGGCGGATACCGGCGGCAGGCTCCTCCCAAGAGATTCGATCTGAACCGCTGATGAAATGGGCGGCTGGCTTGCATTTACATGAGCCCTTTCGATCGCAGTCCAGACAAGGTCGAGAAACAGACTGGCGACCTTCATCCAAGTGTCCGTCGCTCGGAACGCTCCTCAGACTGACCTCATATCCACTATATGAGCTGTATTGATCAGGTTCCTCTTCTTGGAAGACTTAGAATGATGAATAACGCGCGATCGACTCCGCCGATTCATGACGAATGTTGGGATTTCAAGTTAGACCCAGGGCCGATCAGCTGTGAGAACTGTAACATGGAGGTATTCTATGAATCCGATGCGATATCTAGGTGCGGCCTTACTGTTGGTGATGGGCTGCCAGGGCATGCCCACGGTGACGAGGACCGGTGACGTTAAAGATGTCATCATTGGTGATAGCCTGGCGTCAGGCGACATCGTGGTGAATCCGGGGGATGAAGTCCGGTGGGTCAACAAAAGGACCGCACCCGTGCGAATCGTCTTGATCGACACGGTGTCGGACAAGCAGGTGTCATGTAAGAGTAATTTCGGCGGGG
>CBDIWQ010000304.1:0-21607 GCA_965285965.1 uncultured bacterium | reverse complement strand
GTGGAAGCATCGTCTCGGGTTTGGGTTTGGACGGATTTAACTAAGGACGGGAGAAGAATGATATGAAGCGGACGACTCTTCAGCATCTGGTGCTTGGGCTCGGGGTCATGAGCATGGGCTGGGTCTTGGTGGCCTGCGGTGGCGGTGAAAGCGAAGGGCCGGTGGTTCCTCCGCCCCCGGCCCCGGCTGAATATGCCGACAAACACATGCCTGCCGGCTGGTGGGCGGATGCGGAGAAGATGGAAGAGGGGCGGAAGCTGTTCATCGGCGAAACAAATCCTGACGTCAACTGCGCCAGCTGTCACGGCAAAGACGGGAAGCCGGTCAAGGCGGGTGCCCGTGATTTCCGGGTGAGCGATCGGATGAAGCTGTACTCAGATTCCGTCTGGTTCTGGCGTATCTCCGAAGGAGTGCCGAACACCAAGATGAAAGCCTGGAAGAGCAAGCTCTCCGATGAGGATCGCTGGAAGCTCGTGCTGTTTGAGCGGAGCTTCGGGCTGGCCGGCAAGGGTTGGGATGAGGGCAAAAAAGCGTGGGTCGACGCAGCCAGCGTGGCTGCCTCGCCCGCGACCGCTGAAGCACCGGCGGCCAAGTAGTCGATTATCATTTTAGTGAGGAGGAGCGGCGAGACATCATGAAAACCTGGCAGCGCAGTATCCTGGCTTTGTTTGCGCTTCTGGCGGTCTTCGGCGGCGTGGCTTACGCGCAGGCGCCAAGCGCGCCTCCCGTCGAATTCCCCTACACGGGGAACCGGACTGCCGTATGGATCGTCGCTCAGCTTCATATTTTATTCGCCGGCTTTATCTTAGGCGCTCCGATTTTCGTCGTGATCTCGGAATGGCTGGGGTATCGCAAGCAGGATCCGCGTTACGACAGGCTGGCAAAAGAAGTCACCAAAGTCACGGTCATTCTCTATAGTATGACCGCCTTGACCGGCGGCCTCTTCATCTTCGTGCTCCTCGCCACGTATCCCCAGTTCACGACCTGGCTCATTAATCATTTCTTTCTCGTCTTCGCGGTGGTCTATCCGCTGTTGTTTATCGGCGAGACGATCGTCCTCTATCTCTATTTCTATACGTGGGACGCGTGGAAGGGAAATAAGAAGGCCCGGCATATCGCCTTGGGTGTGCTCCTCAATCTGATTGGAAGCATCACCTTGTTCGTCATCGACGGGCCGACCTCCTTCATGAACACGCCCGTGAAAGCTGAGGGCGTGTCTCCGGCCGAATTTCTGGCGACGGCCAGCTTGTGGGACAAGATCTTCAATTACAGCTGGATGCCTCTCAATTTGCACCGGCTGGTGGGGAACGTGACCTTCGGCGGCTTTGTCGCCGGATTGATCGCAGCCTACATGTATATGGCGGCCAAGAAAGATGAAGAACGGGCCTACTATGATTGGATGGGTTTTGTCGGCAACATGATCGGCGTCGGGGCCCTGCTGTTCCTTCCGTTCATGGGTTACCTCCTGGCCTACGAGTTGTGCGACTACGACGCGTCGATCTGTCCCTATATGATGGCAGACCAGCTCTCGATGTTTTTCGAGATGCAGGGGGCCATGGTGGGGCTTATCTTCCTGGCCAGTAACTACTATATCTGGCTCAGCATGAAACGCATCGAAGGGGTCGAGAAGGTCCGCATGACGGTCCTGGCTCCGATCATCATGATCGCATTGCCGCTCGTCATGACGAAAGTCCTGACCGATTTTCCGGTTCCTGATCCCCGATCGCTGGGATACTTGCTGCCCTTGTTGTTGGCTCCAGTCATCCTGGGCCGGTTTATTCCGTTCACGGTTTCTGCCCGCACCGTCATCAAGATTGGCTTTTTGATGGTGGTGGTGGGCGATGCCATCTGGTTGACCCCGCACGGATTCGTCCCGACCGGGGCCAAGCTGGTCGCTGAGTTGGAGCTGCCGTCGGAATGGAACTTCCTGGCACTCATGCCGGCCAAGAATTCAGCGGCGTTCACCCTGGTCTTCGTCACCGTCGTGAACTACGTCCTCTATAACCGTGCCATCAGCCAGGGAACCATTGTGTGGGGGAAGATTGATTTCGCCTCCCAGTTCGTTCTGATCTTCCTGGCGTTCAGCGCAATCTGGACGATGGGGCTCATGGGTGCCGTCCGCTCCTTGCTGCGGAAGTACTTTCATACCTACAATCTTCTGCCTGATTTCACGGCAGAGTCGTTCACGCCGACGCTCGCTTATTCAGCCTGGTGGATCACGGCGATCACCGTCGTGTTTTATGCGGTCGTCAGTTTTGCCATCTTCGTGACGCTCCGGCCGTCGGAGGCCAAGGGGCATGCACCGGAGGGAAGTCCGGCAGCCGCGGGGGCCAAGTAACAGGGCAGGAACGACTTCTTAAGGAAAAGAGGATCTGTATGGGCAACGTGATCAAGAAGTTGGTGGTTGGCCTGATCGTGGGCGGCGTGCTGTTCGGAGCGACACGGGCGCTTGAATTCCCGTTCGTCTTTCAGGCAATGTTTTTCGCCTACGCGATGCTCGGCACCGCAGTGTTCATTATTCTCGATGCGCCCAGCATGAAGCCCATGGGTGGATTCAAGGCGGTGAGCGCGCTGGTGGTGTTTTATGCGGTCCTCTGCACCGTCTATATCGCCGGGGCGTCGCTCTGGCCTCAGTACGACCCGGAAGATGAAAAGGGCAAGATCGAAAAAATTCTGGCGCCGAAACGCAAGGCCACCGAGCATGGCAAGGCCGAGGAGTTGATCGCGCGCGCCAAGGCGCTCGACGAGCAGGCGAAGGCGCTGGCCGAGCGTATCAAGGCCCTGGGGGGCGATCAGGCCCCCGCAGCACAAGCGGCCGGCGGCGCGGGCGCTCCCCCGGCCACGACGGCAGCCGCCGGCGGTGACTTCCTCAAGCTTGGCGAAGATCAATGGCAACTGCAAGAGTGTTACAACTGCCATAAGTTGAAAGGCGAGGGCGGTAAAAAGCGTGGTCCGGAACTCGACAACATCGGCACGCTCCTGACCGCCGACGAAATCGCCACAAAGATTCTGGACCCCAAGTCTTACAAGGCCGAAGGGTTCGAGAAGGAGTTTGAAAAAGGGAAAATGCCCGACAAGTATAAAGACCTGATGGAACCGGGAGAAGTCAAGGCGTTGGCCACATGGCTCGCCACCTTTAAAGATGCGTCGGTGAACACCCCCAAACCCATCAAGATGAAATAATGATGCAGCCTAAGTTGAAATCCAAGGTCCTCTGCAAGGACCGCGAAATCGGTGAAGTGGCGAAGGTGATTGTCGATCCTTTGACACATGAGATCAGCCATATCGTCGTGTCTTTGAACGGTCAGGGGGAGCGGCAGGTGGCCATGGCTCAGGCCCTGTCCGTCACGGACGACGCCGTGCAGTTGCAAGCGTTATCAGGGGAAATCGCCGCGCTTCCCCTGTTCAAGCGCGAGGATTACGTCACCACCCATGAAGTGGAAATCTCTCATCTGGAAGAGAAAATTCACGTCACGCCCGGAGAAGTGCTCGTGCCGTTCCCCGAGCTCGAAAAAAACGTCAAGCGGCGCACCTTCTTCATGAACCTAACCCACGTCATCGGGTTCCTCATCGGATTGCCCATCGCCTTTCCCGTCTTGCGGTATTTGATGAAGCCGATGTACTCCCCGTTCGACAACGGTTGGCTCAAGATCGGCAATGTGAGCAAGATCAAGCAGGACGATATCGGCGTGCAATTCAAATACAAGCGTAGCGTCAAAGAAGCCTATATGCCAGAAGCCGAAATTGAAAAGAATGTGTGGCTTCTCAAGGCGACACCGGCCGTACTGAACCAGGTCTACCAGGGTAAGGACATGGAGTTTCGTGATGCCGCTGGCAAGGCGGTGTGGACGAATAAGAAGGATATGCCGTATGTAGCCTTCTCGGGGAAGTGTCCGCACCTGGGTTGCGGCTACAAATGGCGGCAGCACAAGGTGCTCGGGCAGGTCTTTCTCTGTCCCTGCCACCTCAGTATTTACGATGCGGCCGGGAAAGTCCTCGATGGGCCGGCGCCACGCCCGCTGGACGCCCTGCCCATCAGGGTGACAGCAGCCGGGGATGTTGAAATCATCGATATGGAATTCAAGGCAGGCACCAAAACGCAAATCAGGATTGTCTGATCATTATGCAACAGGCTCCCTCCACCAGTACAGAACCGACCGTCCTCGAAAAAGTCATTGCCTTCGTCGACGAGCGTGTGGGGCTCAAGACGATCCAGGCGAAAATGCTCAACGAGCCGGTCCCCGGGGGATCGCGCTGGGCGTACATCTTCGGGTCGGTCCTGCTGTTCATCTTCATCATGCAGGCCGTCACCGGCATTCTCCTGATGTTCTATTACGTGCCCACCGCCGATCATGCCTATGCGAGCACGCAATACATCCTGCATGAGGTCGACTACGGATGGTTCCTGCTGAGTTACCATTTTTGGGGATCGACCGCGATGGTGGTGTGCGTCTTCGCCCACATGTCGCAAGTCTTTCTCTGGGGCGCTTACAAGAGTCCCCGCGAGCTGATTTGGCTGGTGGGGCTTGCCCTCTTCGGTATCGTGATGGGCTTCGGGTTCACCGGCTACCTCCTCCCCTGGGATCAGCGCGCCTACTGGGCCACGACCGTAGGCGTGGAAATCATGGATAAGACGCCGCTGCTGGGTGATTTTATGGCTCGCTTCCTGAAAGGCGGGGCCACACCAGGCCAGATGACTTTGAGCCGTTTTTTCGTCATCCATGTCATGATCCTGCCCGCGGCCTTGATGGGCCTGGCCGGGTTGCATCTCTTCTTGTTCAGGACGGCGGGTCCGGCCGGACCTTTCCGCGGCACGCCGGAAGAGCTCAAGGCCAAGACGGACTACTTTTTCCCCCGCCAGATCTGGAAAGACATTGTCGGGATGGTCACTGTCTTTTTGACCATCTGCGCCTTGGCCTTCTGGGAGCCGGTGGTGCTGCTGGAGGAGGCGACACCTGATCCAGGCGACTACCATCCGGAGCCGGAGTGGTATTTCCTATTCTTGTTCCAGCTGCTGCGACTCAAGATGTTTTCCGGAGAGTTCGGTCAGTTCCTGGGGGCGATTGCGCTTCCCGGGGCCTTTATGGCCTTGCTGGCCGCGCTGCCCTTCATCGATCGCGATCCTGAGCGGAATATTTTCAAGCGTCCCATCGCCTTGATCGGCTGGATCGTGGTGATGACGGCTATCCTCATCTTTACGGTCTCCGCCATTATTAACCGAGAGTTTTTGGATTAAGGCCCGGCCGACCTGGCCGCCAGTGGAACTATGACAGATCGCCAATCGCTCGCTCCTTTAAAGCTCGGCCTTACCGTCTTGTGGTCCACGTTTTGGACCGGCTTTCCGCTCAAGCTGGCCTTTGCGCTAGTCTTCCTCGCCTTCGGCATGATCCATTTCGAAACGCGGATCGGCTTAGGGTTTTTGATGATCCTGGCGAGCCCCGTGACGGTATTTGCCGCTCCTATTATCACCATGGCGTTCGAGTCCCATTTCGGGGAAGGAGCCGGACTGGCGCTCCTCTTTCTGCTCTGTATCCCGATCGATATCTGGGCCTTCGGCGTGGTCGCAAAAACCGTGTTTCTCGACCGTCTAAAGCTGGAACCGCCCGACGGAATCGGGCTCTCGCTGTGGTGGAAGAGCGCGGTCGTCGGGGCTCTCTATCTCCCCATCCTCTGGTTCGTCGTCAGCACTGTCACAGAAACCGCCATTTCGGTCAGCCATGCCTTATTTGAAACCGACCTCCTCAAAGCCGTTCCCGTCGCAGAAAAAATCAGCATCGAACTGACGTTGTGGGGCAGCGTGGCCTCCGCCGTCTTGATCGCGCTCCTTCTGCTCGGGGTGTGGCTGATCGGTCGCCTCGTGCGAACCCAAGCTCAAGAAGCCCGGCCGGTGGCAGAGGGCTACGAGCGCATTGTGGCCCGCTGGGATCTGATGCGAGTGCCCGCGGACCAGGGGCTCATGTTGACGGCGCTCACGGCAGCCGGCGTCGTGCTGTCGGTGCTGTTCTGGGTGGCGCTGCCGGAGAGCACGCCGCATCCGCATGAGTGCTGCAAAAAGCCGGAAGTCAAAGCTCAACCGCCCTACAAGCCGGTCGAGGCCTTGACGAAGAGCGAGCGGATCATTACGCAGCTCGCTGCACAGGTCGAGGCGATCGAAAAGCAGAAGGCCGAGGAAGAGGTCGGTAAGGATAAGGGCAAGGCCGGCAAATCGAAACCGGCCGTGAAGGACGGCGAAAAGGGGCCGCTGACGGGGAAGCCTTAACCGGTGGACGCCGCCAAGCTATCGGACAAGGCCAGTGAGTGCATTCAACATCTTGCTAGACTGGGCAACGAAGAGGTGAGATCCATGACGCACCCGGGTGGAATGATTCATGGCCTTTTGCGACGGGTCGGCGTTTCTCCTGCTGCCGTCGCGGGCCTGCTGGCGGTGGCTGGTCTATTGAGCCTTCCTGCGCTGGGTCTGGCGGATGATTCAACCGGCGGAGGGGCCGCGCGGGCCTATCGTGACATCCCGGGCATCGGGAGTCGCAACCTGGTCTGGATTATCGCGCAGCTGCATTTACTGCTCGCCGGATTCGTGCTGGGTGTGCCGATCTTTGCCTGGCTGTGCGAGGTGGTGGCCTGGAAGACCGGCGAAAAGCGTTATGACAAGCTCGCCAAAGAGTTCACCAAGCTGTTGACCTCCTCCTACGCAACCACCGCACTCTTCGGCGGCATCCTGCTTTTCCTGCTCATCGGCTTTTATCCGAAGCTGATGGCCTATTTATCCGATATTTTTTTCCCGTCCTTTCTCGTCTATTGCATGCTGTTCTTAGTGGAGACCGCCACCCTGTACCTCTACTGGTACGGCTGGGACGCGATGCAGGACGGCGGCAAGAAGACGTTCCATATTTTCCTGGGCTTCATGCTGAACGTCTTTGCTTTCTTCATCATGATCGTGCCGAACTCCTGGGCGACCTTCCAGGCAAGCCCGGTGGTCATCGCCGAAGGATCGGATTTGGCGCGGGCTTGGGCCGCGACCTGGAACCCCACCTGGTGGCCCGTCAACATCCACCGCCTGATCGCCAACGTGGTGTTGGGCGGATACATCTGCGGGGCCTATGCGGGCATCCGCTACCTGTCCGCCAAGACCGCGGAAGATCGGGATCATTACGATTGGATGGGCTATGTCGGTAATTTCATCGGCGTGTTCGGGCTGCTTCCTCTGCCCTTCGCCGGCTATTGGCTCATGCGGGAGATTTACCAGTACAACCAGCAGATGGGCATCACCCTCATGGGCGGCTTTCTGTCCTGGCTCTTCATTCTCCAGGCCATGCTCATCGGTGTGCTGTTCTTAGGCTCCAACTATTATTTCTGGCTCGGAATTACCTATCGCATACCCGGATCGGAGCTAAAGTACCGCAAACCGATCCTGGCGATGCTCGTGATTCTCCTCCTCTGTCTCGGAGTTTGGATGACGCCGCACTCCCTGGTGGCCAGTCTGGAAGAGGCGCGCAAGATGGGAGGCACGCACCATCCGCTGCTCGGTGTCTTCGGCGTTATGTCGGCCAAGATGACGGTGTCCAACTTGATGATTCTCGTCACCTTTATGAGTTTCATCATGTACTGGCGGGCTGGGAAGGAAGAGACGGCGACCTGGGCGAAGCTGGCCCGGGCAGTCATGGGTGCCGTCCTGATTATCGCCGGGATCGTCGTGGTCGTCCTGGGTGTCTGGGGCTATTTCGTTCCGGCCATCGTGCGCATCAATTACTTTTCCACCTCGCAAGTCGGGATCGTCCTCTTCGTCATGTTGACGATCACGCCGCTCACGGCGCTGCTCCTGAAAAGCGCCCGAACGACGACGGAAATGGTCTGGGGCCGCATGCCTCCGCGCGCGGGCTATGCGCTGGTGTTGAACGCGATCATGGTCATTTTGCTGATGACCTTGATGGGCTACGCGCGCTCCTCGTCCCGGGTCCATTGGCACGTGTACGGCGTCATGCGGGACTCCTCGGAATATGCGTTTTCGCCCGCTCTTGGTTATGCGGCGGCCTTTATGGCATTGAACACCTTCTGTTTCTGCATGCTGGTGGCCTTTATTTTCTGGGTTGCGACGATGGGTGACAAGGCCAAGGCGGTCCCAAGCGGAACTCCGAAGGGCGATCTGGCACCAGGCGCGATTCCCGCCCTGGCCGGGGGATCGCAGGCATTGGACAAGCAGAGCTAACGCGACCTTCTAGCTCAGAGGAGTCCTATGAGTGAAGTCGTTAAGTTGCAGTTGATCGGTCTCTCGGTCGTCGGTAGCGGTATCATTATTCTCTTATTTGTCCGGGCACAGTTTGCGCGCGTGATCGGCTTCGTGGCCATCGTGCTGGGTCTGTTTTCGCTGGTCGCCCTGGCCGTTCCGCAGATGGCGTCTTTGCCGCCGGCCGAGGAAAATTTCGACATTGCGACGGTCAAGACGCCGGCCGATATGGCCGCGATCGGGCAAAAGATTTTTTTCAGCAAGGGGCAATGCGCGTTGTGTCATTCCATCGGCCCCAGCGAGTCCGCGCGCTGCCCGGATTTGAAGGGCATCGGAGCCAAGCTGAGTCGCGAGTTCCTCTTCGAAAGTCTGACCCAGCCCCAGGCCTATATCTATCTCGACTACCGTCATGAGGGCATGCCGAAGGAATATCCGGCGCGCATGCCGTATATCAATAAGAATCCCATCGGCCTGTCCAAGAACGAAATCCTCTCCGTCATCGCATTTCTCCAGCAGATGAGCGGAGAGCCGATTTCGGTGAATCCGTCTGAACTCGAAGTGCCTGGACAGGCACCCGCTGCTCCGGTGAAGGCCGCCGAGGCCGGCCCTGTGGCTGTGGCACAAGCGCACTGAGGAGGAGGAACGTATGGGGGGCTCCCTGCTGAAGCCGGTTATTTTAGTCGTCATCGTCTATTTGCTGCTGAAGTTCGTCGTGCCCAACATTCCCGGATCGGCGCCCTTGCCGTCCAGTTTGATTTTCCTCTATTTGATGTTGACCACCACCGGGATCGTTATTTATGCGACCCTGAGCCGGGAATCGAAAGACGCCTTCTGGGATCCGATTCAGCGCTTCCTGACTGGAGAAAATATCGGCGGGCTCCAGGCGCTCCGGTATGCCGTGCTGATTCTCTTCCCCTTGCTGGTCGGATGGCAGACGTACGGGAGCACCGCCACGAGCGATGCGCCACCGGCGGAAAACCGAACCATCCACCCGGCTCCTCCAGGGGAGTATACGGGCCTGTCGAATCCCTTCGCCAAAACGCCGGAGAATATCATGCAGGGGAAGGGTTTTTATGCGGCCTTCTGCTCCCCCTGTCACGGTGGAAACTTTGACGGCAAGGGACCGGCCGCGCGTGGATTCAACCCTCCCCCGGCCAACTTCGCCGATCCCACGACGATCGCCATGCTTCAAGAGAGCTACCTGTTCTGGCGGATCAAGAAAGGCGGAGTCGGCCTGCCCATCGAAGGCATGCCGTGGAAGTCAGCCATGCCGCGTTGGGAAGTGGAGCTGCCGGACGAATGGATATGGAAGATCATCCTGGGCGAGTACGACGGCGCCCATCAATCTCCGCGAACATGGGAATAATGCGGTCGGGCGGCAGCTCGGCGCCGGCCTGTCAATCGAAAACGAGGCCAGTATGAATGGGGCGAATGAAATGAGGCGGTGGGTGCAGGGCGGACGGGCGGCCATGGCGGCGGCTCTCATTCTGGCTGGAGCCACTCCGGGTCTGGCGCAGGAAGGTGAAAGTGTGGCCGTTCGGGCCCCGATGGTCACCGGCGCGCTTCCCGTCGATGATCCGAACGCGGCGGTCTGGAGTAGCGCAACCCCGGCGACCTTTCCCATGTCACCGCAAGTCCACTGGCAAAACCGGATTCAGGAAGCGACCGTCAAAGATCTCTCCGTGCGCGCCCTGCATGATGGCACGCAGGTCGCCGTCCTCCTGGAGTATGCCGACCCGAGCGAAGACCCCGACGACGCGGCCGCGCTGGAGTTCATGGTGGGCGACAAGAAAGCTCATTTCGCCCACGGTCAGCCGATGCTCCAGGTCGAAGGCGGGCCCGTCAACATTTGGTACTGGAAGAATAAGGATGGGAAAGGCGTCGATATGAACGCCAAGGGCTTCGGCACATTGAAGGTGCAGTCGCACCAGGATGTCCAAGCCAAAGGTATCTACGCCAACGGCACGTGGAAAGTTGTCTTCTCACGGCCGCTCCAGACGGAGCATGCGGACGAAGATACGCAAATCGTCCCCGGGGGATTCATCAATGTGGCCTTCGCCGTCTGGGACGGAAAGAAAGATCCGACCAGCGGGGACTTGCGCGAAAAGGGTTCCCAGAAGGCGGTGTCCTCCTGGTGGTACTTCCGCGCCGAGGCGCCGCCCGACTACTCGGGATATTACTATGCGGCGATCGCGGTGGCCGTGGCATTCGGCTTTCAGTTCGTCCTGATCCGCAAGTTAAAGAAAGGGCAGCCAGCATGAAGGCGGCAAGGCTCGGCGTAGTCGGAGCGGTGGCTGGCGTCGTGGGGTTCTGGGCGCTCGTCGTCGGCGGATGTGCCAGTGAGCAGCAGAAGAAGGGACAAGAGCTCTATACCCATTACTGCATGCATTGCCACGGAGAAAATGGCCGGCAGAACGAGGGGTTCAACTGGGCCTCCATGTCGGATCCCAAGCCCAAGGACCTCTCCAACAAGTCCGAGATGAGCACCTTCAAGGATGAGGAAATCTTCAGTACCATTTCCCGCGAGATGAAAGACACCGGTCCGGGCGGCGACAAAATCGGGGACGACGAATTCGCCGTTCCCACCATGCCGACCTTTAAGTACACGCTGGCCGAAGAGGAAGTATGGGCCATCGTGGGCTATGTTCGGGCGCTGCACGGCATGAAGCTCGAGTTCAATGTGGAGAATCGCAAGAAGGAGCTCGAAGAGACCCTGCAGGCGGCTAAAGCCAAACTCGAAGAGGCCACGAAGGCGTACGAGGCGGCCGAGAAAAAAGCCAGCGAGGAAGCGGATAAGAAGGAAGTGGAGGTGGACGAGTCGCTCTATGCCAAGGAGCAAGCCGCCCTGGTGGCCGCCAAAAAAGAGTCCGATGCCGCGCAGACTGCCTTGACGAACTTTACCACGAGGCCGGGCAAGGGGCTCAGCGTGCCGCGGCCGGAGCTCACGATGACGGCGGACCAAGCGTCCAAGCAGGCCGAAGTAGGCAAGCGTCTGTATGTGACGAAATACGGGTGTAACGGTTGCCACGCTATCGGCGAGGAGGGCGGAAAAGTGGGGCCGGCGCTGGACCGTGCCGGATTCCGCTTAAACAGCACCTGGATCTATCGTTGGGTCAAGAATCCGCAGGCCATGAAGCCCGAGACTCGCATGCCGGCTCTAGGCTTGAGCGATGCCGATGCAAAGGCTGTCACCATGTATCTGGCTACGCTGCGATCGCCCAAGACGGCTGAAGTGGCGGTGGAGAAGCCCTGACGGTTCGTTCTTTGCTGCTTCACTGCAGCTTGATTCCGGGTCTCCGTCAGACCTTCATGCCCCTGCGGCCCCGGGGATAACCCCAAGGCCAGGCCTACAGAACAAACCCTGCCAGCAGCCCAGCCAGAATCGCGGCACCCGCCCACATATGCGCGCGGAACATCGCAAACGCCTGTGGCGGACTGATCGGTCGTCGTAGTTGCTGGACTTGCACGGCGAAGAAGAGCGCGACTCCCAGCAAGACGGTATAATAGATCCAACCGATCCCGGTCATCCATCCAGCTGCGCCCAAGAGGAGCAGCATCGCACCGAGCGCCGTCACGACGGCCATCCATGTGGACGACCCGAAGAACAAGGCGGCTGATTTCACGCCGATCCGGCGGTCATCCTCCCGGTCCTGAAGCGCATAAATCGTATCGTAGGCAATCGCCCACATGGCCGTGGCGAAGAACACCAACCACACCGGCCCGGCGAGGTTGCCCTGCACGGCGGCCCACGCCATGATCGTACCCCATCCGAAGGCGATACCGAGCACGGCTTGCGGAACGTGGATCCATCGTTTGGAAAACGGGTACAAGGCAGCCAGCAGCAGGGCGATGGGCGCGAGGTGCCGGACAGCTGGCTCTAAGAGCAGCAGCAATCCGGACGCCGACAGTAAGAGGAAGCCAAGCAGGGCCAGAGCCTGGGCCGGAGAAAGTTCGCCGGAGGCCAAGGGCCGTGTCTTCGTGCGGGCGACCTGCCGATCGAAGGACCGATCGGCCAGATCATTCAGGATCACGCCGGCGCTGCGCATCACAAACGATCCGGCCACGAAGATCGCCACGAGGCGGAGGGCCGGCCAGCCGCGTGAAGCCAGGACCAGAGTCCAGAGCGTCGGAAGCACAAGCAGATAGGTGCCGGTCTGATTCTGGAGACGGATCAGACGGGCGAGCGCCGTCCACGGGATACCGGAAGCGGCAGCTGTACTCATGGACGGACCGTCATGATTTGAGAACCTTAGCCTCAGGCTCGCAGGCTGTCAATTCGCGGGCGCGGTTGTGCTCCTCCGCTCCATTTCGTTATAACCTCAGCATGCAAGGGGTGCCAGTGCACGTTCAGCCACTACATCGGCGTGTTGTTCTCTCTCTCCTGATGGGGCTGCTTCTGCTGGGCACAGGCTGTTCCTGGTTTCAACGAGGCGATGGCCTCGTCGGTGTGGCGCGGCTTCCTCTCTCGCCGATCCTCCGTCTGTCCACGTCGGTGACCACCGCCGCCATTCCATATCAGAACGCCTGCGGTCAACCGGCTTCCTATTCTGCGGCGGCGATGTTGAGTGACGGTGTGGCGAAGAAGCTCGGGCGGGTGTTCAAAGGCCTCCATGTGGACACCGTGTCGCAGGCAGGCATCGGCCCGGATGGCGCCGTTGAGGTCGGCCTGGGTTTGAAGCAAATCGATCTGGCCATTCATCGGCAGGTCCGGAAGAGTTATCCCGTTACGGTGACGCTGGGTCTCGATTTGGTGTTTCTCGCCGACGATGGCTCCGTCCTCTTCAGCAAGAAATTACAGAGTGCCGGAGCGGGGGAAGTGGGAGTCACGGAGCAATCCTGCGATGTGACCGGGCTTGACTCCGTCGTGCAGGAGGCGGTTGATCTGGTCGCCGAGGGCATGGCCAAGCAGGTGGCCGAGTCGATCCGGGTGCGCGAATTTGCCGAACAACGGCGGGCCGGCACATCCGCCGCCAGCGTGCTGCCGCCTCAGTCCGGTGGACCGACGCCGGGAGATCCCGCCTTGCCGGTGCTATCCCCGTTTCCAGCCCCGCCGCAAGAGGCAGAGGCGCCTCGGCAATTCGCCGACCAGCTGCCGGTCGGCGATCCCCTGTTGCGGGTCTCTGGAGCGCTCAGCTTTCGGGCCATCATTCGCGATGAGAATCGGGATCAGATACTCCAGCCGGATGAATCCTTCACCATTGAAGTGGAAGTCAAGAATGAAGGAACGGTGACGGCCAAAGACGTGGAGGTGGCGGTGAGCGGCACGCCCGTGTTGACGGCCGCCTTCCCCGCGGCGCTTCCGATCGGGAATCTTGAGCCGGGAGAAGTGAAACGGACTACGAGCACGGAACGCGTGGCGGCCGTCAAGGACACCCTGCGAGGCGACCTCGTCTTGAGCTTGCGCAGCGGGACGCCGATTGATGCCGTCCCGCCGGCCAAGAAATTCACCGTGCTCATGAAACCGGATACCGCCCTGCCCGAGGAGCCGGCGCCCGAGGTGGATCAACCGCCCAAATTCACCGCTGCACTGAAGCAGCCGAAGGCCCTGGTGATTGCTATCGGGGTGGGACGTTTTCGAGACGAGCAGGTCCCATTCGTCAAATATGCCGGTCACGACGCGGAGGTCATGGCGAAGTATTTGCGGACGATTGCCGGCATCCCGGAAGACCGGGTTCGCCTGTTGGTCGACGGACGGGCATTGAAGCAGGATCTGGCCGAGACCTTCGATGAATGGGTGCCCAAGCGAGCGGATGCCGGGACGGTCGTCTATGTGTTCTTTGCCGGCCGGGCGCTGGTCGATGGCATGACCGGCGCCGTGTCACTGGTGCCCTTCGACGGCACCACGTCGGGTGGGACCCGCCTGTATTCCGTTCGCCGGTTGCAGGAAGCCTTGTCGCGAGCATCGATACAACGGGCCATTCTGATGTTCGATGTGTCCCTTGAGCCGACGCCCGGCACCGATCTGGCGGCCACGCTGCCCAATTGGGAAGCCGGCACCGCCGACCGCAAGGATGGCATCATGTGGATGGTCGCGCACAAAGGGCTGCAGGAATCGCACGCCTTCGAACCGGCCAGGCACGGCCTTTTTACCTATCATCTTCTCCGCGGGCTGCAAGGGGTGGCCGACGTGGATCGGGACGGCACTGTGGCGGCGGGCGAACTGTGTCTGTATGCGCGTGGGCAAGTCAGCCGTGTGGCGAGAGAGCAATATGGAAACGAGCAGGATCCCTTATGTCTGCCCCCTCCAGGACAGGGCGCCATGGTGAGGATTCATCCCATGGCCAAGGGCAACAATCCCAAGCCGGCTCCTGCGCCGAAAGCAGAAGGGAAGCCTGACCTGCCGTCCAACCGGAAGCCGGCAGGCGTCGGGCCAGGCCAGTAAGGCATGCGGTCGTGGAGAGCGGTCCTTCGTTGACAGGTCCGCACGGTGGCCGGTATCATGGCCCCGCTGATACGTGATCGGCGGCTGCACTCCGATCCCCTACCTACGTTCTCAAGGATGCCGGCGTAGCTCAGTTGGTAGAGCAGCGGTTTCGTAAACCGCAGGTCGCCCGTTCAATCCGGGTCGCCGGCTCCATAACCTTCCACAGAAAATCAGGCAGTTATCGGGTCCGCTCGGGCTATAGAGGGGATAGGCCCCCCTGCTACCACTTCCAAAAGTCAGGGCCCCGTCGAGCCGACCGAGGGCCCCCGGCGCTTGCTTCTTGAACACCCGGCCGTACGTTGAGACACCAGTTTCGCCTCGCTGGCTGAGGCACAATCCATCATCGAAGCCTGGCGCAGAGATTATAATCAGCGTCGGCATCCCTCCGGCACCTGCCCCCTGAGTAGTTTGCACAACAACGTCTGGGCAGCATGCGTGCCGAAGAAGTGGCCTGCTCTCGGTAAGAGTTGTCTCAGAACGGGACCAACGTCAGAACCAATGTGTTGCAGTCGCTGCTACGGCTTATCGATCATCATTGGTAGGGTGCCCAATGACCGCTTGGAGAACTTTCCGGCATCGTGCACTACGGCCTGCCCTTGTTGCCATCCAAGAACACTACCGCTGGGAATAAATCTCGCTAGGTCGTTGGGGACATCGTAGAAAACCGTTTCAAACGTCCCTTGAGGGTATTGATCGCTCGAGAATTCTGGACGATGGACTTCCAAGATAAGCACATCGCCCTGTGGTGCCCAACCAACAATTCTTGCGCGTTGTAGCAACTTTGCCACTTTTGGGCGTTGAGATAGGAACGGCTGATTTGTTTTTGCATCAAAGACATCCACGCTTCCAATACCAGACGAGCGAGTACCATGGTAATAGCGGCCCGTTGGAGAAAAATTAATACCGTGATGGCTGGTCTGTGACAGCTTTCCGGTCGCCGGGTCGTATCGGAGGATGTGCCTGCGGCCATCAGACTCATCCCATATGTATAAGCTATGGTCAGACTCAGACCAGGCCAGGTAGTCGCCTTTGTCAAAAATCCGCTTGGTTGTGTTAAGGCGAAGATCATAAAGCCATGTGCCGGTCGACCGAAGTGTGTAAGTGTGTTCCGCTTCCCCGGTTGTGTACGCTAGATAACGGCTATCAGGATTCCAAGTAAAATCCCTACCGCCGGGGAATGACGCTAGGACATTGCCGTCTGATGAACTTATGAGAAGCTTTGGATTTCGAAACCCCTTCTCTTGAGAAACCTGCACGGCAATGGCGGCTCCAGAAGGAGAAACTTTTGGGTTGCCGACGTATTCGTTACTTGCATCAAACACCTTGGATTGTTCTTCTGATTTTAAGTCATATACATAAAGAGCAGACTTGTCGGGGTGATCCATATCGTTGTACACCGTCGCAACGTAGCCTATGCCGCCAAACACGAGACGGTCGTTCCCTGGAGCATACGAAAACACCATATCTTCGCTATCCATTCGTGACATGCCCATGCCAACGTGAGCAGTCATGCAGACGAACACTGCTATTATTGGTGCGTCGGTAAGGTAGAATTTACGCATGCTATCCTTAACAAGTTAGTGCAGTTGTTGTATCGGCCCCATCCGGATGAGCTAGAGCCACGTGAAATTGGTCATCATGGCCAGTGGTTTGTACAATTCGTTCGAATGGCTCAGCCGAATCCGCACACATCGGCCCTCCCCACATGGTCGTATCGCCACCAAGAGGTGACTATTTTGGCTGTGTAGGGGCAGAGGCCGGACTTTGCGCTTTTGCTGGTAGAAGGGGTAGTGAGGGAAGCGATCGTTTGGAGAATTTCTCTTGCTCACGCACAATGGCCTGACCATTCTGCCACCCGACAACAGCATCATCAAAAACGATCCGCGCGATATCGTGATCTACATCATACAGCACCGTGTCGACTCTTCCCTGAGGATGCTCCTCAGTAATTGATCCTTGGATAAAGACTTCCAAAATAAGCACATTTCCATCCGAGGCCCATCCCACAATACGCGCGTTCGGCAGTATATGAGCGATCAGAGGACGACGCGACAAGAGCGGTTGATGGGACTGAGCATCATACACTTCCACCCCGCCCTCGCCGTGTCTTGGAATACCACCGTGATAATACCGACCCGTTGGAGATAAAAATATTCCACGCTGTTTTGTTTCAATGAGTTGTTGCGTGTGAGGATCATACCGGAGGACGTGCACACCGCTGGAAAAACTCCAAATAAAAAGACGGTTTTCAGCTGGAGACCAGGCGACGAAGTCGCCTTTGTCATAAATCTGTTGCGCGCTATTCGTACGCTGATCGTAGAGCCATGTACCCGTGGATACCATGGTAGCTTCGCCGGGGATTCCTGTCGTATAGGCGAGATACCGGCTATCTAAGCTCCAGGCGAAATCACGGCCACTAGGAAACGCCGTGATCTGTTTGCCTTCGCCTGTCAGAAGAAGAACTTTACGACTAACCGGTGTTGTCTCTTGGTGAAGATAAAGCTGAACCGCGATGGCTTCCCCCTCTGGGGATATCGCCACAGCTCCTAGTTCTCCCTTGTCCGGTGCTTCAAATATCTTGCCTTTCTTGCCACTTTTTAAATCTTTCACGTACAACACGGTCCTTTTATGGTGTTCCTCGCCGATCTCGTTGGACGCCGTAAAGGCTACTCGATCAGCTCGGCTAGAATATGAAGACAGGACATCGTCGCCGCCAATACGCACTCCTGCAGCAGCATTGGTGGAGGTAAGGCTTATGATGAGGATGAATGCCGCTGACGCTGGACTTGGTGCAATGTCAAGCACTCCTCGTAGCATTTAACTCTCCGATGAAATGTTGTTATGGACAATTATTCGCCCCCGGTCCATCGGGATCATTAAGCGACAAGTGAAGTGGTCGGTATGTTTATCTACTACTATGTTGACACCTGGAACATCCGCAGAGGAACTTTATCATAGCCTCCGCTCCACCCCAATCATCCATGTTCGTCTGAGGATCGGTCCCCCCAATAGTGGTAATAACCGGTTCCATCGAAGGTTCATCCCGCCTGCCTGAGAACCATTGGATCTTTGTCCTCTGTGGAAGGACGACCTAGCGTAGACCATTATGTGAGCAATCGGTGTAACGGAAGGCAGGATATTACAAGCCGTCGTATTGATGTTGAACCAGCCGTGGCCGTTCAGAAATTCAACGGTCCTGAAGAATTTGGCTGCGTACTGTCCAGAACATGAAAGAACGCCGTTGACTCGATGGTCAGCGCAGCTGGCTACAGCCCATTTTTTAGTATGCCAAAATCGCCTAGAAGTGACCGACGACCTTCCCGGCGTCAAACAAGACTAGGCCCTCTTCATATGCGGTCGTAGGGGTGCCATGCACATTCACACGGTCTTGATCCTCGCGTCCATCCATGATGACTTCTGTCTTCCTGCATCGGCCTGATGAAGGGAAGGCTTTCCATTCCGGTCAATGGCATACGAGACAAGTAACGGCCCGCTGGATAGCCTCGTACAAATCCTCAGTGGCTCTTTCCTTTGGCACCACGGCGACGGCTCCGGCTTTCAACATGCCGTCTATGGAATGGCCTTCTCCGTGCGCGGACAGACCCAACACGGCCATTCGGCTCGAATTCGCCTTTATGCGCCGTGTCGCCGTAATTCCGTCCAGTTTAGGCATGTTGATATCCATGAGCACGATGGCGGGCTGCAGTTCATCGGCCATCATCACCGCATCTTCGCCATTGGCGGCTTCACCGACGATTTCAATTTCTGGATATTGTTCTAATACACTACGAAGCGTATACCGCAAGGCGGCATGGTCCTCAGCGATCAGTAAGCGAATGTTGGTTCCAGTGGCCATGGACTTAACCGCCTGGCCTGTGGGTTCTTCGATCATGACTGGCGCCTCCTTTGTGATCGCCTTGGATTTAATACAACCAGGTCTCTGAGCGGCCAGGAAATTGGGGCGTTGTCACCCACTGCCGGTCGGCGTCCGAACCCTGCAACGCAAAGTGGTGCGCGTCCAGGACTTCGCTCATCTGCTCATCATTGCGCTGCCTCAGCGCGTAGCTGCACAGCGCGACAATTCGCCGGCTTGTGAAGTGCGCGGTCACAGTCTGTTCGTACTCAATAAATGTCGACCAATCGCCCGGCTTGACAAAGCTCATATTCCCGGCGATGCGGAGGCCGTTGTAGCCGTCGGCGAGCGCGCGCTCTTCCTCCTTGAGCCATAATTGCACCACGTCGTGTCCCTTTGACTCGGCCGAGTTCGCGTACCACTGATCGAAGTCGAGGATGAGCAACGAGCCGTCCTGGATCGCCTCCTCGACGCCGTGGGTGCGCAACGCCTGGTAGGCTTCGCGCGCAGGCAGCGGCGGGGCCGTCACCCAGAGGCAACGCTCCTTGCCGCTCAAGCCTGTGAGAAAATACGGCACCAAGGCTCCGATGAGCTCATCTCGGTTGCTATACAAATGGCAGGCATGCATCCCGAAAGGAATGCGGTCGATCCCAGGCAAACCAAAACGAGTGATATGCGAACGGTCCGCCATGATCATCGCAGGACGTCCATCGTGCTGGTAACGAGCACGCACGTGCACCCGGTCTCGCTCCAGACGCGCGCGTCGCCCGTGCCAGGCGCAGCATGGTAATAGTCGCCCGGGCGGAGTTTGCGCTCGTCGATCCACAGCTCCCCGTCGAGGAGATGGAGTTGTTCGACGCCCGCGTGGGTATGCCCCGGGTAACTGGCGCCCGGCGGAAGGCGTACCAGCATGCTGACCCGGTGTCGTTCTGTATCGGTGGCAAGCAGCTTGCATTCGATCCCGGGCGCAACCTGTTCCCATGCCGGCTCCAACCACTTCCGCCGTGACGGCAGCACGGGAGGCTTGCCGGTCTCCTCAGCAATGCGACACGCCAGTCGCGCCTGCAGCGAGGTCGTCGGACGCAGCACATCCGAGGGCCAGGAGACGAATTGATTGACCACCGCCCGGAGGCTCTTCACTTCGCGCTCACAGTCCGAGCACGAGGCGATGTGGGTCTCGATTGCGGGCACATTGTTCGTAGGCAGGACTTGCAGGGCGTAGGCACAGGCCGACTCAGCCCTTTCGCAACCGGTCAAAGCCGTTGGTTGCCCATTGTCGGGTGAATGCGAGAGTCCCATGCCCCTTAAACGTCAATTGCGGGGATTTGGATTGGTCGGAGGGACTAGCGGGCAGGGGAAAATACCTCAGAGCTGCAGGCGGTTCTCTTGGGCACCACCAGTACTAGCCCTGGGGGATCAACGCGCAAGAACGCCGTATGGCGACATGATGCGCCAAGGCGTTTACCGAAGGGTATCTTGGATACTGGTGATCAGCACGCAGGTGCAGCCGGTCTCGCTCCAGACGCGGTCATCGCCTGTGCCAGGGGCACCGTAATTATAATCGCCCGGGCGGAGCTTGCGCTCGTCGATCCACAGCTCCCCGTCGAGGAGATGGAGTTCTTCGACACCCGCGTGGGTATGCCCCGGGTAACTGGCGCCCGGCGCAAGGCGTACCAGCATACTGACCCGGTGTCGTTCTGTATCGGTGGCGAGCAGCTTGCATTCGATCCCGGGCGCGACCTGCTCCCATGCCGGCTCCAACCACTGCCGCCGTGACGGCAGCACGGGAGGCTTACCGGTCTCCTCAGCAATGCGACACGCCAGCCGCGCCTGCAGCGAGGTCGTCGGACGCAGCACATCCGTGGGCCAGGAGACGAACTGATCGACCACCCGGCGGAGGCTCTCCACCTCGCGCTCACAGTCCGAGCACGAAGCGATGTGGGCCTCGGCGGCGGCCGCCTCATTCGGCGCTAAAGCTTGAGCGGCGTAAGCACACGTGACCTCACTGTGCTGGCACCGGCCTTTGTCAGACGTACTCATGGTTGCTCGTTTCCGCAGTCAGCCTCTGTCGCAGCTTGTGCAGTCCTGAACGAATGCGCGTTTTGATGGTGCCGAGCGGCTGATTGAGACGCGCCGCGGCTTCCGCATGCGTAAATTCGCCGAAGAATGTCGTTTCGATCGCCTGGCGCTCGTCCGGCGTCAGCGCCGCCAATGCTGCCTGCAGCGAATCCTTCTGCTCGCGGAGCGCTAGCTCGTCGCTCGGAGCGGCAGCCACTTCACCCAGCGGCTGCAGGTCGTCGACATGATTGCGCTTCTTTCGGGTGTCGAAACGGAGGCGGTCGATCGCCCGTGAGCGCGCCTGGTTCATAATCCAGCCGAGCACCGTGCCGTTTGCCGGGTCATAACGCGAGGCGCGCCGCCACACATCGTGGAAGACGTCGATAGTGAGTTCTTCAGCGGTTTCCCGGTTGGCGGTGATGCGCATGATCAACGTGAAGACGAGGCGATGGGCCATTTCGTACAGCGCATGCAGCGCGAGCTCGTCGCCCGCCGCAATGGACTGGACGAGCGTCGCCCAGTCCTGCTCAGGCACCGGCGGCTTGGACTTCGCATAGAGGACGTCGCCGAGTGTCGCCGGCCGATTATAAGACTCTTCCTTAGACATGTCTTAGGGATCCTGCGATGGCCCGGTCGGCCGCTGAAGCGCATTTCTCCATAGCAATGGCAAATATCATACGAACTACATTGCTGCCCAAGCGGCACACCTGAACGGGACGGAAGTTTAATCAAACCCGATATCTTCATGACCTAGGAGAACCCCTAGATGGCGGGTCTAGGCAATTCGAATGCCAGGAAGATCCCATGGTCAGAAGGATCGTACTTAATAGGGTCCAAGTTCAAGGGAGCAGTTCGATCGGAGGAGTCGAGCAAACGCAGGATATCAACTATAGACCACAGTCACATTAGGGGAAGATGGGCCGGAGGGGAAGATGGGCCGGGCGGCGGACTCCGAGCTTCTTCAGGCGGCTGCGTAACGTGCTGGGGTTCATGCCGAGTTGCGACGCCGCCCCGCGGGGGCCATAGATCCGCCAGTGGGTGGTTTCCAAGA
>CBDIWQ010000303.1:0-15489 GCA_965285965.1 uncultured bacterium | reverse complement strand
ACCTTAGGGCGGCAAGAGGTTTCTGCTCCCTCCTGGGGAAACCTGCCTTCACCCATTTTTATGAGGTGATCGTCTGTATAGTAATTCTTCCCCTACTGACGCCTTTTGAAGATTCGACTCATCAGGTTTGCTCACCCTACTTTCGTCTAGCCCAACCTACCTCCACGGTATTTTAAGAGTTCCCGACTCATTCTATTCTCACGCCCCAGATAAGCGTCTCTGTGACACATGGCGCATGGGAAGGATGGACGATGCATAAACAACTCGGCAAGGTAGGAGCAATTCGCAGAGAGGTAGATGGGAAAGCATGCCGCTTTTGCGGCGCTCACACCTATCAGTTAATCCTTCAAGCAAGCCAGCCATCGAATGGCAACGGCCTTTTCGCACGCTGCACCCACTGCCAACAACAACGGGAATTAGACGAGGATTTCGGGACCATCTTGTGGATGTAGCGCGCGATTAGCAGCCCTGGTGCGCTGCAATGACTCGTCGCAAGCTTATATCCTCGAATATACGGTCATCACCTCGCATCCCTAATATTGACCAACGGTTCTCCTCTATGGCGTGTAGTCGCTCCACGACACACCCACTCCACCTTCAACAGATCCCAATGAGCAAACCTGTGTAGAGCAAACTATGACGGAACAATCATATTGTGGCCGATGGCGCCTTCACGCTCCAAGACAGTATAAAACGGCTCGCTGATTCCAACCCAAAAACGTAATGCGCGACGCCATACTGTTTAATCCGGCGTCCCATCAGAGGAGGAACGGATGACTGAAATCTATGTCGGCGGATTGCCGTACGCAATGACCGAATCTCGACTCACCAGCTTGTTCGCTCCCTATGGAAGAGTTGAGTCGACAAGAGTGATCACGGATTGGTTTACGGGAAAACCGCTGGGCTTTGGTTTCGTCGAAATGTCCACATCTGAAGAGGCCGCAGCCGCGATCTCGGCCTTAAATGGATTTCAGATGGATGGCTATTCCCTGACCGTGAACGAAGTGAAACCTCGATCCGGCAGACACCGACGAACCACGGAGCCGGTAGCCGCATCAGCTTCTAATGCTTTCCGCGACGCAGAGCCACTTCTATCGGGCTCTCCTGTCATTGACCGCCGCAATCGACACCCTAACGCATAACCCGTCACCGCTGTGACCATGGTGCGCCGCGTCCCTTTCTCTCTTTTGTCGCAGTGTGCCGTCCGGCCGGACACCGAGGCGTTCAGCAAGACTCCAACGACTGCTAACGTGATATTCAACAGAGTGCGACCATTTCCGATATCAGCACATTACCCTAGTTGCTTATAGCGCGACCGGAACTCAACCGTGTGGTGTGGTCGACCGGCGGCCGAAGAACAACGAGTTTGTATTTACAAAACCTGACAGGATGCCGTATATTTCGGTCCGCAGCATCTTCGACGCCGCCTGCCGACCGGGCCGGGCTCAAAGACGTGACGCCCTGTACTGCTACACACCCATGGATTTGCGCACCAGGCAGAACCCGTGCGTTGGGTGCAGGTCAAGAATGAAACATTTCGTGACGTAGCTACGTCACGGGAGTGTGAGGTCGAGAGCGCACAAATACATTCCCTGTACCCAATCAGCACGTTGGAGACATGCACATCGCACATACATCGTAACCCCCACAAAGCCTTGCACGGAGAGGTGGCCGAGTGGCCGAAGGCAACGGTTTGCTAAACCGTCGTAGGGACAAAATCTCTACCGAGGGTTCAAATCCCTCCCTCTCCGCCATACCCGGCAGTAATGAACCGGCTGATGATTACACCAAGCTAAAGTCAGAAAAAGTCTTCTTGCGCAACACCTCAGTCAACGCTTCCTGTCTCGATACTTCCCCAAGCATGACCACATCAGATTGACGAAACATTTTTATTGTGGGCACAGAAGCCATATCGTATGCTAACCGCTGTCGCTCGCTCGCTCAATCGTTTACACGGAAAGGATCATGAATGCGCACTCTCATGCTCGGTCTTGGAGCCATGCTCTTGTCGATGGCGGCGCCTGTCTGGGCCGCTCCCCAAGAGCCGACAAACGACGATCAAAAAACCATGTATGCGCTCGGCTTAGCGATCAGCCAATCGCTAGGAGCCTTTACTTTGACTGAAGCTGAGCTTGAGATGGTCAAAACCGGTATCACCGACGGGGTTTTGAAGCGGCCTCAAAAGGTGGACCTCCAAACCTTCGGGCCAAAGATTCAGCAACTTCAACAAGCACGCGCCGCCGTCGTGGCAGAACAAGAGAAGAAGGCTGGAGCCGCGTACTTAGCGAAAGCGGCGTCAGAGAAGGGCGCCACAAAGACTGAGTCCGGCATTATCATCAGCCAGATCAAGCCCGGCACTGGATCCAGTCCAAAGGCGACGGATACCGTGAAGGTTCACTACCACGGCACCCTCATCGATGGCACAGTGTTCGATAGCTCAGTCAAGCGCGGAGAGCCGGCCACCTTTCCACTCGGGCAGGTGATCAAGTGCTGGACCGAAGGCCTTCAACAGATGAAGGTCGGCGGGAAAAGCAAACTGGTTTGCCCATCGAACCTCGCGTATGGCGAACGTGGCTCTCCTCCGGCGATCAAGCCCGGCGCAACACTGGTGTTTGAAGTTGAACTACTGGAAATTGTGAATAAATAAAACCCGGGTCAGGGAGCCGACGTCCATACAGCTCCCTGGCCCACACCAAAGTTCAAATCGCCCGCCACGCTGATACTTGGCCTTGACCGGATAGACCGTTGTACGGTAAGGTCCCCCCTCCGAAAACGAGAACGTGCCGAGGTAGCTCAGTTGGTAGAGCACAGCCCTGAAAAGGCTGGTGTCGACAGTTCGATTCTGTCCCTCGGCACCACGTTTCCTTCCATAAGCGTTTGAGTTGGCTCACTGAACCACCCCCAACCCTTCCACCGTGCGTACATCCGTTCGCCCATCACATTCCGTATTTGGCGGGTTTGGCTGTCTATGCCAGGAGGCTAAGGCCATCAGTATCCGAACAGTGTTGGTGAGGATGACTAGGCCGCTTTCATGAGTCGTGCGGGTGGGCGCCGCGAAAGCAGCTGTAAGACCATAAGCTCGTCACGAGAAAGCAGCCGGCGCTGAGGACCGCGGCGCTTCATACCTCCCTTGGTGAAGTCGCCTTTGAGATAGCTTTCCAGGACCGTGGGATGGATGTAACACTGACGACATACCGTTTTGGTATTTCTCAAGCGATGGGCGACCGATTTCACGGCCCGGGCGATGTTCTGCTTGGCCTCTTTAGAAGTTTCAGCAGTAGGCAATCCTTGCAGATATTGAACGGCTAACACTGTTCCAGCCCAAGTCCTAAAATCCTTGGCGGTGATATCCTGTCCGCCGATGCGCTTTAAATAGTCGTTTACATCCGACGCGTGCACAGACCGCCGCCGGCCTTCAGCATCCAGGTATTGGAAAAGCTCATATCCCGGCAAATCGCGACTTTGCCGGATGATCTGAGCGAGGTGCCGGTCATCCAACTCCACCTGATGATCAATGCCGCTTTTACCCCTGAATGAAAACTGGATAGTAGAGCCCTCGACGGAGACATGGCGGTCCCGCATCGTGGTCAGACCAAAGGAGTGGTTCTCTTTCGCGTACACATCGTTCCCCACCCTGATTAACGTGGTATCGAGTAACCGCACGATGGTGGCCAGAATTTTGTCACGGGTAAGACCTGAAAGAGCGAGATCCCGTGTGACCTGCCGCCGAATCGCCGGCAACCGCTCTGCGAACTGCCGGAGCTTTCCATATTTGACGGAGTCCCGGCTCGCGCGCCAGTCAGGGTGGTACCGATACTGCTTCCGCCCTTTGGCATCCCATCCAACAGCTTGCAGATGGCCGTTTGGCTTCGGACAAATCCACACATCCCGCCACGCCGGCGGAATGGCTAATGACCGTATTCGCTGGAGATCCTCAGGACTGATTGGTTGCCCATTAGAATGCAGATAAGTAAATCCGCCTCCTCTCTTCAACCGTTGGATGCCGTCATAATGGTCGGAGATATACGGCGGAGGGGAAGGCTTGCTTCGGAGGCTGCGTGCCAGAGCGGCTCCAATCGATTGGAGCTTACTAGACCGACGTTCGTCCGGTGTGTGTTGCGTGACCGCAAACTTTCGCTTTGCCTGAGAACGTCCGATGGTCCATTTCCTCCACAATTCCCCGGCGGCCGAAACGAACGATCACCACAAGACGACGCCGCCAAAGGCGGTGTAGCACATCCTTGCAAAGAGGTTCTTCAACTCCTTGCACCCTCCTCGTCTCTCCACATCCCGAGAGCATGTAGGATGGTGTCGTGAAGGGTCAAAACCTGATCTTTACACATAAAGCATACAGCACCCGCTGTCCGCATCGCATTGTAAACCTGGGGCATGTAGTTTCCCGAGATGCCGATGATCACAGTCTGCGGTAGGGCTTTCTTGATACGCTGAGTCGCTTCAATTCCATTCACGTAAGGCAGTGCAATATCCATGATGACGAGGTCCGGTCGATGTACGGTGGCCATCGACACGGCTTCTCTTCCATCACCGGCCTCTCCCACCACTTTTACATCAGGATAGGCCTCAAGAATGTCCCGTAACATCTGACGGGTCCATTCATCATCGTCAACCACAAGAACGTGCCACGGCACAGCCTTCGATCCTTCTATGGACACAGCCTCATTGGATTGCCCTGCTGAGATCAGGGTCCTCCCCGTATTGCCGTCCAGGCAACCGAACATAAACACCTCATGATATTGTCGTGACGTCGTTCGGATCGACATGTCCGCGATACCCCCGGCTCTCCACTGGCCTTCCAATCCAAGTAGCAGGCACAGGGAGGGACTCCTACTAGGCAACCTCCTAGGCCGTTATATTCCTGAACACATTCCCACGAGGCTGGCGGGCTCAGTCACTTCAACACTCTCACGCGATCTCCCCTTGAGAGTGTCGAAATGTGCCCAAATCATTGCAGTTTACTAGGTGCCTGCTAGGATCAGGGCCAGAAATATGATCAATATAGGGGCATACCTTGGAAGGGCGAATGGGTCAGGAACCTTGCTTGTTCTCGTCTCGATGCTTTCCGGATGTGCGGCGGCCACGCCCATCGCATGTCCCGCAGTGGCTTTGGAACAGCCTAAACCGTTCATCCACCACGATCCCATGGTGCCAGTCCTCCAGCGCCGTATTCATGAACGTGAGAAGCGAATCGCTGAACTGCAGATTCAACTAGAAACCTTAAAACACATCGAGATCGATGTCAGGACCGATAAAAAGACCAATCCTTCTCAATAGGCCAGTCCGCTCCTACCCGGTTGATGAAAACCCATGTGTATCTCCCTGTACCTCGCTGAAATGAAACGCCGCTATGGCGACGGTCGCCGCCACATTGAGTGACTCCACTCCCCGAGCCAAGGGAATACAAAATCTAACTGCCGAAGCCTTTTGTATATCCATCGCTAATCCTCCGCCTTCATTTCCCACCGCGATAACGACACGCTCCGGGACCTCCCGGATGCTTCTCATAGAGACAACCTCATGCGATGGCACGACGGCTGAATAAATCGGGCATTGATGTTGCTGGAACATCGTGACGGCCCCAGTGGATTTGAAAATAGGAAGACTCATGATGGCTCCGGCAGTGGAACGTACGACCTTGGGCGCGAAGCAGTCGGCCGAATCGGGACTTAGCCACAAGCCCGTCAGGTTCAAGGCAGCCGCGGTACGGATGATTGCCCCCACATTGGCGGGGTCACGCAGTTGGTCTCCGTAAACACCGAGCAACCGCTTTTGACCTAATACATGGTTGTGGTCCCATTGCGGTTGCCGGACGATGGCGAGAACCCCTTGAGGAGCCTCGACGTCCGAAAGTGTTTCGAAGGTATGGTCAGAACAGGTATATTGGGCGATGTGGATTGTAGATCGTAGCGTTCGGCTGACTTCATCCTCTTGTTCGAGATAGCGCGATGAAAGAAGAAGAGTAACAAGCGAACGCGGATGATACCGGATGACGTCCAGGCAAAACTTGGCGCCTTCGAGAACGAAGACGCCTTCCTCTGTTCGAGCTCGTTTGTCTTGAAGTAGGTGACGGATGAAGGCGCCACGGGCGCGGGTCAGAGGAAGGACAGGGGAAGACACATGAACTCCGACGCCACGCGCCCGGGGAGAACGCGTGAATTCACTATCGCCGCTTCCGCTCAGAAGCCGCTTCCGCTGCACGGATACGTTGGGCCCGAGCCTTCGCCCGTTTGAGGGCAGTCAATTTCCCACGGGTTCGGTTTTGCTCGAACTGCAACTGTTCCAGTTGTGATTTCAGATGGGCCTTCTCCTGCTTGTGAAGGTCGGCACACTCGGCCTTTGAAAGCTGAGTCCAGTCCCCACTGCTTCTTGCCCGCTTGATCCGCGCATCCAGCGATTCTCTCAACTGCCGTGCCCGCATCGTCACCAAGGACTTCAACGCTTGCTGGCGCCGCTGAACTTCCTCTTCTTCAGCCATAATACCGCGAATATCTGTTCCCAACATCGTCCGATTACCTCCTTTCACCACACGGGATAAACACGAGCATTGTACCCGATATCCTTTCTTATCTTCCACTTTCCAGACACAGTCACAAGTCATTGAAAATCATAGATATACGAAGTGACTCCGACCATGTTCTTGAAGCGATCAATTGAGATCTGTATTATCGGCACATGTCGATTGGCCCCCTCATCCAGGCCTGGAGGCTATCCCGCAAATACTCAATTCCCGCCCTGTCAAAGGCGGCAGGACTGACTCCAGACGTCCTCGAACAAATCGAAGCCGACCAGGCGGATCCACATTTGTGCACGTTGGAAGCTTTGGCCGGTGCCCTCCGGATCCCCCCGCCATGGCTATTTGAAAGCCCTCACTCGTTCGATGTTCTTTTTAAGGACACGGAAGAGGAGGAAGAATTGAATCCGTCAGAGGTCGACCCAGTAACAGACAGGATCCTGGCCGGCTGCCGCATGGACCGTTCGCTGTACGTCCTACTCACGGCCCTCTTACAGGCGGGCGATCCTAAACTATTGCGTGCTGCAGAAGTCAGTCTACGCAGCCTGGTAAAACAATCACGCCAGGCGACCGTCCCATGGCAACAACGCCCGTCAGGCCACTTTGAGCCTCCCAATGATTAAGCCGACGTGTTTGGATGATTCATCGCAAACCGGGATGGCAACTACAGTACCTGCAGGATCAAGCACTTGAGATAGCGGGTCTCGGGCATACTGGCCAGGATAGGATGGTCGGCACTCTGACCTCGTTGCTCGACCAACCGGATTTCACGTTTGGCATCGCGCGAAGCGAGGCGTACGGCCTTCCAGAGATCTTCTTCTGAGACAGGATGAGAACAGGAACTCGTCACCACAAACCCTTCCGGCTTGGTCAATCGAAGCCCCATTAAGTTCACGTCTTTGTATCCCGCCAGCGCGCGGGAGAGCGCTTGCTTGCTCCGCGCAAACGCCGGCGGATCCAGGATCACCAAATCATACCGACGGCCGGCTTTGACCAGATTACGCAATTCGTCGAACGCATCCGCCGCTCGGTATGTACAGCGATCTTCGACTTTATTGCGACGGGCATGCTCCCGCGCCGATACCAGGGTGTCTTCGCTGACATCGAGCCCTTCCACTGACACGGCTCCTGCCATCGCCGCATGGATCCCAAAGGCTCCGGTATGGCAGAACACTTCCAGCACCTCAGCCCCGGCGGCCAGCCTCGCCGCTGCCGATCGATTCTCGCGTTGATCACAGAACCATCCGGTTTTTTGTCCATGCTCCACATCAACAAGGAATGTCGCCGGCCCTTCGCGGATTTCCACCTGCGTTGGTCCTTGGCCGTATACGAATCGTCGTTCGGATGACAGGCCCTCTAATTGCCGGCTCTTGGCGTCGTTTCTAAGAAATACGGTTTCGGCACCCGATTCTTTGGCGAGAAGAGCGGACAAATAGTCCTTTCGCCGATCCATCCCATATGACAGCGTCTGCATGACCAGCGTCCGATCATACCGATCAACAATCAGGCCCGGCAGGCGATCCCCTTCTCCAAAAATAAGCCGGTACGCATTCGTGTCTTGCACCACACGCTGGCGCAAGCGGATTGCCTGTCGGAATCGCCGCAACCAAAAGGCCTCGTCGATGGCTTCGTCCTCAAATGTAAGGAGGCGAACCTGAATTTTTGACGTCGGATTATAGAATCCACGGGCGTAAAAACGTCCGTTCGGCGTGACCACATCGACGACGTCGCCGGCAACCGGTTGGCCCGTGATGTGATTGACATGTCCGGCATAAATCCAGAGATGGTCTGGCCCGTTGCCTATCCGCGGTTGAGTGAGTCTGACGCGCCCCGTTGGTTCTTCCATGTTCATATGTGTGTTATCCGATTGCCGGAAGGCAAAGGTCAAGCATCTTCGTGTCAGCGACGGCATGCCGACCCGAGAAGCTGCTTGACGGACTACGGTCAGTGTGTTTTCCTGAACACGACTTGGCCGCACAGCAGCGCGCACGGGAGACTGACATGATGGGCAATCCGACAATCGGTTCGACCGTGCTCGATCGTCTCCACCGCCTCGGCGTCCGCCATATCTTCGGCCTACCCGGGGATTATGTGTTGTCGCTCTATCAGCTCATAGAATCCTCTCCGATGAGACACGTAGGCACCACGCGTGAAGATTGCGCAGGGTTTGCAGCGGACGCCTATGCCCGGATCAATGGCATTGGAGCGGCCTGCGTCACGTATTGCGTGGGCGGCTTGAACACCGTCAATGCCATTGCCTGCGCGTACGCGGAGCGCTCACCTGTCGTGCTGCTCACCGGCTCGCCAGGACTCTCCGAGCGAACGCGCACGCCCTATCTCCATCACATGGTGAGAGATTTCTCGACGCAACGCGAGGTCTTCGAGCGTATGACTGTCGCCGCCGTCACCTTGAGCGACCCTTTCACCGCTGAACGGGAAATGGATCAGGCGTTTGCGGCCTTGTTGCGCTATCGACGTCCGATCTATCTGGAAATTCCGCGAGACATGGTCCATGCCCCTCTGGCCGGAGGAAGTAAACCCATTTGCCTGGAAGATGAAACCAGCGACCCGGCGGCGCTGGAGGAAGCCCTGGGTGAAGTGCGGACGATGCTGGCGTCGGCCAAGCGCCCGGCCATGCTGGTGGGTGCGGAAGTCGGCCGGTTTGGACTTCAAGATGCGCTGGCCCGCCTCGTTGAGCGGCTGCACATTCCAATCGCCTCCACCTTGTTGGGCAAATCGATCATTCGGGAAGATCATCCGCTGTATGTCGGCGTCTACGGCGGGCTCATCGGTCGCGAAGAGGTCCAAGACTTCATCAATGATTCCGACTGTCTTCTCATCCTGGGCTCCATCCTGTCTGATGTCGAGGATTTGGATGCCAGTTCCCCGTTATTGTATGAAGGCAGAACCATCCATGCGACAGCCGACCGGATCGCCATTAAGCACCACCGCTATGAATCGATCAAGTTCCAGGACTTCGTCCAGGGATTGGTCCATACGCCGCTGCCTTCGTTTCCGGCCCGTTCGCTGCCGGCTCGAAGGGTTATTGTTCCGGCCACCCCTCCTCGGGACAGTCCAGTGACTTTGGAAGGGCTGTTCCGGCATCTGGATTCGGCGCTGACGGAAAAGACCCTGGTCATAGCAGACGTGGGGGAATCCCTGTTTGCGGCGGCGGACCTGCATGTCAGGCACCGCTTTGAGTTTCTCTCTCCGGCTTATTACACATCGATGGGGTTTGCCGTCCCGGCGGCGCTCGGAGCCTCTTTCGCCGATCCAACGCTTCGACCGATCGTGCTGGTGGGAGACGGTGCCTTCCAAATGACGGGCACTGAACTGGCGAGTTGCCTCCGGTATGGACAAGCGCCCATTGTGATCGTCCTGAATAACCGGGGCTATTCCACAGAGCGGGAAATTCTCGAAGGTCCGTTTAATGATGTGCACGAATGGCAATATGAGCGGATCTGCGATCTCATCGGCGGTGGCGTGGGATCACGAATCAATACCCAGGGTGAATTTGAACAACGGCTTGCCGCCGCTTTCGCGGATCACAATCAGATTCATCTCTTGAACGTCCTGCTCGATCCCGCCGATCGCTCTCCTGGAATGATGCGGTTGGCCCGGCGGCTTGGCAAGAAGCTGTCCACCGACAAGCCATAAATCCTTCTCTTGTGCTGCTTTCCCCCTACAATGTGAAGGCGCACGCCTCTAGCAAAATCTCCAGGCCCTCGCGCAAAGGCGCTGTGGCATGATGATTCAGGTTGGTCTATAGATGGCACGTGGCGTGCAGAGGCTGATGGATCGACGGCTTCACGAGGCAACCGGAGACCAGGAACGAATTGTTAAACCACTCCTCAATGGCGATGACGCATACGGTGTTCTTTACGGATCTGGATGGGTGTCTGCTGGACAGTACAACTGATTCGGTTGAGAGCGCCCGTCCAGCATGTCAGGCTCTGCGCGGACACAACATCCCCCTCATTCTGGTCTCAGGAAAAACTCGAGCCGAGATCGAGCCGCTCCGGCACCGATTAGACCATCGGGATCCTTTCATCGTGGAGGACGGGGCAGCCGTATTTGTTCCTTCTGATACGTTCGAATTTCCATTGGAGCGTTCGCGACAACGAGCATCTTACCAGGTGATCGAATTGGGCACCCCCTATGCCATGTTGAGAGAAGTACTCCGGCAAATCGAGGAGGCGGTAAAATCGCCGCTGCGTGGATTTGGCGATCTCTCGTTAGAGGACATCATGCGCGCAACCGGCCTGTCTCAGGATCAAGCCTTGCGCGCGAAACTTCGCGAGTACGGTGAGCCGTTCCTTATGAAAGGGCCGAGCACGCTTATTGATGAAGTGTATCGGCAGATCGCCTTACGGGATCTCCGCTGCACCAAGGGTGAATATTTTTTCCATCTGACCGGCTCGAATAGCAGAACTCGGGCAGCGGACATCTTACTCCGCTGTTATCGCCGAAAATGGCAGAAGGAAGGACGACAACCCTCTCTTGAAACCGTGGTCATCGGTGAAAATCTTCAAGACCTTCCGATGTGCCTGAGCGCAGATCCGTCAGGCCTTGATTTAAAACCGGACGGGGCAGACGAGCCTGACACGACCATGCCCAAACTCATTCGTGCAACTGGTGCGGGTCCGGCGGCCTGGAGCGATGCGGTGCTGGATCTCCTCAAACGTGCCGCTTAGAGATGCCGGCCTGCGTTGATCTCTTGTCAAAACCGGCAGAACGCGAACTCGTAGAACCGGGGGTGGGCTGGCACTGGCAAGCTACGTCTTTGGTTTCGTCGCGAACACAGTGGCATCGCAGGCGAGATACTTGATCTGCTTCATTGGAATAATGATGACTTCACGGGGGGAATCCACTTCCAACACTTCCATGTCGTCGCTGATTGTGTGACGCACGGCATCTTTGATCAAGAGCTCCTGATTATCCACGAACATAATCTTAACCCAATATTGCATCCAGCGACCTCTTTCCCAAAGGAAGTTACGATCTGCGGCCGTACCGTAGTTGCGGGCGCATTATACGGGCCTTGGTAAGACAGCCGCAACTTGCCGAGATGGAGCGGAATTCAGTAGAGTCATCCATCCGGCCGCACACCCTAAAGAAAACCTATGAAGAAGGTGACTGTGTTCGTCTGTTTCTTGATCGCCTCACAGCATCTCTCCATCCCACCCGCTGCCGCGCAGGTGATGGGAGATGACGCCGAACTGACGCGACTTCGCCTGAAAGGAGAAGAGGCGATCGCGAACGACGACCCTGACGGAGCGGCCATGACAATGGGACGAGCCGCCCTGCTCGCCGCACAGGTAGCCAAGAAGCAGATAGGGCCCAGTGCACTGATGACCAAAGCCAACGAAGCCTTGTTTCGCTCTCAGGAACACACCTACCGAGCCATGGCTCTGTTCAGACGCGCGGGAGGCCAATTACCCGCTTCCTCCGGAGTCTGTGGGAGTCTCGCGCTGGCCTTCGACAGCCTGCGACAGGCCGGAAACCCGCTGGCCGATCCATCCGCCTCATCCTCCGTCCGGTTGATGGAGCAACGAGCCGCCCTTCGGCAGTCCATTGACGATTGGACCACGGTCGTGGAGTCCATGATCGCGGAATATCAATGTCCCTAGTGCGTCCTTATGCTTAATCTTCCTCTGGATTAATGATGTGTAGTCCGGCCGTCTTGGAGGCCGCCAGCAATTGGGCATCGGCGCTCACCACCGTCAGGCGCAATGGTTTGAGTTCGAGCGCCAGCGCCAGATGCATCACCTGTGGAGATCGCAGGAAGGGGTATTCGAGCACCAGCTCTTTCGTGGCCAGATAGGTTCCCATCGTCGGCGCAATAAAATCATAGAGTCCTTGCTTGGATTCCAACTCGAACTTGTAGATCACCGAGTAACAATCATCTCGCGTAATATGCCCCTCCTGCGCGCGGGTCGACAACGTGGCATAGAATTCCGTCACGGTCCAGGTCGGGAGAATCGCCACCTTCCCTCGCTTGACCATCAGTTTGTTCACGATCCGGGTCCCGCGTTCCATGCTGTAGCGTTTGACCAACGCTGACGAATCGAAATAATAGTACGGCATTCTGTCAGACCCTTCCCTTCAGAATGACTTCGGCCAACGGGGCTTGGAGCTTTGAAAGCCGGTCCTGAATTTCGTCCAACGGAGCCTCCTCGTATCCTTGTTTTCTGAGCGTTTCGGCAAGATTGCCTTGATTGAAGGAGGCGGTGTCTGCCTTCAACCGGTCACCCAGGCGGCGCTTTGCCAAGCGGCTAGAGACCTTCTGCCCGGTCTTCGTCAGTCCCCGGCCACGACTCCGCGGAGCCCGTCCGATGGATTTCGATTCGCTGTTGTTCATACTCGTCCTTCCTCCTGGGTTAGAGTGATGTCGACCGCTCACTGAGTCGTTTGACGCGATGCTGGATCTCGAGGACATCCAGCGGACGATCCGGGAGGCATCGGAAGCGCGGCTTCACCAAAGAGGTGCGCGGCAATGGCTTTCGCCATTTCGGAGGAAAACTCCTGTTGCATAACGCGCACAGCCTTGGCCGTCGCTTCCCGATCGGTCAAATGGCCCTCTTTCCCCCCCCGGGAGACGGCGCCCAGCACCCGCTGCGTCGGCACGTCCACGACTTCAAAATCGCTGCACCACCGGACATACTTGAACTGCGGATCGCGCACTTCGATAGGCCAGACTCGCGCCGCCCCACGCACGACCAGTTCGGGCGACTGTCCCGCCACGCTCGCCTGGTCGGTCACGACAGAGAACCCTTCACGAACCAGCCCTTCGGTCACGGCGCGCTGAATAGCCTCGGCGTGATCTCCGCTCACGTGCACCTCCAGCAGGAGATGGTCGGCCAGAAACTGTTCCAGCTCACGGGCGAGCTCATGCGCCCGATGGGGAGACGCAGTGCCCTCACCGCTCGCTCTCACGACACGGAGGTCGGCGTTGTAGGCGTCGCGAAGGACCTGATTTCTCACTGCCCGCCTGAGGTTTCTAATCTTCGCCAGTTTATCCTCCGTCCGACGCGCCTCCGACATATCCGCGTCGATGGACTGGTCCAAGGTCGTCATGCGCTCAAGCAACGAGGTGGCTGCCTGCGAGCGGCTCATTCCCGCAAGCGCGTAATGCAGGCCCTTGTGCCGGTCATACCAGGTCTCCATGATGCGGACATTTTCCAGAACTTTGTCGGTGGACACTTTGGTCACCGTGTCCAGCGTCAACTTGCGCTCCGTATTCGAGGAACCGCGCGCTTCAACCAGGAGATAAGACTCCCAATCCTTCGCCTGGGCCGCGACTTCAGCTTTAAAGATGCGCGCCACAGCGGCGTAGGCTTGATCCGATGCGCCGTTTCGGCTGTCCGCTTGTCCAATACCGATCAGATACTGGGCCGGCGGATAGCCTGCACTCACGCCATCCACCCACTCGGGTTCAACCTTGCCTCCGACCCAGGCGCAACCCGGGAGGGAAAGACCCGTCAGCAGGAGGCACAGCGCGAAGCGCACACACGCCGTGCGTGGATCCTTCCTCATTGCATCACTCGCTGAATCACAAATCTGGTTTGTCCAGCTGCAAGACTGAGCGGTTGGTTCCCTATTTCGGGCTTGCCAGGCTGACCGGAAGGCTGAATCGAGAGGTGATACTCACCGGGAGGGACCCAGGCTCGCGCGATATGAATTTCATCCGGCAGGGTCTGCCAGCTCCGCTTGTCCGCTTCTTCCGAGGCCACGGCCAGGCCCTTCGTCAAAAGAGCCACGGCAAGCCCCACCCATGGACCGGCGTCTTTCCCGGCCGCGTGCTGCGCGCCCCGCGTCGCACCTTCGGCCACTGCGAACTTGGTGGCTGCCCGCGCCAAAGCTTTGACCGTGATCTGGGGAAGGCGATCAGAGAGGGTTTTTTCAGCGAGGGCGGTCACATTGTGAGCCAACTCTGACTGAACGCGGATCGGATGGCCGTCGGAATCGGTCAGCACCATGTTTTCAAAGAGCACTGTGGTTTTCTGCGGAACCAGATACGGGAGCGCGACCCGCACAACCCGGCCGCTTAGCCCATACAGCACACTGTCGGCCGCCCGGTTCCGTTGATGCTGTGACTGCGACAACCCACGATTGAGCAGTACCAGTTGCAGCGCGTCCACACTCAGCGGTAGATCGAGGAACCGATCCTCCTTGCGCGGAGCGCGCCCATTATAGCTGATCATGACCACTTGGGCGAGCGGCTGTTTAGAGAGAGAGAGTCCCAGGTGATCCCAGGGAATTGCCGCCGGTATTCGTCGAGTTCCGACGTCAGATTCAGCGCCGCGGCCGTCCGCAAGAGATCCGTGCGCAGCGAGGGCGGCACGGGCGTCCGCGACCAGCCCCGCGCAGACTCATAGGCTTCATAGGCGTTGCGATATGCGATAAAGGCATTGTTCAGATCGCCGGCCGATTCGAACAAAATACCGCTGAGGTAGCGGGCGAAGCCGTCATTGCGATATCGAGCGGCATCCGTGACCGAATCGCTGAGCACGTTCAACCGGTGGTCGATGCGCCGTGCTTCAACCAGCGCCTCCTGCAATTGCCCTTCAACGGCGTAGTTCAATGCCTTGACCACATTGATCATGACGTGTTCATGCGGGTCTCCCTCATAGGGAAGCGACGTGTCATTCGTGAGAAACGCCGCCGTCTCGGTCCGGATGGAACGGGTATAGAGCCGTTCGACCTCGTCGTGCGCCTGTTCCAGGACCGCACTGCTCAGCTGATACTGCCCCGCCAGCTGCAACATCATCCCGCGATCCATCTCGTACAGCAGCCGGCTCTTGCCTCCATAATCCTGCTCGGCCTGTTCCACGATAGCCGCCGCCTGCTGCGCGTCACCGGCCAGCAGGCTTTGCTCAATGAGATGGTAGCGATTGACCGACGGACCGCAGCCCGTCAGCAACAGGGCCCATAAGAAGGGGATGGGAAAAAAGAGTGCA
>CBDIWQ010000302.1:0-38352 GCA_965285965.1 uncultured bacterium | reverse complement strand
ATCAACGTGTCCGATGTGCGGGAAATCATCACCACGGCAATCGGCGGCAGCGCGGCCACCCGGGTGTATGAGGGCCACCAGCGTTTCGATCTCTTCCTGCGCTTCCCGGAACAGTACCGGGACAGCGTGGAAACGATCAGCAACATTCTGCTGACCGATGGAAGCGGCGCCCTCATTCCCTTAGCCGATCTCGGAACCGTTCAAGTCGAGGAGGGGCCGGGCCGCATCAGCCGGGAACGCCTGCAACGGTATGTCTCCATCGGGTTCAACACGATGGGGCGTGACATCGGAAGCTTGGTGGAGGAAGCGCAACAGAAGATTACGGCCAACGTGGCGCTCCCCGTCGGCTATACCGTCACATGGGGCGGCTCGTTCGAAAATATGGAACGCGCCATGGGGAAGCTTCGCATCATCGTGCCCATGACCATCGCCTTGATCTTCATGTTGCTGTACTCGACCTTCAACTCCCTCCGCCAGGCCGCCCTCATCATTTTGAACCTGCCTTTCGCGCTGATCGGGGGGATCGTCGCGCTGTTCCTGACCGGAGAATATCTCAGCGTGCCGGCGTCCGTCGGGTTCATCAATCTCTTCGGCGTCGCGGTGCTCAACGGCATCGTGCTGGTGTCCTATATGAACCAGCTCCGGCAGGAGGGCCACAGCCTGGACGAGGCGGTCTTCGTCGGTTGCCTGCTCCGCTTGCGGCCGGTGCTCATGACGGCCTTGGTCGCCTTGCTGGGCTTGGTGCCGTTGGCCTTTGCGCGAGGCATCGGCTCGGAAGTCCAACGCCCGCTCGCGATCGTGGTGATCGGCGGCTTAGTCAGCTCGACTCTGCTGACACTGATCGTCCTGCCGGTGCTCTATCGATGGCTGGAAGGCCGCGCAGAACCACGCGGAACTTCTCAGGCCCTGACGGTCGTGGAAGAGCCGCTCGAAAATACTGCGCCCATCGGGAAGATCTGACCGTCCCCGTGCAGCGACAACGTGTCGAAAGGAAGGACCGGTCTGACCGGCATCCTGCCCCCTGCCTGGTTCCCGCCTCTCCATGTTTTCCCCCTTCCGAGGTACGTTCTTTGAGGGATAGCGGCGCACCGAGGCCTTGGATACACTGGGTCTATACCTGTCTGGGAAGGGAGCGGCGCATGATGGATCGGACCAGTCCCGTTCGAAAGCATACCCGGTTCCCTGTTCGCTGGCCGGTGTTGTATGGCTCGGAGGAGTTCATAAGCGGGGGCACCGTATTGGACATCACGGAAACGGGCTGGCGTGTCGCGGGCGCCATGCCGGTGCGGCCGGGCATGCAGCTTACGATTCAGCTGTGCCCGCCGGACAAGTCCGGACCGAGGATCCACGTAACTGGCGCGACGGTCTTATGGGTCAAGGGTTGCGAGTTTGCCATCGACGTGCCGTTGTTGGCCCCGCATGATCGAGACTGGCTCAGCCGGTTTCTGACTGAGAAACTAGGCCTCTCGTGGCTACGCCGGGCTGAGGCCCTCCGGTCCTCGCCATCGACCAAGCCGGATGCAGCCTTTGGAAATATCATGCAGGCCCAGGAAGCATCAATGCAGCGGGATATCCTCCGCCAGATTGGCATCGGAACGGACTATCGGATAACGATCGCGCGGGTGCGACGCGAGTCCAGGGGTCTCCTGCAGGGGATGCAGGCCAGGCAGCTTCGCGCCCGGGCCGGACACAACTCGATTGACATCAATTAGCGGATGCCACAGACCTGCCTACCCCGTCTTCACGCGGCCGCCGGCTTATCCTCACTCCCTGGGAGGAGAGAGCGCAGGTCGGACGTCACCAGATGCGCCCCGTGCGTCTGTAACGCGGCCGCTTGATTGCCCCGGTCCACACCGATGACCAACCCAAACCGGCCCTGCCGTCCGGCCTCGACGCCGGCGAGCGCATCTTCCAAAACCATGGACTGTGACGGTGCGACGTTGAGGCGCCGGGCGGCTTCGAGGAAGGTCGCGGGATCCGGCTTTCCTTTGAGGTTCAACCGCCGGCTTTCCTCTCCGTCAATGACGACATCAAAGAGCGGAAGCAGCCCGGCCGCAGTGAGGACGGCCTTGCAGTGCCGACTCGCCGATACGACGCCGGTCTTCTGCCCATGCGCGCGCACGGCCTGCAGGAACGCGACGCCGTCTTCATAGGCTTCCACGCCCTTTTCCTTCAACAGCGCTGTAAAACAGGCATCCTTCGTCTTGGCCAAGCCGGCGACCGTGTGCCGCTCCGCCGTATCGGCCGGACTGCCCGCCGGCAGGACGATGCCGCGGGAAGCCAAAAAGCTCGTCACGCCATCCTCCCGCAGCTTCCCGTCGACGTAACGGCGGTAGTCTTCCTGATCAAAAGGCCGGAAGGATTGGGGAGCGCGCTGCCGCAAATACTCATCGAATACCTGTTTCCAGGCCGCCGCATGCAGGATTGCGGTTCGAGTGATGACCCCGTCCATATCGAACAAGGCCGCCCGACATCCGGTCCATATCATCTTCCCGGTCATGCGGGCGTTCGCTCGGGCGTTTGAGGGGTAGACTGGCGGCTATGCCTTGAATTGGGCTGGGTCACGCTGGGCGTTTCGGCCGACAGGCGCACGGCTTTTTCTTCATGCCACAGGCACAATTCTTGGCCCTTGAGCAACTCATACGTCGTGGTGGCGGGCACCATGCTCACACTCACGACCCGGCCGCCGACCGTCAAGCGAAACGACAGTTGCTCCAGAATGGCCGGCAGGTGCGGATGAAATCGGAGCGTGCCGCCGTAGTCGCGCAGTCCCGCGAAACCGTAGACGTGCAGCAACCAGACGCCTCCCATGGCCGCGATGTGACATCCGTCTTTCACATTGCCCGAGACATCGCCCAAATCCATGAGAGTCGCCAGGCAGGCATACCGCTCGGCTTTCGGCATATCTCCGACCTCAGCGGCCAGAATACTCTGAATGCAGGGGGAGAGGGAGGAGTCGCCCGTCGTCAGGGGGTCGTAGTACTCGAAGTTGCGCCGCTTCAGGTCCGCGGAAAACTCATGGGGCAGCAGCAGCATGGCCAGGACCAGATCGGCTTGTTTGATCACTTGATATCGGTAAATGGTGAGCGGATGGAAGTACAGGAGCAGCGGGTATTTGTCCGGGGGCACGTGTTCAAAATCCCACCGCTGCTGGTCGAGAAAATGGCTGTCCTGCGGCGTAATGCCGCGCGCGTGGTCATAAGGGACATACATGCGGTCCGCAGCCCGCTCCCATTCCGATACTTCATGCCAATTCAATTCGGTTTTGTGCGCCAGATATTGGAATTTGTGGGGATGCTCCTGCCGCAGCCGGGACACGGTTTCCGCCGCGTACCGCAAATTTTCGCGGGCCATCAAATTGGTATAGGTGTTGTTGTCCACGATGACGTTGTATTCATCCGGCCCGGTCACCGCATGAATGCAAAATTGGCCCCCCTGCTGGTCGGAATAAAAGCCCAGGCTCAGCCAGAGACGAGCCGTTTCCACCAGCATCTCGGCGCCCTCCTGGAAGAGGAATTCTTCGTCTCCGGAGATCTCCACATACTTTTTCAACGCATACACGATGTCGGCATTGATGTGGTATTGGGCGGTCCCGGCTTCAAAATAAGCCGACGCCTCCTCTCCGTTAATGGTCCTCCAGGGGTACATCGCCCCTTTCTGGTTGATCTGGCGAGCCCGTTCACGCGCCATATCCAGCAAGCTGTAGCGAAAACGAAGCAGGTTCTTGGCAATGCGGGGAGCGGTATACAGCAGAAAGGGCAGGACGTAAATTTCCGTATCCCAAAAATAGTGCCCCTCGTAGGCCTGACCGGTCAGGCCCTTGGCCGGGACGCCGCTGTTTTCAGCCCGGGCCGACGCCTGCATCACATGAAACAGGTTAAACCGGATCGCCTGCTGCATTTCTATGGTGGACCGCCGGGCGGCTTCCGCATTGGCCGTCACCTGGATGTCGCTGGTGCTCCAGAAGATGTCCAAGGCGTCATGCTGCTCCCGGAGCAACGTCTGAAAGCCGAGTTTGACCGCACGATCCAACGTGCGCTCCGCGCGCTCGCAGAGTTCATCCGGCGGCGCGGTGCGGGTGGTCTGGTAGGCGATGTATTTCCGCAACGTGACGGGCTGCCCACGCCGCGCTGCCAGGGTCGCCACCGCGCGGCCCATATCCTCAGTGACGTAGGTTTTCCAGGAGACTTCCCCCTCCGCCTCCAGCCGATGATCCACCCCGCAGGCCAGCATCATGCGGCTTTCTTTCGTGGCATGGCACAACACCATGCGTTGATCCTTCGCCCGGCTCAACTGGTTATGCAGCACAGGACCCGGAAACACCTTGCCCTGGCGCGGATCGCTTCCGTTGGTGCGTGGCGAGGGACCGTTGGCAATCATCTCCGAAGAAATCACGATCGCTGCATCCGCATTGAGCAAGGTGACTTCATACCAGATGGCCGCCATATGACGGTGGGCAAGCGACACGAGCCGCTGGGACCGGACGGAGACCTGCTTACCCGCCGGCGTTTCCCAGACGATGTCGCGGTCCAGCGTGCCCGCCCGCATATCCAGACGCCGTTCGAAGTGGAGGAGATGGGCGTGTGGCAGCCAAAACACTTCATCGTCGACATAAAGCTTGATGATTGTCGTATCCGTAACGTTCAGGATGCTCTGGCCGGTCGTGGCGAGGCCATAGGCCGTTTCCGGGTAGACGATCGGCCAGGACTCATAGAACCCGTTGATGAACGTGCCGTTTTGCCCGATCGGCCCGCCTTCTTCAAAGCATCCCCGCATTCCCAGATAGCCATTACTCAAAGCAAAAATGGTCTCGCCCTGACTGAGGAGGGTCGGCATGAATTCACGCTCAATCACCTCCCATTCATGCGGCGGATAAATGTGAGGAGCCGGTTCTCGCCTCGGGCGATGGATCATGCAATCGCTCCTGGAATGGGGCCGTGCGCAGACCCGCGGGGACACGGGTTCGTCCGGATGGGGAAATCCTAGGCTGCAAGAAGAAGGGAATCGAACTGGAAGAAACCCCAGCTATGCCCCTCCTCACCGATGCGGGTGAGCCGGCTGCGGCTCGAGCAGAGCGGTACGGAACTCCGGGACGATTGCGGTTGCATATCGCTTGGTGATCCACAACCGGCGTTCCTTAATCAGGCTGCCCATGTACCGGAAGCCTATTTTGTCGATGACATAGCGGGAGATCGCATTGTCGGCAAAGGCGCCGATGCAAACCTGTCCCGCCTTGGCAATCTCGAAGGCATCATGGAGCATTTGATACAGCGCCTGTTCATACAGCCCGCGGCCCCTGGCGAGCGGATGGACATAGCAATCAAAAACTACGGCTGCATCCTTGGGCGGGAAAAAGACTTGTCCCATCATGGGATCTTCGCTCCGGTCTTGCCGGTCCACCAACCAGCCGTAACACACGAGTCGCCCGTCCTGGACGAGGGTATAGAGGTGATACCCCTGGGCTCTCCGTCGTTCGCTCTCCGCCCGATACGCGTCCGGCTGCATTTGATCCGAATCGGTCCGCTCGTAATATTGGAGATCTTCCACCCGATCGCGTCGCAACAACCGGGGGTGAGGCAAGTGCATTTCTTCGCCGGCTCGGTACGAATAAAAACAGAGTTCCACCCGGGACCAGAGGCGGTTCCGGATGGCCTGCAACAGGGCCAGGGGATTGGATAGGTGCTGCCACATGAAGCGTCGGTCGCATTTCACATCATCGCCAGGCACCTTGGCCTTGGCAAGGGCTATGGCAAACGATCAGCCCTCGCAGAAATCATGGCACATTCAGCCACAATTGTTCGACACCATAATGTCGATGCACCGACGGGCCATCAGTAGACAAACGGCTACCTTGAAGTCGATCAGATGATTTCCGACGGGAACAGGGGGAATTCGGAGTGAAGGGGGGCGGGAACCGTACAGCGGATCATTGAAGTGGGGGGAATGATTGCAACGGCGTAGCGGGCGGTAAGGTTGTAACGAAGCGACCTCGACAAGGCAGTCTGACGCTCTCGGCATTGCCTGCGAGGCTCTTAAGGTCCCTAAGCCGTCCCTAAGGGCCTCACTCTTGAAGGAAGTGTCTTAGGCCGCAAATGAGATCCGCTTGGGTTCAACAGCAAATGTCGGAACCCGACTGGACATTTGGAAAGAGGGAACCAGGAGGCTCATGTTAGCCAGCACTTCCTCCTCATTTTGAAGATGAGCCACTCGCTCCAAATGCGAAATTCCCACCGCAAGCCAATCATGATGCGGGACCTGATTCGGACAGACTCTCAGAATCTCTTTCGATGAGGAGGGCATGACTCTTTCATCCGGTCCCACTAATTCTTCTGAGAGCTTCTCTCCTGGTCTCAGACCGGTGAACGAGATCGGAATTTCGTGATCAGGGACAAACCCGGACAAGCGGATGAGATGACGGGCGAGATCCTGCAACTTGACCGGCTGGCCCATCTCAAGCACATACGTAGATCCCTGGTCGGCCAGCGAGGCGGCCTGCAGGACGAGTTCAACCGCTTCCGGAATCAGCATGAAGAAACGTTCCACGTCGGGATGCGTCACCGTTACCGGGCCGCCGGACTTGATCTGTTGGAGAAAATGAGGGACCACACTGCCATTGCTGCCGAGCACGTTACCGAACCGGACCGTGCTGAAAGTGGTTCGACTTGAGCGCGCCATGTCTTGAATGATCAACTCTGCAATGCGTTTGGTGGCCCCCATCACACTGGACGGACGAACCGCCTTATCAGTCGAAATCATGATGAAGCGTTCGGCGCTCACCTCCTCGGCAAGCGTGGCGACCATCCGGGTTCCCAATACGTTGTTTTTCACGGCCTCACAGGGATTGAACTCCATGAGCGGCACGTGCTTATGGGCTGCTGCATGGAAGACGATGTGGGGACGGTACGCCTCCATCGTTGATCGCAGCCGGCTCCTGTCGGTGACATCCCCGATGACGGGATGCACGCGCAGGTCCGGCACACGACTGCACAGTTCACCGTGAATGGCGTACAGACCGTTCTCGTACCGTTCGTATAAGATCAGAGACTCGGGGTCATACCCGGCGATCTGTCGACACAATTCCGATCCGATCGAACCGCCCGCCCCGGTCACCAGTATGCGTTTCCCATTTAGAAGCGATGCAGACCGTGACCGATCCAGGTCCACGCGGGGGCGGTGCAGCAGATCCTCAACCGAGAGATTGCGCAGTTGATTGACCTCGGACTTGCCGTCGAGCAACACGCCGAGGTCTGGCAGAATCTTGATGGACAGTTGGTATCCAAGAAGAAGTTTGGCGATCTCTCTAATGCCTTTCGCGCCTATACTGGGCATGGCTATGAGAACCGTGTCCGGAGCGGCCTCCTTCATAATGGCATGAAGGTGCTCGCGTGTGCCGAGGACCTTCACACCGTGTATGCGTTGTCCGGTTTTCCGTGGGTCGTCATCGATAAAGCCGACCGGCACATAACCGAACGTCCGATTATCGCGGAGTTCACTGACCAGACGTTCTCCTGCAGCGCCTGCTCCGTAGATGAGGGCTCGTTTCTGACCCGCCGAGGACGACCATGGATACCCGATACGCCTCACAATCCTAACTCCGCCGGTCATCACGATCAGCAGCAAGGCATCAATGAAGTAGACAGACCGGGGATAATCGACATGGCCGAAACCGAAACGGACAAGCAAAACAAATACGACCGTTCCGCTCAGGGTGGCGCCCACGAGATTCACCAGGTCCCTTGGACTGGTGTATTGCCAGACCGTTCCATACAGCTTGAAGGGAACGAACATGGCGAGACGCACAAGGACAAGGGCTGGCAGGGTGCCGATGAGAAGTTCCATCGCCCAATCCGGAACGTCTCCGTCGAATCGGAGCCAAAATGCCGACACATTGGCGATGCAGACGAGGGCGACGAGCATGACGAGCTTGACCAGACGTTTCCCACTGACTATGCGTTGAAAGAGCGACATAGAACACCCCAATAGATTACGGTGAAAGGAACCTTTGAGTAAGGAGCCTGCAGACCAGAGCCTACGAATAGGGCCTCGCGCCGGGAACAGATTCGCCGTGCTCCACGCCTAACATCTTTCGCAGGCTCCACTCATAGACAGCCGGAACAAAGCGCGCCAGTACAGCGGCCCCGATACTTGGCAAATACGACTTCGCTTCCTGAGTAATCCTGTCTGAGGAAGGCCCTGCTGGAGAGGACGCAACGACGTGCACCTCGATGCCGGTGCCGGCGAAGATGATGGAGAAGACGGCGGTTGCCCTGGCAAGATGGTCTCGGGACGTGACGACGATTGCGTGCGTAAAGCGTTCCTCTTGGAAAAGGCGGCACAAGACAATGGCTTCGTCGATCGTGTTTCGCACGCCTGTGCCACATGCCGCATGAGGACCTCCTTTTTGAACGCAGCGGTGATCAACGAGTGTAGATCCCAGTTTCCGGGCCACCCTTTGACCGACAAGCAGGTTGGCGTAGGCGGTCCGGTCGCTTCCTCGTGCGAGAGGAACGATAATGTCCGCTTCGAACTGCTCTGGAAGTGACCCGGAAGCATGGGAGACGAGATACCTCAGCCCGAACCACGAGAGTTCCGACAAGAGTACGGCTAGACCGGCTCCGTAGAGGATCCAGCGACATGCCGAGGACTGACCCATGTCAGCCGCTCACACGACTTTCGTGTGTGGTACTTGATAGGCCAACGACCGTTGGATTTCGGAACAGACCATATCAAGGTCTTCGTCTTTCATATGCGAATACAACGGCAGCGCCAGCCCGTCTCGGCTGGCTTTTTCGGTTTCCGTCAATTGTTTGCTCAGCCGCATGGGGTAATGCTGAAAAATGGATTGAGCATGGACCGGCGGGTAAAAGTAGCGTTTCGTCTGGATGCCGCTCTTCTTCATATCGTCGTACACCTCATCCCGGCTACGACGGGCACCGTCGCCGATAAACAGAACGAAATAATTGCCGCTGGTGGCGCGGTCGTACGGGAAGAGCTGCACCCGGCAGCCCGGCAGGCTACCCAAGCGATCACGATACATGCCAATGCGTTCGGTCCTGGCCTTCACCAGCTCGCGGACATGCCGGAGGCCTGTCAGCCCGACGGCGGCATGAAGTTCACTCATCCGCGCGGAAAGACCCAGGTGGATCATTTCCTCTCCTTTTTCGAGATCCTTCCCATAATCGCGCATAGAGCGGACACGTTCGGCGATGACTGGGTCATTCGTGGTCAGCAAACCGGCTTCAATGCCGGTCACGACTTTTGTCGGACTGAGGGAAAACACTTCACAGGACCCAAACTGCCCCAATGGTTGCCCCTTGTACGTTGAACCCAATCCCTGGGCGCTGTCGAAATAGACAGGAATGTTCGCTTTCCGGCCGATATCAAGCAGCGGATCAATATCCGGAGGCAACCCGTAGATCGTGACTCCGCAGATGGCTCCTGTAGAAGGGCTCAGATTGCGCTCGACATCGGCCGGATCAAGGGTGCAGGTTCCCGGAATACAATCACAGAAGACCGGCACGAGACGATTCCAAAGTAGCGCCTGCGCCGTGGCCGCAAAGGTAAACGAAGGGACAATGACCTCGGTGCCTGGCTTGAGGCCGAGCGCCTGCGGTACCAGCATAAGACCTGCGGTACAGGACGAAAGCGCCACCGCGTAGCGCGCGCCGGTCTCCCGACAGGCTTCTTCTTCCAGACGGCGCACTATGGGACCCACCGTGACGATCCCAGACTCCCAGCCACTCTGCATCATGCTCAGGATGTCCTCCAAGGCAGGAAGTGTGGGTTTAATGATCGGCATAATGCTCATGGTGCCTCCCTTAGTGTGTGTGATCAGATGTCCAAATGCAGGTTGGATGAGGCGCGACGACAACAACCGCGACCGGACAGTGGTGCGCTCTCTTGTGGCTTGAAGCATCCCGCGCGAAGGCATCAGATTGCGGAGCGGGTATGAGCCGGCAGTTGTCGCTCTGCTATCCGGTCGAAGCCAGCAGACCGCCGTGACTGGAAAGGTAGATCGAGCTGACGTGACGAAACGCCTAGAGACCTGAGATGATTGGCGAGCCGGCTGGTTCGGCTCTCTCGGGCGCAGACGGAAGGCTCCGATATGCAGGGAAAAACTCAAGACTTGCCGCAGCGGCTATTCCACGCACCGCTTCCGCTGCATGATTGAGCATCGCGTGTTTCGCTTCGTCCACCACAAGCCGATACGTAAAGAACTCACCCCGGTGGGGCGAGAACCTCGCCTTGAACTGGAATAACGAATCCTCTACGCCCCCGACCCCTCCGCCTAAGTGCACCGTTTTGTATGCTTGATCCTTGGCCCAACGCCAGACGAAGTCGATCATAAATTTGGTGGGGGCCGCACGCAGGTACCGTTCGTCGGTCCCTCCGAGATGGTATTGAACGATCCCTTCGGTCGCAATGAAGAGCCCTGCCGCCGCCAGTTCATTGCTGTCGCTCATCACAGACACGAGATGGAGCCGTGTGCCAAGCTTGTCTTTCAGTGCCTCAAAATAACGCGGGGTGAAAAAATAGGCCTCCGCAGCCCCCACCCGTTGCATCGTGGAATGATAGATGGCGATGAAGTCGGAATAACTACTCCAATCATCGAGGGTGCCATGGAAGCCCGACTGGAGCAGCTTGCTGATGTTCCGCCGGTGATTCGGCGACACGCCTTGCCAGATCTGCTCGATCGATTCGGACATATCGATGCAGACGGTTTGCCCGTGCCGTATGAGTGTTCCAAACTTCCCCAGCACAACCGGATCCAGCGGAAACAGAGGATGCAGCCGCAGAAACGCAGTGACAATCCCACGTTCACGAGCAGCGCATCGAAACGCATCGAGAAATGCGTGCAACCGGTTTTGTGAGGAGGATATCAAAATGCCGGAGTATCCGTAGGGGGACACACAATCGACCCAGTTCGCGGGGGCGTTCAGCGCCGGCGGCACCGAGCGAATCAGCAAGGGAATAAGACAGGCGGCCTCGCCATCCTCCGCATAGAATGCCATCGGCATCGCGCCTTCTTGGGCACCGGCCAGTTCGACATATTCTGGCAAGTGATAGCAGTCATGCTCCGTATGGTCTAACAGCTTCTTCCAACGCGCATCCCGAGGGTCAATAAAATCGGTGATCATCGTATGGCTCCAAACCCTTCGCCTGACCGGCGTGAGGAGGGCCATCACAACCGCCGGACCAGCTTCGCCAGTGGCATACCCACCAAGCGTTATCCCCGTGACTTATGGGAAATACTACGCAGCTGATCGCTGCGAATTGCAGCCGGCTCAGTCGGGATGGCCTTGTAGACTCCCCATTCTTTGGTGTCGCCTAAAATGACCGCGCCCGCACCGACCAAGGTGCCTTGTGCGAGCACCGTCTCATCGCGAATGGTTGAATTGACGCCCAGGAAGCAGTATGGCTCGATCGTGCAATGGCCCGAGACCACGACATGAGAGGTAATGGTGATGTGATCTTTGATGACACTGTGGTGCCCGATGTGGTTGCCGCTCCACAGCACGACATCGTTGCCAATATGCACGAAGGGTTGAATCGTATTATCCTCGAAAATGAAACAATTCTCCCCGCATGTGAAGCCCGGCCATGTGGTCGCCTTGGAACTCACGTAGCTGACAAAACGATATCCCCACGCTTTCGCCTGCTCGTATTTCGAGGCCCGCAATTTGTTCATCTTTTTAAAGCTGATGGGAATGAACATCTGGTGATGCTCCGGGCTGTATTCCTTCATCACCTCCTCAAAGGGCACGACAGGAAGCCCCCGGTGTTGCCCCCCGTTGATGTGATCACGGTCCACCGTGAAAGCCACAACGTCATGCGGAGAGTCGTGCGTCAGGTAGACATGTGCCAAATCGGCCCAATCACTGTTCCCGAAGATCACCACGCGTGACATGTGAGTCTCCTTCCAACGAGCTCATGCTCAGCGAATTAACTCCACCGCCAAGGCCATCCCCCCCCCTCCGCCAATGCACAGGCTGGCGATGCCGCGCCGCTGTCCTAGACGCCGTAACGCGTGAAGCAGCGTGGCGAGTATCCGCGCGCCGCTGGCTCCGATCGGATGCCCCAGGGAAATGGACCCTCCCATTACATTCACCCGGCCCGGATCGAGGCCGAGTGTCTTGATGGCGATGAGCGGGACGACCGCAAACGGTTCGTTGATCTCGTAGAGATCGATCTCCCCCGGCCTCATGCGAAGCATCCGCAGAACCTTTCCGATCGCTTCAATGGGGCCCGTGGCATACAGGTCAGACGGAACCCCGCAATGGCTATAGGCCAGCAGTTTGGCCACCGGCATCGCATGGTGCTGCCCCGCCTCCGCCCCCGACGTCACGAGCATGGCGGCCGAGCCGTCGTTCATGCCACAGGCATTCCCCGCCGTCACGGTGCCGTGCGCCTCGAAGGCAGCCGGTAGGCTGCGCAGTTTCCGTTCATCGAATTTCTGGAGTCGCTCATCACACGCCACACGCACAGGACCCGGTTTGGACGGGACATCGAGTTCGATCAGTTCGTCGTCAAACCATCCCTGGTCCCAGGCGCACTTGGCTAGCTCGTAGCTTTGGACGGCCCAGTCGTCCTGCTCGGTCCTCGCCACCCCGAACTTGGCGGCGCACCGATCGGCCAAGGCCCCCATGGGCAGAGAGCTGTAGACGTCCTCCAGCCCGTCATGCAGCATGGCATCGGTCACTTCAGCATGGCCGCATCCATAGCCCTGTCGCGCCTGTCGTAGCAGATATGGCACATTGCTCATGCTTTCCATCCCGCCTGCCACGACCATCCTCGCTGTGCCGGCTCGAATCGCTTCGGCCGCCATGAGAATGGCCTTCATCCCGGATCCGCATACCGTGTTCACCGTGGTGGCATTCGCCTGCTCGGGAAGCCCGGCGCCTATGGCTGCCTGTCGGGCTGGCGCCTGACCTAGGCCGCTCGAAAACACGTTGCCCATGATGACTTCATCAATAGTCTGCGGATCCACCTCCGCTCGGCGAACGGTGTCGTGTATCACGCGGCTGCCCAGCGTCGTGGCGCTGAGGGCGCGCAATGCGCCGTTCATATTTCCAATCGGTGTCCGTGCGGGAGCCATGAGTACAATATCTTGCATGGTGACGCTCCTCGTTTCTCTCCAGGGGTGGCCCCGGGACATACGTGGCGTTATGAATGCTTCAAAGGTGACTTCCTGCTCGGCGTCCCTATTCGGGGTCCGAGTCTGCATCCAACCTCGTCCTCGAAGAGGATTCACGGGCCTTCAGCAGCGAACCGGACGGAACACTGTGCATGACGACCATCCCGGCACCGACAATGCAGTTATCTCCCACTTCAATTCCTTCACGTATGACGGCGTTGCTGCCCACGAAGGAGCAGCGTCTGATTGTCGCGCCTCCATTGACGATCGCTGCCGTCGAAATGTGGCAATGGTCTTCGACCGACACGTCGTGCTCTATCAGTGCATTGGAGTTGATGATGCAGTTTGTGCCCACATATGCGCCGCTATTCACGATAGCTTGATGCATCACGATGGATCCTTCGTCCACCACCGCATACCTTGAAACATGCGCAAGCGGTGAAATAATCGTCGGCATCGTGACGTGCAGGCTCTTCAAGTACTCGTACAGCCGAAGACGCGGTTTCCACTCCTTGATCTGACCAATCGCAATAAAGAAGTGCCGGCAGATCTTGCTGAGGCGCTCGATATTCTCTTCTCCTCCCAACAACTCATAGTGCAGCACCGGAGCATGCAGGTTCGCATTGGCGTCCACGACGCCGCGAATCGCAAACCGCCCTTCCGCTTCGATCACGTCGATGCAGGACCGGCAGTGCCCGCCTCCCCCGATCAAGATGAGATCTTCCTTCTGCGACACAGTGCTCTCCGATTGTTGAGTCAGCTTGTCAGCCGTGAATGCCGGTAGCGCGGTATGGCGATGCTGCCTGCTCCAGACTTTCAATGAACTGCCCGATGGTGTCGATTGATCGGAAGTATTCCACCTCTAAGTTCTCCATGGCGACCGTGATCCCGAACTCTTTCTCGATCTGGAATACGAGGTCCACGAAGACCAGGCTGTCCATGAGCCCCGTAGTCATGAGATCGGTCTCCGGAGATGGTACGTTGAGCTCGAGCTTATCCCGGAACACCTCCATGAGCCGGCTTCGAATCCCGCGGTCGTCCGCCATACTGTGCTCCTTGGTATGCGTTGGCTATCTTCGGCGAATTGACAGGTGCCCGAGAAACAATTCATCGATGCCCGTGGTCAGGAAGGTTTCCACGGCCTCTCGGGGGGTATTAACCATGGGCTGCCCCTTCACGTTAAAACTCGTGTTGAGGACCATCTCACGACCGGTTGCCTTGCCGACTGCACGCAAGAGCGTATGAAACTCTTTGTTTGATTCGGCAGACACGGTTTGAACCCGCGCGGTGCCGTTCACATGTGTGATTGCGGGGAGCGTGCGACGGTGGCATTCGCGCACCGCGACCGTCATGATCATGTACGGCAATTCCGTCCGTGGCGAGAGATCGAACCACTCATGGGCCTCCTCCAGCGACACGGCTGGGGCAAAGGGTCGGAAGGCTTCACGCATCTTTACCATGGCATTGATCCGATCTCGCATTTCAGGATGTCCGGGGTCCGCAAGGATGCTTCGATGCCCCAAGGCGCGGGGGCCGAATTCCATCCGGCCCTGGTACCAGGCCACCACTTCGCCGGCAGCGATACGGGCGGCTGCCGCATCACAGGTGTCCACGAATGAGGCATAATGAACCGGCCTCACCTGGTCCGCAAAGTCATCGAGGACTTTCTCCATATCACCGTGGCAATAGGCCGGGCCAAAAAATGGAACAGGCGCACGGCGATTCGGCACCCATGTGGTGAGCGATGTACGATACAAGGCGGCGCCCAATGCCGCGCCGTCGTCACCGGCAGCCGGTTGGACGTACACCTCATCGAATAAGGCCGACCGCAGAAGTTTCCCGTTGGCCGTACAGTTCAACGCAACTCCGCCGGCCAGGGCCAACCGTTTAAGCCCCGTCTTGGCGCCGTAGTATCCACAAAACTCTTGCAGCGTACGGTCCAGACACTCTTGCAAAGCCGCGGCCACATCGCGATGATCGTCCGTGATGGGTTCCTCTGGTTGTCGTTCCGGGATGAGGTGTTCGGACACAAACCTCCGGCTCACGACAAAATTCTCTCGTTCATCTCTCGTTTTATTCATACGCAGCAACGGGATCCGGAGCGATCCGTCCGGCCTGACCTGCACGGCATCTTTGAAGAAGGACTGAAAGCGCTTCGGATCGCCGTACGGTGCGAGCCCCATAATTTTGTACTCGTCGGCATTGAACTCAAATCCCAAGTGCAGGGTGATGAGGGAATATAAGAGGCCGATGGAATCGTAGGCGGAACTATGATGCAGCGGATCCAGTCGCCCGCCTCGGGCGTGGTAGACCGACGCGCCATGGACCTCTCCCATGCCGTCGATCGTAGCGACCAGGCACTCATCCCAACCGGACGTCAAATACGCACTGGCGGCATGGGCCAGGTGATGGTTGACATGCCGGACTCGGCCGGCCGGGAGACCGGGACAATGCTTCTTGACCTGGGCGCTGAACGCCTCCCGAGAATAGACTTCCCGATAGCGGGCGGCTGCCACCGGATCGACGGCATAGGCGGCTTCGTATGGGAGGTAGTCGAACGCGTGCGCGATCTCATCCACGTCGTTCCAGGAGAGGCCTGCTTCCTCCAAGCAATACTGTGCGGCCTGCAGCGGGAAGGCGGCGGAATGCTTCTTTCCATCGAAACGTTCTTCGGCCGCCGCCGCGATGATCACGCCATCCACGACCAGCGCAGCGGCCGCATCAAACCCCTGGCTCATCCGATATTCGCGCGGGCTCAGTCCCGGCCAGTGGGCCATTTTGAATGGGGCCGAATGCTCCAATCCGCTGACTCCCAGGATATTCATGCCACCTTCTCCGCGAGTCCGGACAGATGCTGCTGAAACGCCTCGCGTAATGTGGGCCGGTCGATCTTGCCGCTGCCAGTTTTCGGAAGCGTCTCAAAGGCGAGATAGCGCGATGGAACCATATACGGCGGCACTGCGCGCCTCAGCGACTGTTTCAAGTCCTGTGGCGTGGCGACATGGTTCTGCGCGGGAACATACGCGCAGCAAATCATCACTCCGTCCAACTCACCGCCATCCACCGCCACGACGGCGCTCTCTTGTAGCATGGGCAACTCGTGCAAGGCGGCTTCGATCTCTCCCAGTTCAATGCGGTACCCACGGCTTTTGATTTGCGTGTCGGCGCGGCCATGAAAATACACCAATCCGTCTGCCCCCAGTCGGGCCAGGTCCCCGGTCTTGTAGAGAGGGGCCTGGTCCTTCGGATCGGACAGGAAGACCGCTCGCGTTTTGTCGACATCCCTCCAATACCCGGGACTTAAGCCGACCCCCTTGATATAGAGGTCCCCGATACGGTCGGCAGGAAGCGGGTGGAGGCACTCATCCAGCACGAGTAGTTCTTCACCCTCGCACGGCCTGCCGATGGGAATGGACGCGCTGTCGTCTTGGGGACAAGCCGGTACAGTGAAGTAACTGCTCGCAATGGTGGTTTCCGTCGGGCCGTACAAATTCGTAAACGCCACATGCGGCAGGCGTCTCATCCAGTACCTCAAGGCGGGGGTGGGGATGACCTCTCCGCACCACAACAGTCGCTTCAGGGACGAAAAATCGTCCGCCTTGACCACATCGCACTTCGCCATGTAGGCCAAGAGGGACGGCACCGAGAACCAATGTGTCAGCTCTGAACGCCGGATGAAGTCGGCCACCTTGTTCGGCAGGACATTGAGGTCGTGAGGTACGAGGTGCAGTTCGGCCCCCGCCCACAAGGCGCCGAAGATGTCCATAACCGAAAGATCGAAATGCAGAGGCGGATGCGAAGACATCCTGTCGGAGGCCTGGATGCCGAAGTAGGGGATGGCCCAGCGGAGATAGTGGCCGACGTTCGCATGAGTAATCACCACGCCTTTCGGCACGCCCGTGGAGCCGGATGTAAACATGATGTACGCGGGATCCTCCGCCGTATTGTCCGAGTGCCGTGGTGATTCGGGATACCCTTCGTAATCCTCCGCGGTGAAGGAGATGCGGGCCCGTGGATCGGCGTGTGGGCCCTGTCCAAGCCACCCGACCAGCGGCCTGCCGTCCTCACGGGCCAGGTCATCGAGGAGAGGCCCTACAGACCCGGCGGCGAGCAGAACGGTCGGTTCGCATTGATCCAGGATCTTTCTGATACGCGGGACAGGGCTCTGCGGATCGATGGGCACATAGGCACAGTCGGCCTTGAGGATGGCCAGAATACTGACAATAGCCTGCGGAGATTTTGGCATGAAGACACACACCCGGTCTCCCCGCTTGCACCCGGCGTCCCGCAAGAGGTAGGCCAGCTTGGTACTGCGGCGCTCCAGTTCCTGGTACGTCAACCGGGACTCTAGATGCACCACGGCTGTCGCGGTCCCTCGTTTCTCTGCTTGCGCAGTGAACTCGTGCTGAAGAAGCGCCGTCATGACACGAACTCCTTGGCGACACTGTGGAAGACCTGGCCGGCATGCTGCAGTTCCTCTTCGCAAGGAGGAATATCCAGAATAAACTTTCGATGCCCGGCCACCACGTACCCCGCCACCTCGGCGGCCACTTGTTCATAGCTGCCAACCAAATAGGGACAATTTGTTTTGTAGGACTCGAACGGCACCAGCCAATACACGGTTTGTCTGTTCTTGGCATAATCCCCAAGTTCCGACAGCTGCTTGTGCCATGCCGAGTCCGAGACTTTGTTGGCCAACTCCCGGGTGAGTTGTCCCTTCCGGTCGGTCGGAAACCGTGCTTCGGCCACCTGCCATGCTTCTTCTTCCCGTTCTCTCGCAATAATCCCCACCCGCACACCGGAATCCTTCAGCGGTTCGTCCTCTCCCCCATTGAGATAGCCTGCGGGGGGACGAGGATAATGAACCGCGGTGGCCTTCATGGCCCGAGCGGCCGCTCGTCCTGCCTCGGATGAGCCCGAGACAAACACTTCGGGCAGCAGGTCTACAGACAAGGCCGGCTGCAATTTAAGATTGGTGATCGTGTAAAACTCGCCCTCGAAAGTGACGGGGGTGCGGCTTGCCAAGAGCCGTTTCATAATCGTGGTGTACTCCACGAGCCGGTCATACCGCCTGTCATGAGGCGTCGTGTCGTTCAACGCTGTCAGATCATTCTTGAATCCGCCGGCGATCATGTTCAGATACAATTTGCGTCCATACATGTGGCCGAATGAGCTGACGAGGGTGGCCGCTGCATAGGGATGCATATAAATGGGTTGAATGGCGACCAGAGGGCACAGTTGGACGGTGTTCTGAATGACCACCTGGGCAACCAACCAGGGATCCACCAGGCGATTATCGGCGTACACGAGGATTCCTTTGCAGCCGTATTGCTCGCTCCATCTGGCGACCTCACGAACCTTCTGCAGATAGGCCGTGCCTTCCGCCTCGACGGACTGTGGACAGGTGGAAAACACCTCAAGACCGGCATAGGATGCGTGGGTAGGCATATGACCTCTCCTGGCTGAGCTGGACCGACAAGCTGGATTCAAGCAAGGAACGGGAGGGAAACGTTTCGGGCTGCACCGACGGTGGAGGCACGCGACATCCTGGGGCTCCGAATGCTTATGATCGGAGGGCGGACACCTCGGGTGTCGCCGCGACGTGACCGTGGGCCGGCTGTCCCGGCTGCGGGATGAACTCAATAAAGCGGTTCCACCACTCTCCGTCGAGTCGCGACAACGCCGCATCGCCAGTGTAGATCGGCTCCAGGAGTCGAGAGTCCGCCGCTTGAGCCAGCACGGCGCTTCCTGCCGAGAATTGACAACCGGCCCGCGACAAGTCGTGGAGATGTTGTGGCTCCAATCTTCCAGCGACGGCAGCCGAGCCTTCCCGCCGGGCACTCTCGAACAGGTGAGTCAGCACAGCCGGAAATGCTCGAGGGGCCGCCATCAGCTGTAACACTTGGCTGGTTCCACCGATATTCAGGTAGTACACATACCAGCCTTCGACGTACCCGGTCTTGCGCAGCACTCGTTTGCGCAGGGCACCGTGTTTTCTCTTTTGTTGAGCGAGGCGAAGAAGCCACTGCAGCAAACGCTCATCATATTCGGCGCGAAGCAGAGCCGTACCGGCCACGCGAGGGAGACTATGGAGCATCGTGGGAATGTCTAATTCTTCCTCGGTCAGGTCCGCCTCCTGCCGCTCCGTTGAAGATCCTTCACCGGAGGATCCGCGCCCGTCAGGCGGCGTCTGTAGGTGTCGGGTCCAACAGAGGCTGTAGACCGGGACCTCCAGGCCGCCCAACGCCTTCCACGTCCTGCGGGAAGAATCGTTGGCGCCATCCGTAAATGACAATTCTTGTGAGCCGGCGAAGTAGCGCTGCAAGAGCTGCGGCGCTGCGAGCAGGCTTCGCCTGGACTTGTCGACCATAAACTGCGCGCTCACCGCCACCTTGATCGAGCGGCCGTTCAGGTTGAACCGCCTGGGAATCACGCCCAGGAAGCCCACGATGGCGCGTTGGTCGATTTCATATACCAGCGAGGGCAGTGTCCGGTCACTCCACGGATTTCCAAAAAATACTTCGTGAAAATATCGTTCTAGGGGCTCCAACGGAAATTGGGCGCCTCCACCGAACGTCTGTTGATACAACACGGCGAGCTGCGGAATATCGTCCACCGTCAGCGCACGTATGCGATCCATCGAACGCCTCTAGTCTCTATGTGAGCCCCTACGGGGACTCTCCCGCGACGTGGAAGGAGGGAATGTGCCTCGCCTTACTGCTGTCTGTCCTTTGCGGAGACGCCTTTGAAATTGCCGAAGGAACACTTGTCTCCTGGCTGCATGACACCGTCTCGCGTAAGAACCTTCCAGATACTCAACAGCAGTATCTTGACGTCCAAGGCAACCGACTGGTGGTCCACATACCACAAGTCCAAGGCAAAGCGCTGTTCCCATGGCGTCGTATTGCGACCATTGACCTGCGCCCACCCCGTGATACCGGGCAGGACGTGATGCCGCCGTTGCAACTCCGGCGTATAGTGTTCGAGGTACTCCATCAACAAGGGTCTCGGGCCGACGAGACTCATATCTCCCTTAATGACATTGATCAATTCCGGCAGTTCGTCCAGGCTCGTACTGCGCAGGATCTTCCCTAACCGCGTCAGCCGCATGCTCTCGGGTTCCGAGACGCCGTCTTTCGATTCCCGCATCGTTCTAAATTTGTATATGGTGAAGGGCCGACCGTTCAAACCGGGCCGTTGTTGCCGGAAGACCAGGGGCCGACCTTGTATCGCCCATGCGACCAGACTGACCGCTCCAATGAGCGGCAGCACAAACGGAACCGCCAACACGATGAGGGTGAGATCGAGCAGCCGTTTCCGGCTCTGAACCCGGCCGCTCTCATGTTCGGGATGAAGGCGACCGTGAGTCTTGGGCGATTCGATGAGGCCCTCGGGTACTGGGTGACTCATATCCTTCCTCCTGCTTTTACACATTGGTCTTCTCCACGCAAGGAGTTGCGTCCGCCGATTCTTTCAGATCAACGGCCAGATACCCGCCAGCAAGAACGACTCTGTCCCACGGCAAAGACATTTGGCGTCCCGTCGGCCGCAGGATAAGCGTCGCGGAGACCACTTTCCCCGAAGCGGGACTAATCGTGAGCTTCTTGAGGTACGCAATAATTCTCCCGTGAGCGTTTTTCACTGGCACACGGTGTGCTGGCATACGTCCTCCACTTCACATACTCATGGCCACTCCGCATTGCTCTCGACAGCCACTGACGGTCGTGCGGAGTCTCCGACGCCTACAGCGGGGGTCATGGTATGAGCTGCGGACCTTCCAACGCATGTGAGGAGATCAGCCTCGCTACTGGCCATCACATACGCTGGTCCAAGTTTTTTCCGGTTTCGACGTGGTGCATCTCGGGCACCACCTCTTTCATCATTCTCAGGATGTCGGCTTTAGTCACGGCCAAACCAGGCTGCGCCACATAGCGTTCGATGGATTGCAGAAATCTCTGTAGTCGCTCGGTCGATCTCTTCGGAAATGCAATCGCCTGTAGATCGCTCATTCCGATGTCAAGGACCTGCTCCCCGTCGGCGACAAAGACCTCGAACGGCTTCTCTCCACTCGTATCCCGAGCGGTCACCACGACGGGGTAACACCCTCTACTCATGTCCCTCGCCAGTTCCGAGCGGGCCTCTGCCTCGTCAGAGTACATATGCGGCTCGTATCCCACGTAGCGCAGGATGTCGGCCACCACATCCTCGAGCAAGCGCAGGTCCCCACCGGCATCGAGGCGAGGAATCGCCAAATGCTTGTCCGGCAGACAGATGGATGCAAGAAGGCAGATGCAGCCGGATTCCCTCGGCGTGACAAAGTACCGACGAGTATCCGCAGGAACGGCAATCGGCTGCTTCTTCTGCAATCGTTGCATGATTCCTTCAAGGAGGCTTCCATTCGAAAACGCCACGTTCGCAAACCGGGCGGAGGTCATGTGTGAGATGCAGGGTGCCGAGACCAAGCCGGAGAACATGAGCTCTTCCATGAGGCGCTTGCTCGCGCCCATCACGCTAAAGGGATTGGCCGCTTTGTCCGAGGACACCGCAAAATATCTGCAGGTGCCTGCTCCTCCACCCAAGCCCTTCATCAGCCGAGCCGCCTTCAGGAGATTGGTATCCAGCAGTTCCAAGACAGAACAAATATGCTTTTCTGATCGCACGTGCTTGAGCGCGGCAAAGTTCAAGACAAGGTCGTACGGTGGGCGCTCGAGGAGAAAGCGCGTCATGATCGGCGAGCCGACGTCGAGGGGGAGGACTAACAGCTCGGTGGCCGCATCGAGAATCCCCGAAGATCGGAGATCGCGCACGAGCTCCGCGAGACCGTTTTCATTGAGATCCACAATGTCGAGCGCGGCTGGTTTAAAGCCGCATAGTTCTCGAATGGTGGCTGAACCAATGGTCCCGGCGCCGCCCACGACAAGAATCCGTGCCCCGCCGATGGTCTCCTCAAGTTCCAGGCGTTTCGCCAGCAAGTCTTCCTGAAACATTTCTGAGCACCGGCTGGTCGCCAGTGAATACACCTCGCTCGAGGACATGGGCATGAGACCGTTTGTTTTTGCCGCTTGTATGCGCATGACACTCCTTTTCTTCGTCAGGCTTTCTTTCATTCTTGGACTCCAGCTCGCGCCGCAGCGCGCAAAGCGGGCTCAATAGTTGACTGCGGCCGGAATCCCACAGCCTCGGAGGCTTTCGTCCAGCTGCCGTATGAACGCTGTACGTCATCGGGACGGACAAGGCTTTGATCCACTTCGAGCGGCAGGCTGCGCCCAAGTTCCACAAAGACTTGTTGGATTATCCACCGGATTGACCGAGGGACACCCGAGCAGAGATTGAACACCTCACCCCAGCACTCTGCTTGAACCAGCCTGAGGCAACCGTCCACGACGTCTTCGACAGCAATAAAGTCGCGCTCCGTGTCCAGATTGCCGACTCGAACCGGCCCGCTACCTTGAGCGGCACATTGCCGGATTCGTTCAATCAAGGCCCCAACCACCAGGTTGGCAGGTACGTGGGCGCCCACAATGTTGAACGGTCGAACGATCACGACCTTGAGGCCGAAACGGCGTGCGTAATCCAGCGCCGTCGTCGTCATGGCGTATTTGCTGATCGCATACGGCCCGCGCGGCCTGCACAGGTGCTCTTCGCTGATCGGAAGACGTTCAGGCTCTACACATCCATATTCTGCGGCAGAACCCACCAGAAGAATCTTCGCCGCCGGCGCATAGACCCGCACCGCTTCGAGCAGCTGGATGGTGGCCATCACGTTCGTCTGAAACAGGGTCAAGTCAGGACCCGAACAGGCCCCTGCCAGATGAAAGATGACCTGGGGCTTGCTATTGCGGATTAATGCGGCCGTTTTTGTCTCATCCGCCAGATCCGTCGGTACATACTCGGTGAAGAGACCCGGCTCCCTTGGCTGACTGCGCCGGTCTGCGCCAATAACGGCAACCCCTCGCTCGTCCCGCAAGCGCTTGGCCAAATGGAACCCCAAAAATCCTGCCGCTCCGGTGATTAAGGCGTGTGGCATTGATTCGTCACCATTTCCGCCGAACAAATCTTGAGGGATCGTGCACAAAGTCCTCACTGGCCTGTTGGTAGTCATCCAACCGCCCGATATCCTTCCAATAGCAATCCACGCGGTGGCACAGCACCCGCCGGCCGGCTTGTCGCATCGCCAGCATCAGCTCCGGCATATCAAACTTTCCAACGGGGGGAATGTATTGGAGGCATTCGCGGGAAAGCACATTGATCCCCATGCTGACGTCATAGTGAATGACTGGCTTTTCCCGATACTCATCCAGGAGCCCGTCTTCAGTGGGAACAATCACCCCATAATCGACATTCACCTGATTGCGATGCATGGCAATCGTTCCCCACGCTTTCCCCGATTGATGAGCCGCAATCAGCGCTTGGTAGTCGATCGTTGTCAGGAGATCTCCATTCATGACGAGGAAATCCTCGCTCAAACTCTGCACCAATCTCAGCGCGCCAGCGGTTCCGCACGGTTGCTGCTCATAGCAGTACTCTATCGATGCGCCCAGTTGAGACCCATTGCCAAAGACCGCCGGGAATATGTGCCCCATGTGCCCCAACGCAAGCACGATCCGCGTGATGTTCGACTCAACAAGCTGCCGTACCACCACTTCCAAGATCGCCACTTCTCCCACCGGCAGCAGCGGCTTCGGGATGTTCATTGTGAACGGTTTCAACCGGGTGCCTTTACCACCCGCGAGAATCACGGCCGTTATCGCGTCACCATGTTGCATTGAATACCTCCTTCATGCGGCACTAACAAAGTAATAACCTCGCGGACACCGGACCCGGAGTAGGAAGGAGGTCTACCGCTCGACACTCGTATCCGCCTGTTCACGCCATACGCCGTACGAGCGTTGAACACGCTTTCCTTCCCATCAGGCCTTCGTACTCTTGCCAGAGGGCTCTGGCGACGTCTTGCGGACGAAAGTCTCTTTGGACGCGCTCACGAGCCGCTGTGCCGTGACGTTTGCGGAGCGCCTCATCCTTTGCATAGCGGCCAATGGCCTGGGCGAGTGCCCCGGAATCATACGGCGGCACGAGGGTCCCCGTGATTCCATCCTGAACCGCATCAACACAGCCGGTAACTGAGCTGGCGACAGTTGCGAGTCCCATCGCAGCGGCTTCCAAGAGGACGACGGGAAATCCCTCTCTATAAGTCGGTAGGACGAACAGATCGATGGCTCGATACACATGCACAGCATCGCGGACCTCTCCTGCCAGATGAATCAAGGGGTCGCTCACCAACAACTGGTTGATTCCCGCGGGTAAGGGATCCTGGGGCTCAAACCGGCCCACGATAAGAAGATGCATGGTGGGGAACGTGATTCGCAGGCCCTGCCACGCCATAGCCAACTCTTTGAGCCCTTTATCGGCAACGACCCTCCCGACATAACCGACGACAAAGGCAGTCCCCGGTATGCCAAGCTCTTGCCGCAAACGGAGGCGTGCTTCTGACCCGCCGGGACAGAATCGGGCCGCATCCACCCCATTCACGCTACCCTTCGCGAGTACGGAAACGCGTTCAGATTTACAGATCCTTTCTGCAGTCACCACTTGCTGGACCGAGTGGCTGACGCAAATCACTCGGTGGCTCAACGCACAGGCGACACGTTCGCTTAAACGAAGTAGCCATTTCTTGATTCCTGTCGTGGTCATAAAACGCAAGCCCAGAATATGGAGGATTCGTATCGGTACCTTATTCATCCACGCGGCAATCATTCCGATGAGGCTCGCCTTTGGAGTGGCGGCATGGACAATATCGGGGCGGATCGTGCGGAGCAGGCTCCACAATTTGAAGATGGCCACCAGATCGCGAAGGGGACTCATGCCCCGATACATCGGAAGCTCATGCGGCACCACTGTGAGCTGCCGCACAAATTTTTGAAGAAACGGACCGGGCGAAGACAGGACATGAACTTCCAACCCGTGGGCCTTCGCGTTCTCGACGTGATCCGCAAAGAAGAACAAGGACTCAGGGACAGTCGTGATGATCATCAGCTTGAGGGTCTCTGGCATATCAGCCGTTCCCAACTTGGCTCTGACGTAATAGGTATACGACGATACGTGCCCTGCCTCGGGCTTACCGAGCCACTGACACTCACCGGCGTGGTAATTCACCTGGCTTCATCACCGGGTGATTGAGGGCTCCCACTGCGGCACTGTGGCGACAGGAACCTACGTTTATAAATGTTTACCGAGGGAGGGGTACGACGACGATAGAGTTCTTGGCATCTCTGGGCTCGGCATAATCAACGCCAGGGTCCTCCGCCTCTGTCGACAGGCTGAAAATGGACATGCAGCGATCAGCGCTTTTACTCAGGCAGAGATTTTACGTAGACTTAACAATTCGAGCACCTACAAGATTGGTGGCGCCCGTATATGAATACATGCACTTGTCTCTGTTTGAAGCCGGTGTTGCGTCCTATTCCCTTCATGAAACGGTACTTAACTCACAGGTTCTTTGAGTGCCGGGAGCCGGTACGCATATTGCGTTAGCAATCCACGGCAGGGCGCACACATAATTTATTGGAGACATTGATCATGGTCATTCGGAAGGCGCGTGGGCTCGCAAAACTCCTTTGCCTGGTTCCCACTCTCGTGGTGTCCTACCTATTCTGCTTTTATGGGCTGTCGTTTGCGCAGGTCGTGGCCTATCCGCCGATCGAGGGACGGCCGCCCAGCACCATCTACACCGTGACGGTGGGTGGGCAGCCGGTTCCCGTGCAGCAGTACAATGGCATCAGCTTCGCGTGGTTCGCGTTTTCCGGCAGGGCAGACGTGAAAGTCACCGTCAATCAGAACGTCTCCTCCTACACCTTAAGCCCCACACGGAACAGAGTCCCCAGCACGGTGAACGGCAGAGACATCATGTTCTCGCTGACGCAGCCGCGCAAACTGGTGCTCCGCAAGGTCAACGGACTGACCGAGCAGCTCTTCATCTTGGCGGACCCGCTGGAATCGAATCAACCTGTGCTGGGAGCTGCTGGCGTGTTCAACGTGCAGAGCTACGCCAACGGAACCTCCGATTGGACCATAGGGATTCAACGGGCCATCGACGCGGCGGCGGCGCTTCCTACAGGCGGGGTCGCCTATGTTCCGCCCGGGACGTACAACATCACAAGTTCTATCTTCCTCAAGAGCAACGTGAACCTCTACCTCGCACCCGGCGCGAGCATCAGAATGTTTACGGGTAGCTACACCTCATCCGTGGGATTCCCGATTACCCAAGTGAGCAACGCCAAAATCACCGGCCGCGGCGTCATCCATGGCAGAGGCAGTGAAGGAGGAGGCTCATATGTGCACATGCTGCACATGAACCAAGCCAACAATGTCACCCTTCGGGACGTCATGTTTTTGGATGGATTTACCACCGCCGTCCGTCTTGGCGCGGCCACGGGTACGGTCATAGACAACGTCAAGATTCTCTCCGCGAGCCCCAATCTGTCCGATGGGATCGATATTACGGATGGCACCAACATCACCCTGTCCAACAATTTTATATATAGCTCGGACGACAATATCGCATTCTTGTCGGGTACCAATGTCTTCAATTACGGCGTGCCGGCGCCGACCGACGGCGTCCAAATACGGGGAAATGTCTTTCACCACCCCAGTACGGGCTATCCTGCTTACGGGCATATCGTCGATATCGTGCCGTGGCGCGGCACAAGCTACAATCGGAACATCGTGTTTGACAATAACGATGCGATCTGGGCCAAGGACGTGTTCGGCATCTTCCCGTTCGGAGGGACGAACGTGGACCGGGTGACGTATAGCAACTCTGCCGTCGAAGAAGCGACCGGGCGGGCGTTCCTGTTTTTGGCAGTCGATTGCACCTCATGGGGTGCACAGAACTGCGGGCAGCCTGCAGGCGTGCTGGGCTATATCCATAATGTCCGCGTGGATAACGTCACTTTTGGGAACGCCCCCACGTTTTCGCCCTTACAGGGTTTCAGCGGCACTGCCGATGTGAATGGCATTACCTTCAATAATCTTCGATATGCGGGCAGCCTCATCAACAGTGCCGCCGCAGGAAATATCAGCCTGGGCCCATACGTCTATAATGTCGTGTTTACCGCCATTGCGGACAGCATTCCGCCGGCGGCTCCGGCGGGGTTGCGCGTGAGTTAGCCCGGGACAGGACTTCAGGATGAGTCGGGCGCAAGCTGCCTGACCAGCGACCTCGTTTGGTCAGGCAGCTTGCTCAAGACTCTGGCCTTTGCGCGACAACAGCCATTCCGCTGTCCGGGACTTGACGTACTGATAGAAGCTTCTCCGTGCCTGCTGCAAATGCGTCTCGTGATACTGCCTCGCATGGGCAAGGTTCCGTCGTGACATGGCGGCTAACCGCCCGGGGGTGTTGATCACCTCTATAATTTTTTGTGCCAGCGCCATGGCATCACCCGAAGGCACGAGATCTTCTTCGCCCAAGAGCTCCGGAATCCCTCCGACCGCGGTCCCAATGCACGGTAACCCGCGCGCCATTGCTTCAATCATTGCGCGAGGCAAGCCTTCTGTGCGGGAGGGCAGGACAAACACATCGGCCCGATCCAGTTCCTCTTTCACGCTTTTCACATGGCCAGCAAAGTGGATATGGGCTGCCAGTCCCATGCGGCACACTCTGGCCTCCAGGGCGGCGCGATATTGCCCCTCCCCGACAAGCACAACGCGAACATCGAGACCCCGCCTGACGCAGATCCCGGCCGCCTCGATCAGGACGTCTGGCGCTTTGTACAGTTGCGCCAACGAGCCAACCATAAGAAGCGTGGCGGGGCCAGTGCGGTCGCCGGTTCGCGGCATCGGAGAAAAGGAGTCCTCCGCCAGTTCCACGTTCGAATAACTTGTCGCATATCCCCCGGGGTTCGGCGGATACCGGCGCTGAAGCGCCTGTCTCGTCACGTAGGCCGTGGCGCAGGCGCCCATGCACAGACGTTCCAACTCACGGGAGAACCGAATCCGAAGGTAGGGCCGGAGCGGATGACGCATCGCGCCTGGGGCGAACACATCCCAGGGACTCCCCATGACCTCCAATGCGTAGGGGTGCCGGCCACCGGCCAACGCCTTGACGAGCAACGTCGTCAAGATCGAGGGGGCTTGTAAAATAGCCGCTTCAGACGATCGGGCCACATCGGCAAGGAGCCGTTTAATCTCGAACACATGCTGCAGATACTGCCAAGGCCCCACGTAATGGGGCATGGCTTCAAAGCACACCCCCCCGCCATCCGCACGCTTCCAGGCAGGATTGATTCGCGCGACCCGCTCAAGCCTCGCCACGACCGTGACCTGGTCAAACACTTCCAGATATCGCTGTAAGTATTCGTAGGAGCCTTGTGACGGTGTCCACACCGTTCCGTCCGGTGCACAGGCAAATCTCTGCTCCAAAGTGACCGTCACGTTCACTGCCGTACTCCGAGTCGGCTGTCCACTCTCTTGGAGCCCATGGCCATCACGAGAAAAGGCACCAATCCGAATTTCACCGTGAACCAGAGAAGGTTATCAGAGTCGGCAGTGAGGACATGGACCGTAAAAATCAACCAGAACGGGATGAGCAAGACTCGGATATCGCGGGGATCCAGCCCCGCTGCAAACAGCCGTACTTTGTTCACAACCCATCCGAGCATCACAAATGCGAAGGGCGCCGCGAGCGGACCGAAATTGAGCATCGTTTCGCCGGCCAGACCGTAGATGTTGGTCGCATCCCACATTCCGATGCGGTGCGCCTCTTTCCCGAACATCACTTCGGTCCCTTCCTTGACTTTCGTCACTGGCCGTTCCGGCCACACGCTGTTTGGGATCAATAGGGCTGCGGTTCCAAGGTACGTCCGCCCCCAGGCATAGTCGTAATATGTCGGAAACGTCGACAAGCGATACAAAATGAACGCCTGAACATCGCTGCGGCCCAAGTCTCCCAAAATCATGCCTTCGAAGGTGCGGCCGGTCTTACGTTCCATCTCCTCCACTTGCGCGGTTTGTGCGTCGAGGACATTGAGCGCGTCGATACCCGCTTCTTTGTAAAAGCCGAACACATACATGAAGCCGATCACGAACAGGCATCCGATGGCCATCATCTTTTTGGTGACCGGTCTGACAAGTAAATGGATGATCCCGCCTCCCATGACGAGACTATAGAGAGTGTTGCCGCGGCTGCCCCGGAGCCCTCCGAACAGCATGAGCAACACGAAATACACAACAAAGACGACCAACAGAACGCCCCAGGATCTCGCATGCTTGTGCCTGGCCGCGTACAGCGAGAATGCCATCATGGCCAATATGGGAAAGCTCTCGGACACGATGAATAAGATACCCAAGCCTTTAAAGGGGCTATCCACGAAGCCCATTTGGCGGGTGTCCATATACATCGACACAATCCCCAGAATGCCTCCGTACTGCTGATACACCCACAGCTGAAGAGCCGCTGCCACTATCAGGGCAACCGCCATCAACGGCCTGAAGAGGCCCGGATCGATTTGCCATATGGGTTCTCGGACAACCTGCCGTTGGCTTTCCCTGGATGTGCCTCTCGAGAGCCGGTAGACCACGAGGCCGAGGACGTTGATCACCGCCATTCCGCCGAGCCAAGGGCGCCAGTCCGGTGGAGGCGTGATATATGGCATCCACAAATCCCATTTCACATGGAGCAACGGGGCGAGAAAGAAAAAATGCAGTCCGAGGAGGCCCAGACAGCCAGCTGGATCCAGCAAGCTGACCCGGCCGCGCATCCAATCCACCGCATCACTGCCGATGAGTACCCCGCAGAGCAGCACAGGAACAACAAACCAATGAAGGAACTGGTCTGAGGTGATGATAAAACCGATGAGGGTGAGCGCACAGGCATAAAAAGAGATGAAAAGGCTGTCAATATGGTTCTTGGCTTCCGCTGGCTCATGGATGAGCGCAACCGGGCCGGGGCTAGGCGCCGGGAGAGTCGTGTTCCCTATGCTGCTAAACATGCCGAAGTCGATACCTTCCTCTTTGGCGACTCAAGTCCGCCACTGCATCGGCGCACCTGGCCCAGTATTCCGGCTGACCGCCATTGAGACTACGTTGTTCTCTGTGTGCGCGCATGAATTGCCGTATAGATACAGAACCCGGTTAATTGCGTTAAGAACGCTGCTCCGTATCCCCACGCTGCTCCCTTGATGCCCAGAGTGGGTATCCACGCGTAACAGCAGACCGTGCCCACAATCAACGAGGCGGCTAAGACTACCGGCTGGATCTTAATCAGCCGAGCCGCTATCAAGCCGTACCCCAGGATTGATGCCATGTACCCGATGGTCATCACCACCATCAGCCATAGAAATACATCCGCACGATTCGCATACTCTGTCTGGTACGCCCACGTTAATATATCCCGCCCTCCGAGCAGTACGGTTACGATGCCTGCCCCGCCCACCGCCGCCGCGAGCGCGGTAATTTGGAAGAGAAGGTGAAGGAAACCACGGTGACTGCCTTCGACAAACTGCCTGGCCATCCTGGTGACCGAAGACTGTCCCAAGGCGTTCGCCACCATCATTCCTGCGGCCGGCATATAGGCCATGGCTGCGTAGATTCCGAGTTCTTTGTTGCCCAAATAATACGCGATGGCATAGCGAGGAATGGCGTCGTTGAGGGACACGAACATGGTGCTCAGCCCCAATGGCCAGGCCACCCGAACGAGCTGCCACATTTTCCGAGAAGGCCGGCGCGGCCATAGCACGGGACCTCCGCTGGAACCGTTGATGATCATCACGCCGTATCGAGCGTCGTACCCGATCAGGACCACCGCCCAGGCCGCCATGAACCCCACCGCTCCCCACACCACATTGCCGGTCCAATAGATTCCGACGGTGAAGAGGATCAGTGACAGCAGCCCTTTAATAATCTTTGCCCTCGCGATAGTGTCCAGTCTTTCGTGGCGCTGGAGAAGTCCATGAAACACGTCGCTCAGGGCCTCCACGGCCTTGGCCATGCCGACCGCCAAGATCACAAGCCGCGTCGTATGGTCATACGAACCCTGCAGGACAATCCCGCCGATGACGAGCAGCGCCGCACCGGTCGTGAGGAGTCTCAACGTATAATAATCAGCAAAGGCGTATTCATCCCTCACATCGGTGGCTTGAATGGGCCGCAAGGTGAGATTCGCAAAAATGATCACTGGCGCCGTCACCGCAAATCCCAAGGCAAACTGCCCCACCATCTCGGGGCTACCGAGCTTGGCCAGAACGATCAACATGCCCCACTGGCACCCGGCATAGATGACATCCCCTAGGAGCGTCCATGACACGTTCCATCTCAGTGATTGTTGAGAAGCGCGCCGGACCCGCCTGGACGGGAGCGTCGGTCCGCAGCGGGCATGAAACAATCCGTCCACATTCATATATTCGAGTGTTGGGCCGCCGGATGCGCGGCATCTCGGAGGTGCTTCGGGCGGTTGGTTAATGAATCGAGGCATAGTACGGTGATTGTTCGACGGTCGCCTTTTGCATCACGATGCCCAGCAGTTTCCCTCCAGCGAAGGTCATGCGCTGAACGGCTGAGCGGCACGCTTCCCTCGTCGTCTCCCCGGCACTGACGACCAGAAGCACACCGTCCACTTTGGAGGCGATGACGTCGGTATCCGCGACCGGTAAGATCGGGGGGCAATCCAAGATAATGTGGTAACCATTGACGAGTCCCCATTCCAGGAGCTGGCTCATCGCTTTCGAATGCAAGAGTTCTACGGGATTGCAGGGGCTATCGCCGCGCGGAATGATGGACAGGTTAGGAAGGAGCCCCTCATGCACCACGTCGCCGATACTGGCTTCCCCTCTCAAGAAGTGTGCAAGCCCTAAAGGTGCAGTCGTTCCCGCGTGCACGTCATAAATACGATGCGCGTATGGTTTCCTGAAGTCCACATCGACGAGTATGACGCGACGGTCTTTTAATTTTGCTAGGGCCATGGACAGATTGATGGCGAGACTGGTTTTCCCTTCGTTATCTCCGGGGCTGGTAATGAGCACTCGAGACGGCAGGGTGTCTGGCCTGGACAGCAACAGACCGGTTCTGATGATCCGGATGCTTTCAGCGGCGGGTGTTAAGGCATCGGGATGCACGAGGAGTGCCTTCTCGTCTGCCGTGGCCTTCGGTAGCAAAGGGACCACGCCCAGCAACGAGACGTCCGGGATATAGCGCTCCACATCTGCGGGACCCTTCAATTTTTTATTTCGTCCCTCAAGGGCGATGGCCAGCCCGACACCGGTCATCAGCCCGGCCATGAGTGCCAACACCACATTTTTCTTGGTTCTCGGCATCGCCGGAACCGAACTCGCAGTCGCTGGATCGGCCAGATAGATGTTGTTGGTCTGCATGCCGCTTGATAAATCGCTTTCCTTGGCGATCTTCAAAAAGAGGTTGTACACCTGCAAATTGCTTTCGACTTCCCGCTCCAGCATGCCGTGTTCGATCTCGTTCTGTTCGAGTCGAATCTTATCGCTGCCATACCGTGCAATGGAGGCCTTCACCGCTCGTTCTTGCGCCACCGCCATGTTGTATTCGTGCTTCAGAGAGTCGTATATTTTCTGGGCCTCCTGCTTGATGCGTTGTCGAAGACTCTGCAGTTCGACGTTCTTTTGGGCCCGGTCTGGGTGCAACGGACCATACTTCTCCGACAGGTCGGCTACCTGCGAGGACAACGTAATTTCCTGCGCGCGCAGCGTTTGGATCAAATGGCTATTAAGCACCTGCGTCAGGGAATCCAACTTCGACCAATCGTCGGTCATCGCGCGATCAGCTTGAGGGTTGAGGACAGACTCGATCTGTTGTAATCGTGCTTCGGCTTCTGCTTTTGCCATTTCGCTTTTCACTGCCTGCGAATTCAGTTCTGCAAGCGTGTGACCGGTCAACGACTTCCGCTCTTCGCCGGTGAGCAATCCGTGCTTGGCTCGATAGTGGTAGAGCGCCTGCTGGGAAAGCTGCACTTTTTCGCGCAAGCCCTCCAGGTGAGTGGTGAACCACCGGGCTGATTGTTCTCTTGCGTTCGCGCTCAGTTCTTGATTGCGTTCAATATAGACGGACACCAACGTATTGGAAGCCAATGCAGCGAAGGCGGGATCCGGCGAACTCACCGTGACACGAGCCAATCTCGCACCACGAACCGGCAAGATTTCGACATCATCTGAGAACCGTTTGAGCATTGCCTCTTCAGCTATTTTCTTCGCGTGCGCCTCATCTTTAGGTTGGTCGTCGGGTTGCCAGAGCGCGTCGATCCAGCTCGGAAGCATCCGTTGGATCAAGCTGGGATGCGGCTGATATTCGGGCCGATGGGCCAGTTTAAGGAGGTCGGCGGTGCGGCGGAGCAGTTGATGGCTCTTCAACAGCTCAAAATGCGTTTGGAAGTATTCTGGGCTGTTGTCCAGATAGTTCTTATCTTTGTCCAGCGCCCCTGATGCCGGGCTTTCGATCCCTATCGTGGCTCTCGCCTGATAGATCGGCGTTTGAAGGAGTGACCAGGCCGCGGCAATCATCGCAAAGGAGGTGGCGGTCACGGCGATCAGCCAGAGGTGCTGGCGACAGGCATCGATGTATTCCTTCACGGGATGATCTGTCTCATACGACACGAAGGGCATGGCGGTCCGCTTGGGCTCTCCATTGATCGTTGATAAGGCATGGCTTCGATCCATTGCACGGCTCCATCTAGTCCTACACTCATAATCCTACGCTGGGGAACCCGGGGGACGGAGAGTAGGTACGGTTCGCATCCGCCACACACTTTACGAGCGTTCACTCTTCTTTCCGGGTATCAAAGCGAGAGTGGCCTTGGATTTTTCCCGGGCGATGGCTTCCCTGAGCGTTTCGTTCTCCAGCGTCTTCTTACCCAGGAGCCGCTCCAGTTCACGAATTTGATGCCTGAGCTCACAGAGGTCTGCCGTTACGGTCGCCTGACCGTCTGGGACCACGTCTATTAGGGCGTGGCTGAGAATGACCTTTCTCCATCGAAATAACTGGCTGGGAGCCATCCCATATTTGCGTGCGACAGAAGACACGCATGTGCCGGGAGCCGAGGCTTCCTGAGCAGCGCGCAACTTTTCGACAAACGTCCATCGCCGACGGCGTGGCATTCACTTACCCACCACTCGTTCACATTGGCTTGGCGACCTTGCCATGGGGTCGTTCAGATGTCGTGCACGAGATCATCGCCACATGCGGGCGCGATGCTGGACGCATCGATCTCAACCGAGACGGCCTGTTGAATCAGACCGAGGCTCACGACGACCCGGCAGGATTTCGCATACCGGAGAAGACGTCCTGTGACGCCCTGAAGCGGCCCCCGGATCACCTTCACGGGCATGCCTTCCCGTAAACAGGGATGCATATCCAATCGGGCCCGATTGTTCATCAGAATCATCAAGGAGTCGATTTCAGGCTCGGGGATCGGCTCGGGACGACCATTGGAACCGATGATACGCACGACGCCCGCCGATTGCAGCACGGGCAGCCGGTCGTCAGAGGTAAACCGGGCAAAGCAGTACCCGCTGAACAACGGTGACTCAATCTTCTTTTTGCGGTCTTTCCACTGGCTCACCTGCAGGATCGTCGGAAGAAACGTTTCGATATTCCGTTGGACCAGTTCGTTGCGGGCCACTTTTTCATGGCGAGACCGCGTCTGAAGCGCAAACCAGCGACGAGCACCGCGTTCTTCGGTCATGCTTTGCATCACTATCCTCTCTGAATCTCAATATCCGCTGCTATCGCCCCTGACACAGCTTCGCCCTTTTAGCCCCAGGCATGCAGCTCGCTCACAGTGCTTCGCCCTTTCGGCCCCATATCGTTTGCAATAACGTCATTGCATGGGGTCACTTGTCGACAGGCGTGATTCTGCATAAATTCACGACGCTCCAACATCGGAAGGATGTGCCTTTTTTTCACAATTCTGTTCTGGGAGAAATTGGCGGCCCCGGCACACAACTGTGCCTCCTGCCATCCATATATTGGGGCCTCCCTCTCTATCGGCCTGATGCTGGGCCCCACAATTGGGGCCTCCCACAATTGAGCCACCTGAGACACCGAGCGGATTGTGCTATGACTTCAACTTCACGTTGGACTACGGTATCGAACAGGGTCGTTGTTTCGAGTATCGATACGGGCAGGAGCGACTGTGGAGGATAGTGATCTTGGGCTTGGCTTTCTTCGTATTCCCTACCCGGCCTTCCGAATGGGCGTCACGTCGCCCATACCATGCCGGTGCGCCAGAATCAGCAGTTTCTGCCGACCCGGGACATCAAGCTTGCTGAAGATGTTAGTCAGATGGTGGCGGACGGTAATATCACTGATGTGAAGACGGTTCGCGACTTCTTTGTTTTTTAACCCGGCCGAGATGAGGCGCACAATTTCTTGCTCACGCGCGGTCAAGGAGTTGAGCCTCCCCGTGACACGCGAACCATCCGTGTTGCTGTCAATGTGACTGACGTCTGTCGTTTCCTTGATCGGCCCCCTGTTGAGTTCATCACGCCCGCCTTTCTCGCTCAGGCTCTGAATCGTCGCGATCAGAACGGACGGTGGCTGGGTTTTCAAGACAATGCCGGCAGCGCCGAGGGCCAGCGCCTGCCGGTTGAGTTCATGGTGGCCCAGGTCGCACAGCACGATGACGGGTAGAGAGTGGGTGAGGTGCTCGAGTTTGCGCAAGGCATCCACGCCGTTGATGTCGAGATCAAGGAGAACGACTGGCCGTTGACGAACCAGTGATTCTACGATGGCGCCACCGCCGACGTTCCCTTCTGCCAGCACGTGAAAACCCGGGTGTGATTCGAGAATGCGGTGCAATCCAGACAGGGTGATGTGGCTGTCGCTGAGAAGCACAACGTTAATCGGATACCCAGCCTTTGTTTCAATCATAGATCGCACCTTTCCGTGAATTTCAGACGTCCCAATCGGGTCGATGACCGAGAGAGGATGTGTTCCAAATGATAGGCGATGGTGTAACAGCACTTCATTAAGCAGGCACCTAGGCGAATCACTAGAAACCAACGTGGCAGTCGCAGTCCTAGGACGTCTTCCACCTAGAGGATGTACTGACATTCAATCGCTTCTTCTATGATTCTGCACACTTTGCAACCTATGCATGGCGTGTGGTGGCGGGGAACCAGTGTCCCGAGATAATTCTGTCGGCGGAGAGAAAGGACGACACACAGAAAAGGCCGGATACAGCAAGGACTCAATCGACCGCAATCCATGCATCAGAATAGGCGCTCGAGCATAAAAGGAGTTCAGGATTAGTTGCGTGATGAAGTCGAGGCATTATCATTGTGGGAGCATCTGGATAGCCGTCCGATCCGATGGCTATATGTCATCCGTGCGATCGCACACCACATAATTTCCAGTATCGATCACACAGCTCGCTGTATTATCACCTGCTAACCCACGCCTCGTAGTGCAGTATTTGGATTCCCTTCGGCAGCGGCCCTTCTTCTCCATGTCGAGTCTTTTAACTCTACTGCCGGCTCAAGTATCCCATCAACCAGCCTTCATTGTGACGCTTTGCGGTGATGCAGATGATGAGAGTGTTGAGAGGGAACGGCCAGGGATAAACGCAAAAGAAAGGCCCGGCACCTTTCGGAGTCGGGCCTTTCTTCAGATCTCGCAGCGCCAGTCACATACGCTGCGATCTCTGAAGACCGTAGTCCCGCTGTTGTCCTGTGCCGGGGGATGATTGAAGTGTATGATTGCCCGGCCTCTCAACCTGGCAGCGGCATCAACACAACGACGCCCCATCAGTACTAAGAAGCGTTCGGCAGGACTACTGGGAAAACCCCAAAACATCTCATGACGTTGACTAGCATTCTGAGGGCCAAACAGATCAGGCCGGACCAATTTAGCTGAAGCCACTCCTAACGGACGACGCCCTGCTCACTCCATTAGCTTTCTCTTGCTAGGCCTATCGTAGAGTGCAGCTGCTCGGCCGCGTCTTCCTTATCGAGGACGCTGCCACTCGTCGAGCTGTGTTAGAGACCCGAGGTGTGCACTTTTGCCCTAGAAATTAGGCCCCTAAACCGTTGCGATTGCTGAGCCTTGCTCCATCTGTGTTCGGGATTGGCCGATGTGTCGTTTACGGGAATCACCACTTCGATGGGTTGAGCGGCAACGGAATGATTCGTACCGTATAGCTTGTTATTCGCATAAGGCCACTGGGATCGAGGCGGCCCACTACTAAACCGGAGGGGGTATCGATGCATTCGCCAGATTCACGCAATGCGCTCAATTCACGTTTGGCCCAGCGATGGTCCGTGCACTATAAGGTTCAGTTCGCGTACCCCGATTACGCTGGGGAAGGCGTGACGCTAGATGTGTCCAGTGGCGGATTGTGCATCATCACAAACCAAGAGGTTGCACCAGGTGTTGAGGTGTATGCCCGCCTCGTGCTCCCCGACAATGCCCACTTAGAGGTCCCGAACGCTACTGTGAAATGGTGTGGCAACGGACAGATTGGTCTTGAAATATCTGAGATGGAACGACAAGAAGCACTACGCTTACTACAACTACTGTCCAGCTTAGGTGGAGCAGCGATTACCTATTCCAGGAAATACAATCCCGGGTCTGTGACCATAGGATCGGGGCGCGAACTTACCAGATACCTTGTAGGGGCAATGGAGAGAAGCTCACTTCAAGACATGTTCACTTCACTTTCGCAACAGTTACGCGCCCAGTTATGTCGATATACCGATGCACATTTTCCCGGTACGCCGCGATAGGCCCGCTCACCGCGCAGAACGCAAACACATACGGAGTCGAGTCATCCCGCAATGTCTCTCCAGCCCGCAACGTTTCCATTGCGCCTTCGCGGTGTCTCCATCCGGTACCTCTGCCGCCCACTCCAACAGTGGAGTAGCAAGCTCCATTTCCCCCCACCTGGCTAACGCAGTCCTAGTATCCATAGAGTACTTATGAGAAGACACAGTTCCCCTGCCATGGTGAGCCGGTATGCGCCCTCTCTCCAGCCCGTCTGTAGAAGGCCGTGGGAGGTCTGGCGCAGGTTGGAACCGTGACCAAAACCGTGACCCCGGAGGAGCGTGAATCAGAGGAAGGCCAGAAATTATTGGATGGTTTGGTGAGCCGGCTGGGACTCGAACCCAGGGCCCTCGCCTTAAAAGGGCGATGCTCTACCGACTGAGCTACCGGCTCACCGAGGCGCGATGCTGTCATTTAGCAGAGTTGGTTGTCAACCTCTGCCT
>CBDIWQ010000301.1:0-4013 GCA_965285965.1 uncultured bacterium | reverse complement strand
GGGTGCAATCTGCGTTTCGAAGTACTCGCGATCGACCGGATCCACTTTGGCGGCGATACGGAGCGGGATGCCTACCCGTTTGGCAATTTCAATCGCGTGGTCCGGCCGCTTCTCCGGACAAATGCGCCCGAGGTAGGCGAGATAGGACCCGGGCGCGGGATGAAAGGAATAGAGGTCCGGCAGTCCGTGATAGACGGTGCCCTGCCAGTTGGCATCGGGCAGCGGCCTCCGCTGTGCGTTGGAGATGGACACGACCGGCATGTCGGCATACTCGCGGAATACCGGGACCAATTCGGGAAGATCCAGCCGTCCATGCAGGGTCGTCAGCACCGGCCTGGCACAACGCCGGCTCAGCGGAAAGCTCAAACAGTCCAGATGAGAGTGGATGATATCGAACTGATCGGCCTCCGTGCCCAAGGCGTGCTCCTGCATGAGAATGAGCGGCGCGTCCCGATTGATCGGCCCGCCGCTGTGCAGCCGAAGAGCATCCGAACAGGCCGGCCGGAGACGTGCTGTAGTTTGCGAATCTCCGCTCGCAAACAGGGTGACGTCATGGCCCTGGCGAACCAGTTCTTCAGTGATATAGGAAACGATTCGCTCGGTGCCTCCGTACAGCTTGGGCGGTACGCTCTCCCAAAGAGGCGCGATTTGTGCGATTTTCATGTGGGACGGTCCTTTCCTTGTTTCATGTCATCCGGGATGGCGCCCCGCTGCCGTGTGCCCACCTCACGGCAGCATGACCACCGTCGCTTGCAGGGAGATCGTGTCTCTCCTGCCAGGGGAGTTTGCATGTGACGTGCCATTGACGTTCAATGCGCATCATCAGCTCCAGAGCGGGGTTTCATTATGCCTAGAGCTTTCACTAGCGGGAGCCGCCTTCAATGTGTAGGTGAAAAACAGACGATAGCAGTGTTTTCATTCGGGCATATCTTCATCCGGTCTCTGTCGCGCCAATCAGTCATGAACTGGTTTCGACGGCAGATACGGCAGACGAGGAGATGACCGCGAACTTGACCGGCTGTCTCTTCTCCCCGTAGCATGAGCCCACGACCTCATAGCCGTATCGCCGTGCCGACTGTCCTATTCCTCGCGCTTCCCGGTCCTTCCCAACGCGATTGATGTCTCAGTCCGCGCTCCAAACGCCGGCAGCAGCCTGAGCTGCTCCACAAGGCATTCCCTCAGCAGTTTGAGCCATGGCATCCCGTTCCCGGACACATTCCGACTGAAGGAGACTGTCGATGTCACAGGAAAAGCCCATCACCGGACGGATTTTCGATCTGCTGCGACTCTCCCCTGAATGCGAGTTCGAAACCCTGGTGCAGCGCTACCCTGAATTCACCTGGAACGAACTCTATAGCGAAGTGTCTCGCTTGAGCCGGGCAGGACAGGTCATCATGCTGAGAGGCGTGGGTACGTTTACGATCAAACAAGCGGCGGCTCAGAAGTAAGCGCTTCTACGGGTACTCGCACCTGTGCGATGCCAAGAGCACCCTTGGCCATGGAGGTGGAGTGCCGTCGACACTCACGAAGAACGGGCACGTTGTATACCGGCTCTTTCTTTGCTTCTCGCCAGTTCCACGCCTCCAATGGGATGAATCTGCCTCGAGTCGTGGAGTAGACTTTTCAGAGGCGGGTACTCGTTCAGTACCGGCCATTTCTGCAGCACTTGCAATCGGGAGGCGCGCTCAACATGCGGAAGCGAATCATCGCCGACGTTCAGAAGGAGACCGTAGACCCGGATCAGGAATGGTGGAGCCTGGAGGATCTGGCGGAGGTGGAAGTCTCCTCGGAGGATCCCACCCATCCGATTGAATCGGCATTGCTGCCGGGGCTGGCTTCGGGTTGGCGTGCCGGGGCGCCGGGACAGCAACGGATCCGGCTCCTCTTCAACCATCCGCAACACTTGCGGCGGATCTCCATGCGCTTCCTCGAGCTTTCGACCCCGCGCACGCAAGAGTACGTCTTGCGTTGGTCGCCGGACAACGGACGGTCCTTCAGGGACATTGTGCGGCAGCAATGGACGTTCAGTCCTCCGGGCACCACGCTCGAGACGGAAGACTATCAGGTCGATCTCCCGGATATGACGGTGCTGGAGTTGAGCATCATCCCGGACATCGGTGGAAGACAGGGGCTGGCTTCGTTGGCACAATTGCGACTGGCCTGATCTGGCGCGAGGCGGGCCGCACGAGCGCCGAACGCTCGGGCTGCTGCGTCAAGTGAGTGCTCCTGCAACCGGGGCCCGGACAGAACCTTACTCGCTGCTGGCGTTCCACCCTTGGACGAGACGGCGGGCACGCCGCCGGACCCTACGAGGACTGCTGATGACGAGACGGTTCGACCACATCGATATGAGAGTCCGCAGTCTGGCCAAGATGCGCCCGTTCTATGAACGGCTCCTTCCGGCCCTGGGGTTCACGCGCAAGGTCGAGGTTGACGGCTGGCTCCAGTTTGAAGCAGCTGGTTTCGGCGGCGCGACTGAGTTTTTTGGCGTCATGGAGTCCCCGCAACATATCCCGAACGAATGTCGGATTGCCTTTTGGGCGGAGAGTATCGATGAAGTGGATCGCCTGGCTGAAGTCGTGGTCCAAGCCGGCGCGTGCCATGTCGAGGGTCCGGGATACGATGAAGGCCCCGGCTACTATGCCGTCTTTTTCGAAGATCCTGGGGGCAACCGGCTGGAGATCTGTCATCGAACCGAAGAGGCCACATGACCCGCAGCGGATTCCCCGGCGCTCCGATCATGCCGCAGAACCCGCGGCTGGATTACTGGGTCAGGACGCATTTCTCATACAGGTCCTTCAGCTTGCCGGTCGGATCATACCGCGTTTTGAGCGCGCGGTACGCGCGTTCGTTGTACAGTTGCCAGAAGTCTTCGCGGGAATAATAAGAATTCGAATACAGTGATTTTTTCCCGCCCAGTTCCCGGACCTTGCCTTCGATCTGTTTATTGAAATACCCCTCTTCGCGATTGGTCTTCACGGCGTCCCAGAATCCGAAGTTGACATACGGCGTCCGGGGATTCATCGGATACAACGGATAGGCGACCGAGGGATCGTACGCCGCGACCGGACAGACCCAAACCGGCTTGATCCCGATTTCCTGATGAAAGAACCGCGCAAAGGCCGGCGCCTGCTCCAGAGGGATTTCCACGTCTTGGATCACGGCCTCTTGCCGTCCCCCCAGAACCCCGGCAGCCCACTGGGCCAGGCGCGACCGATTGAACAGGGTGCGCAGCTTCCAATATACCGTGGACCGGAGACGTTTTCGACCCCATATCCACCGCATGAGTCGATACTGCAAAAAGAAGTGCTTGGAACACCAGAACCAATCGGTGTCCCATCGCCAGAGATAGTCGTGCGTCGTGAGATAGTCGACCGTTCTGCGCCGGATCGATTGATAGTAAATGTGTTGATAGGTGTAGTCGCTGACCCATTCGGCCCCGTCGACGAATTCGCCCGTCGTGAGATACAGCTCCTGCTCATCGAACAGCGTGCCGTCGACAAAATCCACCCGCCTGTCCCGGCAGACACGTCCTAACGCCTGAAAATACCCCTCCGGATCGGTAAACCGCTCGTGCCTGAGTCGGACGAATTGCATGACCGGAACGAGCATCACTTTCACTTTGAGGGCATAACCGAGCGTGCCGTACGAATTGGCGAAACCGAAAAACAACTCTCGATGCTCGTTGTCTTTGGTGGCCACCGCGACCGTCCCGTCCGGCAGGAGGACTTCGATTTCCAGGATCGTTTCGTGGACAAACCCATACTTGAATGAGGAAGATTCAATGCCGATTCCCGCCATGGCCCCGCCGATGGTGATCGATTTCAATTGAGGCACGACGGCCGGCATCAGATTGAACGCCAGCGTTTCACGGACGAGATCCTCGTAGGTCGTCATGCCTTCGACTTCGGCATACCGCTCCTTCTCGTCCACGTGGATGACCTGATTGAAGTGGCGCACGTCCAGTCTGTGCCGCGGCTCCCGAACGCGTTGCCGGAACAGATTGGACGTCG
>CBDIWQ010000300.1:0-4709 GCA_965285965.1 uncultured bacterium | reverse complement strand
GGGTTATCAACGCGATATCGATCATCTGCTCAACGGCGCCTTGTTCCCGATTGAGTACGATGAAATGGTGATCGTGAAAGACATTGATTTCTTCAGTATGTGCGAACACCACCTGCTGCCGTTCTTTGGCAAAGTGCACGTCGGATACCTCCCGAACAAAAAGGTGGTCGGCCTGAGTAAGATCCCCCGGATCGTGGATACGTTCGCCAGACGCTTGCAGGTACAAGAGCGGTTGACCGTTCAGATTGCCGAAACGCTGGAGTCGAAATTAAACGCGCATGGCGTCGGTGTGGTGGTGGAAGCCCGGCATCTCTGCATGATGATGCGGGGCGTCGAAAAGCAGAATACGACGGCTGTGACGAGTTCCATGCTCGGAGCGTTTCGCAGCCAGCAGCAGACCCGCCTGGAATTTCTCAAGCTGATCCGGCATGGAAGTGTGGGGGATCCCGACTAAGCCCTGGGCAAGCCGCCTGCGAAGGCACCCACGATGTCGTTAAACCGGTCAGGCTCTTCCATGTTGGACAGGTGTGCGGCTCCTGGAATGACTGCCAGCCGCGCTCCGGGAATCCGGTCTGCCATGATCCTGGCGTCGGCGAGCGGCGTTGTCACATCGCGTTCGCCGACCACCACCTGAGTAGGACACGTGATCTGACTCAGGAGCGCCATGGAATCCGCCCGTTCAGCCATCGCCATAAGGGCCCCCGCAATCCCGCTGATCTGGGTGCCTTCAATCATGCCACGGACCTGCTGAACCAACTCCGCCTTTTTTTGGATCGTCTCGGCTGACAGCAGTTTAGGGAGCATGAGGTCTGCGAGCGCGGCGGACCCTTGTGTATAGGCGGTCTGCGCCATCTGGAACCGCCCTTGTCTGCCTTCAGCTGTATCTGCTTGGGGTTTGGTATCGGCCAGGACTAATGCCTTTACGCGATCAGGATGGTTCCGGTAGAGGGTGAAAAGGATATATCCGCCCATCGAGAGTCCGACAAAGACGGCCTGCGTGACGGAGAGATAATTCAGCAGCGCGCAGACATCATCAGCGGCTTGCTCCAGCGAATAATGCCACAAAGGGGCATCCGACTCACCATGGCCCCGGAGGTCGACCGTTACGATCCGGAAGGCGGAGCAGAGGGCCTCCTCTTGGGGGCGCCACATCATTCGGTTGAGCGGAAAGGCGTGAAGAAACACCAGCGGAAGTCCGCGGCCCCGGTCGGTGTAAGCCAGCGTCACGCCGTTGATCGTCGTCTTCATACCAGGAGATCCTCCTGGCCGCGTCGTACCACTGCGCTGAACCATCCGTCAAGCCTGGGACTGGCGTTTGCGGTTCCTGCTGCAAGGCAGCTAGAATTCGATCCGATGGCGCGCGAACGACAGCAGACAACCGATCTTTTCGCCTCCCCCATGACGGCGTCGCAGCCCTCGGCCCGTTCGGCTCCTCTGGCGGACCGCATGCGTCCACGGGGATTCGAAGATTTCGTGGGCCAGGAGGAGATCGTAGGCCGTGATCGGCCATTACGAACCGCGATCGAGTCGGATCGCCTGTCGTCACTTATTTTCTGGGGGCCTCCAGGATCAGGAAAGACGACGCTGGCTCAGCTGATTGCCGGGCACACCAAGGCGCACTTCGTGTCGTTTTCCGCGGTGACCGGCGGCATCCCTGAGCTGCGGGAGATCATCAAATCGGCAGAGCACCGCCGGGCCACGGCTCAGCAGCAAACCGTCCTATTCGTCGATGAGATCCATCGGTTCAATAAAGCGCAACAAGACGCGTTTCTGCCGCATGTCGAGCGCGGCACGGTCATTCTTATCGGGGCCACCACCGAGAATCCTTCCTTTGAACTCATCGCGCCGTTGCTGTCCCGTTCCCTCGTCGTGGTGCTCCGACCGCTGTCGGAGCTTGCGCTGAGGGCGATTCTGGAGCGGGCCCTGTCCGACCCGGAGCGCGGCTATGGGAAAATGGCCCTGACAATGACTGATCAGGCCAAGCAGCGGCTGGTGTCCTATGGAAACGGCGACGCCCGTGCGCTTCTCACGGCCCTGGAGTTTGTGGTTCAACAGGCGCCGGAACGGGATGGGACGCACCGCGTGGATGAAGAGTCGCTGAATGCGGCGCTCCTCAAGAAATCCCTGCGGTACGATAAGGCAGGCGAAGAACACTACAATGTGATCTCCGCCTACATCAAGAGTCTGCGTGACTCGGATGCCAATGGGGCCCTATATTGGCTGGCCCGCATGCTGGAGGCGGGCGAAGACCCGAAATTCATCGCCCGGCGCCTGGTCATCTTTGCCTCGGAAGACATCGGCAACGCCGATCCGATGGCCATCGTGGTGGCGACTGCGGTCGCCCAGGCCGTCCAATTCGTGGGGATGCCGGAAGCGCAGATCAATTTAGCCCATGGAACCACCTACTTGGCGTCGCGGCCCAAGGACAACGCCTCCTATGTCGGGCTCCGTGAAGCGTTGGCCGATGCCCAATCGCACGGCAATCTCGGCGTGCCGCTGCATCTTCGCAACGCGGTGACTTCTCTCATGAAGGAGGTCGGATACGGGCAGGGGTACCGGTATGTCCATGACGATCCCCAAGCCCAGGGAGAACAAGCTCATCTGCCGGAAACCCTCAAGGACCGGCGGTATTACCGTCCCAAGCTGTAATGACCGGTCCGTTGCGGGTTACCCAGCCTTTACAAAGTCTTCTAATCGGTTATACTTAGTCGATATGAAAATGAAGCCCGGGGAACCCAAACCGACCAGTCCCTCCCCGCTGACCGCGACCGAGCGGCGAAAATTCGTGCGCGCGACGCTGGTCGGTTCCGCGCTCCTGGCACCGAAGAACGGAGGCCGCGCCTGTACGGCTGTCTTGGATAATGTCAACAAACTGGGGGCAGGCCTTCGTACAAAGGAGCGGTTTCCTGTCAACGAACCGGTGACGGTGTCTCTGGCGTTTCTCGATTCCGATCACGCGGAGCAACAAGAGAAACTGGACGGCACCGTAGCCTGGGTCAAGCCCTGGGAGAAAGGATTTCTGATCGGGGTGCTGTGGGACGAACTGGTCACGAAAGAGAAGAACCGCTGGCTCTATTACTATCTCGAAGAAACGCTCAGATCGTAAGCTACTTCAACGCGCCGAGTTTCTGTTTTACCTCTTCCAGCTCCGCCGAGAGGGATTCCCATCGGGAGGTCAGTCGCTCGAGGTCCCGCTTCCAATTCTGCTGTTCCTGGTGCAAAGCGTTCCACTTGCCAAAATCCTCATACAGCTTCGGGTTCGCCAGCTCCAATTCGCGCGCCTTTACTTTGGTTTCCGAGTCCGCAATGTCAGCCTCCGCCTTGGTCACCTGCTTTTCCAGACGTGCCTGTGTTTTCGTGAGGTCTCGGCGATCGCCGACGGGCGCTTTGGCATGTATCTGGTGGGCCATGGCGCGCGTCGGACCGGCGGACTTGTCCGGCGTCTTTTCCTCAAGTCCCTCGCGACTCTCCTTGATGGACTCAAACTCCTGCGCTTTTTTCCACAAATAATACTCGTAATCGCCGATGAAGTTGCGGGCCCGCCCCTCCTCGATTTCGACCACGCGCGTGGCGATCCTGGCGAGGAATGTCGGGTCATGCGAAATAAACACGATCGTGCCGGGAAATTGCACCATGGCGTCCGTGAGCACGTCGACCGACGCGGGGTCCAGGTGGTTGGTCGGCTCGTCCAACAACAGGGTATTGGCGGGCTCCACCAGCATGCGGGCCAAGGCCACCCGATTCCGTTCGCCCCCGCTCAGCGCTTTGACCGGCTTTTTCTGGTCCTGACCGGAGAAGAGGAAGGCCCCTGCAATGCCCCGGAGGAAGTTCATCTCGGCATGGCGAGTGACTTCTTCCAGGGATTCCAGCACTGTGTGTTCGGGATTGAGGGTTTCCGCCTGGTGCTGCGCGAAGTAGTGGAGCGTGACCCCATGACCGACGGTTCGCTCTCCCTTATCGGGTGGGAGCACCCCCGCGAGCATCTTGAGAAGGGTACTTTTGCCAGCTCCGTTCTCTCCCACGAGGGCAATCCGCTGCCCGCGTTCAACCGAGAAGTCGAGCGTGTCGTAGACGACTTTTTCGCCGTAACGCTTGGCGACGCCGGTCAGCTCAAGGACTTGCCGCCCGCTGGCGGCCGGCAGGGGAAATCGAAATTTCACGCGCTTCGGGTCGCGCTGAATCTCGATCATCTTGACCTTCTCCAGCTGCTTGATCCGCGATTGGACTTGGCTTGCCTTATTGGCCTGATACCGAAACCGATCCACGAATTTCTGCACCCGGGCGACTTCTTTGGATTGGCGATTGGCGGAGGCCTGCAATTGGGCATCGCGTTCCGCCCGCAGCTCTTGAAACGATGAATAATTGCCGCGATATTCCTCGATTTTGTGGTGCCGCAGTTCCCAGATGTGCGTGACGACCCGATCGAGGAAGGCTGTGTCATGGCTGATGATCAGCAGGGTCATATTGGAATCGAGGAGAAACTGCTCAAACCACCGCTGTGTGGGTTTATCCAGATGGTTGGTGGGTTCGTCGAGCATCAACACGTCCGGATTCGAAAGCAGCAGATGCGCCAGGGCGACGCGCATCCGATAGCCGCCCGATAGCTTTTCGACCAACCGCTCGAAGTCCACTTCCGCAAACCCGAGGCCCATCAAAATGCGCTTGGCTTCGTGCTCGGGGTACTCGTCCCGATGCGCCGCATCTAAGAC
>CBDIWQ010000299.1:0-6376 GCA_965285965.1 uncultured bacterium | reverse complement strand
AATTGTCTTCCTAAGACCGCTTGGCCTCCGACTTGTGCTCTCGAGACGGCGGCCGGCGGCGGCGCCGCCCGCCCCGGAGGAGTTGTAAGCGCATGATTACACCACCGATGGTCCTCCTGCTCGTCCTGCTGGCGGCGGCCGGCTGCCAGCGCAACGATCAGCCGGCGGCGAAGTCAGAGGCACCCTCCGCCGCATCTCATGTCCAGGACAACGGCGCGGAAGTCGATCCGACTCATCCGGTCGACGTGCAGGTGACGAAACCGGTCCGGCAAACCCTGCACTACACGATCACCCTGCCCGCCAATATCTCGCCGCGGTATCAGACGACCCTCTATGCCAAGGTCTCCGGCTATTTGAAGTGGATCGGTCCGGACAAGGGGGACCACGTGAAGAAGGACCAGGTGGTCGCGATTATCGACGCCCCGGAAGTCGAAGAGCAGTATCAGCAGGCCGTGGCCGACTACAAGATCAAACGGCTCACGCATCAACGGCTGGCCAATGTCTGGAAAGAATCGCCCGACGTGATCGCCAAGCAGGACGTGGATGTCGCGGAAGCGGCCGCGCAGGGCGCGAAGAATCTCATGCAGCAGCGCGCGGCCATGCGCGACTATACGAAAGTGCGCGCGCCCTACGACGGCGTCATCACCGCCCGCTTCGCGGATCCCGGCGCCTTGATCCAGGTGGCCACCGCATCGGCGACGACCGCCATTCCCCTCTTCACCATCATGGATCTGGACACCGTGCGGGTCTACGCCAACGTGCCGCAGGACGACGCTCCCTGGATTACGCCCGGACAGACCCCCGCGACGGTTCTGCTCAAGGAACGACCCGACCGCTCGTTCACCGGCCTGGTGACGCGCACGACCCTCGCGCTGGACCCCTCCACCCGCAGCCTGCTGGTCGAAGTCGATTTGCCTAACCCCAACCATGAGTTGCGGCCGGGCACGTTCGCAGAACTCCGCCTGGCCTTGCGGGAGATTCCGAACGCGCTGGTTCTCCCGCCGCAGGCGGTCACCACCGGACAGAAGGGCCCCACCCTGTTCGTCGTGGATCACGGCCACGCCAGGTCCGTCCCCGTCCAAACCGGCCTGACCGACGGGAAATGGATCGAGATCACCGCCGGCCTCACCGGCGACGAAGACGTCGTCGTGGTCGGGAAACGCAAACTGCGCGAAGGAAGCCCCGTGGAATCGGCTCCCTTTCAACTGCCGGACAGCAAACCGGCCCACCAAAAATTCGAGCGGCGCTCCGCCGGGACGGCCCCCGGCCCGGTTTCTCCGACCGCTTCCGTGCCTCGTCAACCAGGAGTCACACCATGACGCACTACCTCTTCACGGCCACCTTGCTGAGCCTGGCGCTGACCTCCGCCATCGTCGGAGCTCAGCCGGCAGATCCATCCGACGTCACAGGCAAAGGGCGCTTTCTCGGCCTTCAACAGGCCTTGGAAACGGGATTGCAGAACCATCCGATCGTCCAGGAGGGCAACGCCGGCCTGCTGGCCTCGAGCGCGCGCACGGAGCAGACCAAGTCGCTGTATTACCCGCAAGTCTATGCGAACGCCGACGGCGCCGCCGGGTCCGCCAGAATCAACGCCCGGTTCGTCACGCCGGCCGGGGGATTGATCCAGCCGAACTTGAGCCAATACACCGCCGGGGTTCTCGCCAGTCAACGGATCTACGATTTCGGGTATACCAGCAATCTGGTGGCCTCATCGCAGTACGGCGAACGGGCGCAAGAGCAGGATGTGAACGCCCGCCGGGCGCTCGTCATCGTGAATATCCAACGCAGTTACTTGAATAGTTTGAAGCGGCAACGGTTGGTCCGCATTGCCGAGGAGACGGTCCGGGAACGCGGCATCATCGCCGGTCAAGTTGAAACGCTCTATCGCCAACAGCTCAAATCGAAGCTCGATGTGAGCCTGGTTCGCGTCGAACTCGTCAATGCGGAATCCCTTTTGGTGCGCAGCCGCAATGATTTCAAGGCGAGTTTTGCGGACTTGAACCGCGCCATGGGCGTGCAGGGGGAACGCGACTATACGTTGGAAGACGTCGCCATTGACGTCCGTCCTCCGCGCGCGCTCGGCGATTTGGTGGCCGACAGCCTGGCGCACCCCGAGGTGAAACGCGCCAAAGAGCAAATGGCGTCGGCCGAGGCGAGAAAGCGGGCCATGAAGAGCCAGTATCTCCCCACCGTCTCGGCCATCGCGAGCGGCGGCTACTATGACACCTTCGATTCGACCCGCAACGTGCAGACCGGCGGCTGGTGGGCCGCCGGCGGATTAGTCTCCATGCCGATTTTCACAGGCGGCCTGATCGAGAACCAGGTGAAAGAAGCCGGCGCGCAGGAAGCGGCGGCCAATGCCCAAAGCCTCAATATCGAACAGGCGCTGACCCAGCAAGTCACGAACGCCTACCTCGACACCATCACCTTCGCGCAACAGATCAAGCTGGCGGAGGAGCAGGTGCGCACCGCGCAGGAAGCGCTGAACCTCTCGAAACAGCGATACAAACTGGGGCTGGGATCGATCGTGGAAGTCACGCAGTCGGAAGTGGCCGTCACGATGGCCCAGACAAAACTGGCCGAAGCCCAGTACGACTACAAGATCGCGGAAGTCACGCTCGCCTATGCGGCCGGCGGCAGCATGCAGTTGCAAATCGATCCGACCCTGCGCTAGCCCGGGCGCGACGAAGCGCCGCCGCCGGATTGTCGTCAGCCCGCCATCGAGACACCTGCCGTCTGGCCGACCGAGCGACGGAGCATCACGTGATGGGCAGGACGATCGGCGCCGGCTCCGGACGCGTCACCTTGTTCAAATCGATCACGAGCTCATCGGTGGAATTGGCGAAGAGGCTGTCGATCCAGCTGCCTTTGACATGAGTGGCGGCCTCGCGCTGCTCAAAAAACAGATCGAAGCCCTTCGCCGCGGTCGGGCGCATGGGATAGCGACGGTCATAGATCATGCCGTAGGTGGGAATGCCGTAGACGATTTGCCAATTCCCCAACAGCACATGGAGCTTTGAATCGTGGACGTACAGCCCGCCTGAGGTGATGATTCGCCTGGCGGACGTCTGCGGCTGGCTGAGATAGAACGTGACGCGCTCATTATATTCCGCCTCGGCCAACGCTTCCGACACCTGCACGGACAACAACTCCACTTCCTCGTCGCTGAAGGCCGGAACGAAAGGCGCCTCGCCTTGGATCCATCGCTGCACGGCCAGACGATGTTCCTGGATCCTCAGACCGGCCAGGAGGGTGCGCACGAACGCCGGGTCCATGATGGCCGGGTGCGCATGGTGGCTAGGGGGCCATTCCGGCAGCACGGCGGGATCGCGCTCCAGCCGCACGTAATTGACAGGATCTTCGTAGATGACGCGGGAGGGCACCTGCGGAATGGCGCACCCCGCGAAGAGCACGAACAGAAGGAGTGCTGCGTGATGCGTGACGCGTGATCGGCGAAGCCCCCGAACCCATCTCCTCTGCCGCAACTGCTCACCCATCGCTGATCACCGATCACGCCTTGATCAGTCGCGGACCGTGACCGTCATCTCCACGCGCTCGAGCGGATTGTCCCGTCCGTCTCGCTTCATGCCCACGATCTTGTCCGCCACCTCCATTCCGCTCGCCACTTCGCCGAAGGCGGTGTACTGCCAGTCGAGAAAATTGGCATCCGCGACGCAGATGAAGAACTGCGAGCCCGCGCTGTCCGGATCGTTGGAGCGGGCCATGGACACGACCCCGCGCTTGTGCGGCTTGCTGTTGAACTCGGCCTTTACCTTGTACCCCGGCCCGCCCATGCCGTGCGAGGCGCGGTCCGCATCCTTGCTGTTGGGATCGCCGCCCTGAATCATGAACCCGGGAATCACGCGGTGGAACGTGGTGCCGTTGTAAAATCCTTCCTTCGCCAGCTTGACGAAATTATTGACGTGACCGGGCGCGACATCGGGAAAAAATCGCAGCACGATCTCCCCCAACGGCTGGCCCTTGCTGGTCACCGCGATGGTGGCTGTCGTCTTATCGCTCACATCCGCCATGGATACAATCCTTTCTTTATCGGAAGAGGAAGGGCGGAGGGGCCATTCCGCCTTCCAAGCCTTGGTTGACCTCGACCCAGGACTGTCCGTCATCGCTGCGGAAAACTCCTGAACTCGTGCCCGCGTAAAAACCGCCGGTTCCCGACCCGATGAGAACTTGGATCGACAGGTTCGTGAGGCCCTTATTGACGGGGGTCCATTGGCGACCTTGGTCGACGGTCTTGAAAATGCCGTGGCCCGTGGCCACGACGACGCCCTGATCGGTGAGGACAATACCGCGAATCGAGTCGTTGGGTAAAGCGCGGCTGATGGGCCGCCACGTCGCTCCGCCGTCCGCGCTCCGGAACACGCCGCCGTCGAACGTGCCGGCGAACAGGCTTTGGTCCTGATCGACGGCCAGCACACGGATGAAATTCTCGATCATCCCCTCATGATCCTTCAGGCCGTGCGGCATGCGCGTCCAACCGGAGGCCTGGTGCTTGAACCGCAGAATGCCTTTGCCGGAGGTGCCCGCAAACAGCGTGCCGTCGGCCGACCGCGCGAGCGAGTGCACCAGGATATCATCGAGGCCGCTGGTCACGACCGACCATCGATCGTCCTTGGGATTGAGCCGATACACGCCGTCCCCTGTGCCGGCATACAGATCGTCGCCCGCCACCAGGAGAGCCTTCACTTCAAAGCGCTTCAAGCCTCCGTTGATCGGCTGCCAGGTCTGTCCGGCATCGCGCGAGCGGAAGACGCCGCCCCGGAATGTGCCGGCATAGAGCGCGCCGTCTTTCCCAGTGGCCAGGCTTAAGATAAAGGGATCGGAGACGCCGCTTCCGACTGGAGACCAGCTCGCCCCGCGATCACGGCTCCGGAAAATACCGAGGCCGAACGAGCCGGCATAGACGGTATCCTGGCCGGCCATCGTCAACGCTTGGACGCTTACCGCCGCCTGGTCCATGGGGCCGGGAGTACCCGCCGATCCAGGCGCCGGCGCGTGGGGCTGCGGAATCCCTCCGGAAGGCGGCGCTTCCGCGCCGGCCGTCACCGCACCGGCCCAAAGGATCGCCGCGCATAGGGCCGGCAGAAGCCGGGCCGAAAGTCCCTGACGCATGAGGCTGCCTCCTTTTTTCATCGGACTCTGGTGCCCGCCGTCCCCATGGGCAGATCCGGATCCAGCGGCAGATCCATGCCGCCGGGCGTGCCTTTGCGCCCGAAGAGCCGGGCACCGATGATGCCGATTTCGTACAGCACCATCATGGGCACGGCCATCAGCAGCATGGTGAACAACGTGGCATCCGGCGTGACGATGGCCGAGACGACGAGACAGAGAAGAATGGCATGCTTGCGGTACCGGGCGAAGACCTCCGCCGTCACGACGCCGGCCATCGCCAGCAACGTCATCGCCAGCGGCAATTCAAACGTGATCCCGAAGATCAGCAGGAACTTGACGTTGAAGTCGATATAGGTGCCCACGCCTAACTGGGGCGTGATGTCGCGGTCCAACCCGAAGCTCACGAAAAAATCGATGACCAGCGGCAGGATCACCAGATTGCAGAAGACCAGGCCCAAGGCAAACAGGCCGCCGGCCAACAGGAACAGCGGGATGGCCCAGCGTTGCTCTGTCGGCAGAAGCGCCGGTTCGATGAACTTCCAGCCCTGATAAAAAATGACCGGCAGGGACAGGATGATCGCCGAGAGCAGCGAGACCTTGAGCGAGGCGAACAGCGCCTCGGTCGGCCCATAAAACACCAACTGGTTCGGGAACGGCCGGTTCAGCCAGGCCACCATCTCGGACGAAAACGAAAAGCTGACGATGAGGGCGACGACGATCGTCGCGCCGATGATGATCAATCGCCGCTTGACGGTCTGTATGTGGGCGGCAAGCGGATTGAGGATCTGGGCCATGACGGCGGTCTGTGGTCGCCGGGAGCGCCGGCGACCATGACAACTCCTTCTTAATGCGCGGCGTGTTCCATCTCGTGGTCGCGATACCCGCGAATGAACGCCGCCAGCTGGTCTTTCTTCGCAAGCTTCTCTTTCTGCATTCGCTTTTTCACGAGTTCTTCGGCCGGGGTCAGTACGTGGCGTCTCTGCAGTTCGTTCAGTTCGGCATCCAGGCGATGGTGCGACTCTTCCAGTTGCCGGAATTCATGGTTTGATTGGCGAAGCCGTTCGGCAATCATATGTTCCGTCAGCATTGCTGCACCTCCTCAAAAAGGTTAGTGAGCTGGGACCGGGTTCCCTCCGTGATGGGGGCGGCCGCCGGAGGGCGCAGGGGGAATCACGACGAGCGGCTCCATTTCCATGAGAATGGCATCTTCGACCGGATGTGAATAATACTGAGGGCGTGTGCTGAC
>CBDIWQ010000298.1:0-6148 GCA_965285965.1 uncultured bacterium | reverse complement strand
GACGGAATTTATACAAATGCGCAGTTGAAGCCGCGTCATGTGAAGCGGTATTGTGGGCTCGATCCGCCTGCGCAAGATCTGCTGGAGCAGGCGATGAACCGGCTGCGATTGTCGGCCCGTGCCCATGGACGTATTCTGCGGGTGGCGCGCACCATTGCCGATATGGCGGACTCTGATAAAATCGACGCCATGCATATCGGGGAAGCGATTCAGTATCGGGCGTTCGATCGGAATGCGGATGTGTAAGGGGTGATGGTGTCTTCCGTCAAAGTCTTTGTCTGGTGGTTCGTGGTCGGGGCGACCATGGCGCTCTCGGTCATCATGCTGCAGGGCGGCATCCGCGACATCATGCAGAGCCAGGGCTCCGTCTGGGAACTGAAGTTGGTCGAACTGCTCACGACGACGATGGGCGGAGGGTTGCTGGGCGGCTGTATTGCGCTGATTCTCGATCGGATCAAGAAATCGTAGAGCGGTTGTGTTGTGAACTAGACGGAAGGAATGCAAGACCTATGGATGTGGAAGTGGGCTCCAATCTGTACCGGAACTCGGACGGCACCATTGAAATCGAGGGCGTGCCGCAAATCCAAGTGGCGCAGCACCCTTCGACGGGCGCCTTGTTGATCAATTTTGCGCTGTTTGATCAGACGGGCCGCATGCTCGCCAAGGTAGTGGACAGCACCATGATGTTCAATGAGCGCCGAGCGTACGATCTGACGAAAACACCGAAAAGCGTGGCCATCAAAGAGACGGCGTCAGGCAAGGTGCTGCTTCAATTCGATCTCAAAGCCCCGAACGTCGTGAGCTTTTCGAAAGGCGAGTTTCACACCGTGAAAGGCCATCTGCTGCAAGTGTCGGCCAAAGAATGGAAAGTCGACAAACAGCAGAAGAGCGGGCTCGATCAGGACGTGAAAGGCGGCGCCGTGCTTATCGGGTAGCGGGGCGATCGCCGGTCACCACCGGCACGACAATAATCCCGCCGTCCTTTACGTCCACCGACGCGGTGTCGCCGTCCCGCAATTCTCCCTTGACCAACATCCGCGCGATGGGCGTTTCCAATTCCTGCTGGATCAGCCGCTTCAGCGGCCGGGCGCCATACACCGGATCGTAACCCCGTTCTCCCAGATGCCGGAGCGCGGCAGGCGTCAGGGTCAACGTGATCCGTCGTTCCGCCAGCCGCGCGTGCAACCGTTGGAGTTGGCTCTCGACGATCTTGACCAGATGGTCCGCCGCCAGTGCATGGAACACGACCACTTCATCGACTCGGTTCAAAAATTCCGGCCGGAAATGTTGCCGCAGTTCGCCCATGACCACGGTTCGCAGCTGATCGTACGCGGCTCCCAATTGTTGGGCCTCAAGGATTTGCGGACTGCCGATGTTCGACGTCATGATCAGCACGGTGTTCTTGAAATCCACCGTCCGGCCTTGTGAATCGGTGAGGCGGCCGTCATCCAACACTTGCAGCAGCACATTGAAGACATCGTGATGCGCCTTTTCAATTTCATCAAACAAAATGACCGAGAAGGGACGGCGGCGCACCGCCTCGGTGAGTTGCCCGCCTTCTTCATACCCCACGTATCCGGGAGGGGCGCCGATCAACCGCGCCACCGTGTGCTTCTCCATGTACTCCGACATATCGATGCGAATAAGATTGCTTTCGTCGTCGAAGAGGATGGCGGCCAGGGCGCGCGCCAATTCCGTTTTGCCGACGCCGGTGGGGCCGAGGAATAAAAAGGAGCCGATCGGGCGGTTGGGATCTTTGATCCCTGAACGGGCGCGCAACACCGCATCGGCCACAGCCCGGACACCTTCGTCCTGGCCGACGACCCGCTGGTGCAGCAGTTCTTCAAGCTTGAGCAGCTTTTCGGTTTCCCCTTCCATCAGGCGCGAGACCGGAATGCCGGTCCAGCGGCTGACCACGGCGGCAATCTCGTCTTCGTCCACCTCTTCCTTCAACAAGCGGGTGCCGTCCTGCTTCTTGCCCAAGTGCTCCTGCTCCAGTCCCAGTTCCCGCTCTAGCTTCGGCAACTCGCCATAGCGCAGTTCCGCGACCCGGTTGAGGTCATAGGCGCGCTCCGCCTGCTCGATCTTGCGCTTCACTTCTTCGATGGCTTCTCGGATCTTTCTCAGGCGCGACACCGACACTTTTTCAGATTCCCAGCGGGTTTTCAGCGTCTGCATATCCCGCTGCTTATCAGTTAGCTCCGCCTCCAGCGCGGCCAAGCGCGCCTGGCTGGCTTCGTCTTTTTCCTTCTTCAGCGCTTCCCGTTCAATTTCCAGCTGCAAAACTTTCCGGGAGACTTCGTCCAACTCCGCCGGCAGACTGTCGATTTCGGTCCGGAGGCGGGCCGCCGCTTCATCCATCAGGTCGATGGCTTTATCGGGCAGAAAGCGGTCGGCGATGTAGCGGTGGGAGAGTTTGGCCGCCGCGACCAGCGCGCTGTCCTTGATCCGGACGCCGTGATGCACTTCGTACTTCTCTTTGAGGCCACGGAGGATCGAGATGGTGTCTTCGACCGATGGTTGATCGATGAACACCGTCTGAAACCGGCGCTCCAGCGCCGCATCCTTTTCGATGTGCTTGCGGTACTCGTCGAGCGTGGTCGCACCGATGAGATGCAGTTCCCCGCGGGCCAGCATCGGCTTGAGCAGATTCGCCGCGTCCATGGCCCCTTCCGCGGCCCCGGCTCCGACGACGGTATGCAGCTCATCGATGAAGAGCAGGATCTGACCTTGGGAGGATTGGATTTCTTTGAGGACGGCCTTGAGCCGCTCTTCGAACTCGCCGCGATACTTCGCGCCTGCGACTAATGCCCCCATGTCGAGGGCGATCACCTTTTTCTGTTTCAGCCCTTCCGGCACATCGCCTTTGACCACGCGCGTCGCCAGGCCTTCCACGATCGCCGTTTTGCCGACACCCGGCTCTCCGATGAGCACCGGATTGTTTTTCGTCCGCCGGGACAGAATCTGAATCGTGCGGCGGATTTCATCGTCGCGCCCGATGACGGGATCCAGTTTGCCTTGGCCGGCCAGCTTGGTGAGGTCCCGTCCATACTTCTCCAGCGATTGATACGTGCTTTCGGGATCCTGGCTCGTCACCCGCTGGTTTCCCCGGACCTGCTGGAGTCCGGCCAAGAGTCGGTCGCGCGTCAATCCCAGCCTCTTAAACACGCCGCCTTCCTGGACCATGGCCAGCAGGACATGTTCGACACTGAGAAAGTCGTCCTTCAGCGCCTTCTGTTCGTCTTCCGCTTTGGCGAGGATGTGCGAGAGCCGGTTTGCGATATGAAGCTGACCGGGACCGGCGCCGGCTCCCTGGACTTGCGGGAGCTTCGACAGGGCCTGTTCGGCGGCTTGCCGGACGGCCGGCACGGAGACACCCGCCTGCTCGAGCAGGGCAGGGGCGGTGCCGCCCTCCTGTTCGAGGAGCGCAAGGAGCAGATGCTCCGCATCGATTCCCTGGTGGCTGCGCCTCTGCGCATGGGAGGAGGCCGCTTGCAAGGCATCCTGCATCTTGATCGTCATCCGGTTCATATCCATGGAGAAGTGCTCCCAGAGGTCGGAACGATAACGGCGCTTGCTGTTGCTTGTCTAATAAGCACGGAGCCTTACAAGTCAACCCGAGAAGTCACCCCGCAGCACTCCCAGTCGTAGAGCGGCCGTCGCAGGGGCGACTCTTGACCTGTAGCGCGATCCCGACTAGGGTACCTCCCTGTCATGAACCTCTTGTCCGATACCTTCCAGCTATATCGCCAAGCCATGCGGTCGACCGGGCGATCGCTCCAGCGCGGGTGGGTGGGCATGGCCGCCATTGTGGTGTTTGTCCTGTTGTTCGCAGCTGCGGCGAATATCGCACGCCCACTCGGCATGGCCGGCGGATTTTTATTGGGAGCGGTGAATGCGTTGCTCGTGGGCGCGACCCTCCGGTTGATAGAACAGTCATTGCACGCGTCCCGCACGATGGGCGTCCAGGACGTCCTGGAAAGCTTCGGCCACTATTTTTGGGACGTGATTGGTGTCGGGTTCGTGCTATGGCTTCCGACGATGGCGTTGGACCTGGGCACACAGGCAAACCCCTACGGGCAGTTCATTTCGGCGGCGGTCCTATTGCTGCTCTTCCTTCTCCTGAATCCGGCCCCTGAAGTGATCTATCAGGTGCGCCACGATTCGCCGTTGGACGTGTTCAAAACCTCCTATGAGTTCGTGTTGGAGCATTGGGTGGAGTGGTTTTTGCCGTTCATCGTCCTGATTCTTCCCGTCGCCCTCTCGCCCCGCGGCTTGGAGGAGTTCTTTGCCATCTCGGGCCGGATGGGACGGGGCGCCGGCCTGGATTTTTTTCAGATCGTGATTCTGCCGTTCACACTGATCGGTGGATGGTTGACCTACCTGGGCATCCCTCCGGATGTCCAATGGGTGCTGGTCTTATTGCTGACTCCACCGGCTGCGATGGGACTCTTGCTGTTTCGCGGCCATCTCTTTGCATTGCTGCATGGATCATCTCGAAGACAGCGCCTTTTCGCCGGACAACTCCATACGGACCGGTAACGGCGACAAGCCGATACCGTTGAGCGGCGCCTGATCTCGGTGTCTCGATGACAGGCGTCTTGCCGATAGCCGGGAGAATAACTTGAGGCGCGGAGTGAAATAGTGTATGGCTTTACCTACACTTTGGATTTTCAAGGCGGTTAAGGACAATCAAGCCGTGAAACTTTCGATTTTTTGGCGTCTCGTCCTGACGTCACTGGTCATCATTACCGTTATGGGCGGCGTCAATTTATATGCACTGTTTCAGTTGCGGCAATTGACCATGATGAGTACCGAGATGGCCTCGTATCATTATCCGGCCGTGGATGCGGCTAAACGACTAATGGGGTCTCTGTACGCGCAGCTCAACAGCGAGAAGAAATACATGGCGACGAAAGACGCCGCCTTCTTGACCAATTTCAACGAAGAGGTCGAGGAGTTTCAGAGGAGTCTCCAGCACCTGCGTGCGCAGGAGACGTCTCCTCAAGCGTTGCGCCTTCTGCAGGAAACCAGCCGCCTGTTGCAGGAGCGGCTCACGCTCTTTCACGATGAGGTTACGCAGCTGAAGGAGCGGGCCGGTCCGGAGATTTCGGACTATGAAAGCCGGCGCGACGTCCTCATGGATCGGATGACTTCCACTATTCAGAGCTACGTCGATGCGCACGAAGCGCGCATCAGTGTGGGGGTGAGCGAATCACGGGCCAGCGCCGCGCAAGCCGAGGCGGTCACGGAACAGCTGGTTCTCCTGGCGCTGGTCTTCGGATTGGCGCTGGCCGGTATCGCGAGTTATACCATCCTGCGGCCGTTGCGCCAGCTCCAAGGGCATATCAAACAGATCGGACAAGGAAATTTCGGCATTCCACTTCAAATTACGGCCCCGGCGGAGTTGAAGGAGCTGGTGGACACGGTGAATTGGATGGGTACGAAGCTGCAGGAGTTGGACGACATGAAGGCGGAATTCCTCGCCCATGTGTCGCATGAATTGCGCACCCCCATGGCGTCCATTCAAGAGGGAACGCATTTGTTGCTGGACGAGATTCCCGGCCCCTTGCTGCAGGAACAGCGCACGACGCTCCGGATCATGGCGGATAGCAGCCGCCGGCTGATTCACTTGATCAACACCATCCTGGATCTCTCGAAGATGGAAGCCGGGATGATGGAGTATCGCATCGTCCCGACCGATTTAAAGCGGATCACCGATATTTCAATCAACAAAGTGCGCCTGTTGGCCGACTCCAAGCATGTCCAGCTCTTGATCGAGAACGGGGATGAGCGGATGTGGGTCAAGGCGGACGGGCCGCGTATGGAGCAGGTACTGGATAATCTGCTTTCCAACGCGCTGAAATTCAGTCCGGAAGGCGCCGTCGTAAAAGTCCTGATGAAACCGGATCCCAAGGCCGGTGTACTGGAAGTCTCCGTATCGGATGCCGGACCGGGAATCGCGGCGGACGATCTCCCCCATATATTCGAACGGTTTTATCAGGGAAAAATGAAGGTCAAGCATTCAACCGCCGGGAGCGGTTTGGGGCTCGCTTTGGTGAAGAAGGTCGTGGAGGCGCACGGGGGCAGAATCTGGATTGAGAGTGAGATGGGCAAAGGGACAACTGTACGGTTTATCCTACGGTTG
>CBDIWQ010000297.1:0-11683 GCA_965285965.1 uncultured bacterium | reverse complement strand
GTCGATCCGTGCCTGATCGCTTCTGACTTCTTCGACCGTGCCGAGGAGCACGCGGTCTCCGGACAGGAGTTGGGAGCCATTTGTCTCCGATCCGGTCGCGTGAGCGACGGTCACCGCGGACACCAACGACAGGGGAAGGATGAGAAGTCGGCAGAAGGAGTTCTGTAGTACAGTGTGTGTCATGCTCTTTCCTTTCTTAGGTCTTATGTCGGTTCGCTCCGGGAATAGCGGCGCCCGCGGCGTGAGCCAAGAATTCTCCATGCGCTCGGCGCCAATGACCCGGAGCGCCTCACTCGATTACTATCTCCCGTTATGCCGCTTCCGTGTCCTGGGGCAAACCCTGGAGGATGCGATGGTCCAACCGTACCGGAAAGAACAGGTCCGATGACAAGGGACAGCCATGCGTAAGAAGCTCAGTGCCGGCATCCTGCTCTACCGGCAGACGCGCGGCCTGGCGGAGGTGTTCCTCGTTCATCCGGGCGGCCCCTTCTGGGCGAACAAAGATGACGGGGCCTGGTCCATTCCCAAGGGTGAATATGAGACAACGGAGGATCCGTTGACCGTCGCCAAACGCGAATTTCATGAAGAAACCGGGTTGGAACTGCGCGGGGACTGTGTGCCGTTGGTTCCGGTCAGGCAGCCGGGCGGAAAAGTCATTTCCGCCTGGGCCGTGGCGGGCGACGCGGATGCCGGTGCGATTACGAGCAACCTCTTTTCGCTGGAATGGCCGCCGAAATCCGGACAGATGAAGGAGTTTCCGGAAGTGGATCGGGCGGAGTGGTACGATCTGTCGCGTGCACGGATCAAACTGCTTCCCGGCCAGCGGCCGTTCCTGGACCAGTTGCAACAGCTGCTGCCCAGCCTTCACTGACCGGACCATCACCGGAGGCGGTCGTGAATCGCGTGGGGCCGTCACGCCGACGCGGGGGCCTATCCAGTCATCTGGCGCACGCACCCGCGGCCGAGGATTGATAGAATAGCCTTGATGCCGTCTGGAGCCTGCTGATCAATGAACGCAGCGCAACTGCTGATTCGATGTCTCGAAAACGAGGGGGTCCGGTTCATCTACGGCCTGCCGGGCGAAGAAACGCTGGCGCTGATGGATGCGCTGCTCGATTCGCCGATCCGCTTTATCGTCACGCGGCATGAGCAGGGCGCGGCGTTCATGGCCGACGTTCATGGACGCCTCACGGGCACGGCGGGGGTGTGCCTCGGCACCTTGGGGCCCGGCGCCACCAATCTGCTCACCGGTGTGGTGGATGCCTACCTGGATCGGGCCCCGCTGGTGGCGATCACCGGTCAGGTATCGCTGACGCGCCGGCATAAGGAGTCGCACCAGTACATCGATGTGCTGTCGATGTTCAAGCCCGTGACCAAATGGAATACGTCGCTGCCCAGGGCCGAAATCATTCCTGAAGCGGTCCGCAAGGCTTTCAAGATCGCCCAGACGGAGAAGCCGGGCGCCACACATCTGGAGTTGCCGGAGGATGTGGCGGAGGACCGAGTCGGCGATGACGCCGCCGTGCCGCTCTATGTGCAGGGCCCGGTCACGCCCGAGCCGGCACGGACTCAGGTGGCGCGCGCAACGGCGGCGATTGCCGGCGCGAAGCGCCCCCTCATCCTGGCGGGCAACGGCGTGATTCGCGCCCGGGCCTCAGAAGCGGTCCGGGCGTTCGCGCGGCGTTTGCATATTCCCGTGCTGCACACCTTCATGGCCAAGGGCGTGGTACCGGATGCGGATCCGCTGTCGCTGTATACGATCGGTCTTCTGACGCGGGACTATGCGACGGTCGTCATGGAACAGGCGGACGTCGTCATTGCGGTGGGGTACGATTTTGTCGAATACGCGCCCTGCTTCTGGAACGCCCGTCGCGACAAGCGGATCGTGCACATCGACGGATCGCCCGCCGAGGTGGATGAGCATTATCGGGTCGAGGTGGGGGTGCTGGGGGACGTCCGGCTGTCGTTGGAGGAGGTGGGCTGCGACCTGGTGCCGTTCGCCGACGCATGGGCGCGCACCTGCCGCACCACGGTGATGGACGGATTCGAGGCCGAGTTGAGCGAGGCACGTTCCTGGCCCCTGCGTCCACAGCACGTGCTGGCGGACTTGCGCGCCGCGCTCCGGCCGGACGATCTGGTCCTCTGCGATGTCGGCGCCCACAAGCTCTGGATGTCTCGGATGTATCCCTGTGACGTGCCGAATGCCTGCATTGTCTCCAATGGCTTTGCCGCCATGGGCATCGCGGTGCCCGGTGCGGTCGCCGCCAAGCTCCTGTACCCGGACCGCCGAGTGGTGGCGGTCACCGGGGACGGCGGCTTTCTGATGAATTCACAAGAACTGGAAACGGCGGTGCGGCTGCGTGTGCCGCTGCTCATCCTGGTGTGGCGCGACGACGGCTATGGCGTCATCCGCTGGAAGCAGATGGTGCGGTTCGGCCGGGCTTCTTCCGTGGACTTCGGCAATCCGGACCTCGTGCGCTACGCGGAAAGCTTCGGAGCCGCCGGCTATCGTGTGGCCGCGCCGTCCGATCTCCCCACCATGCTGGCGGAAGCCTTGACGCTGGACCGGCCGGCCGTGATCGACTGCCCGGTGGATTACGGTGAGAATCTCCGGCTCACCGAACGTCTGCGGGCGCTCCCGCACTCCATGTGATCTCGATCAGTCAGACTGGCCGCGCCGCGCCGCTTTCAGTTCTTCCTTGAGCTGCCTGACCGTGTCGTCCAGTTCCTTCCCGAGCGTGCTGCCGAGCTTGGCGATCTCCGGTTCGATCTTCCGGCTGAGTTGCTGCAGCTTGTCGAGCAGCTCGGGGATCGGCTTCGGAAGATCCTGTATCCGCAGGTCGCCCTGTCCGGCGGGCGCCGGTTCGGAAGGCTGCGGCCTGGCGTCCTCCGCCCATGATGCGGACACGGTCGCGAGGACAATCATCAGTCCGGTCGCTGCAGGGTTCATGGCGTCTCCTTTCATCCGCTCGGTCGATCCGTCCCCCTGGCATTGTACCAGCCACCGGCCGCGATGGTCCGGTTGCTACAATGCCCCATGGAAGAATCGCTGACGTTTCACGATGCCGAAGGGCGGCCAATCAGCGGCACCTTGGTGACCCCCGCCGTGCCGACGGATCGGGTGGTCGTGCTGTGCCACGGCTTCATGGGTTTTAAGGACAGTGTGACGAACCGCGCGCTGAGCGACCTGCTGGTTCAGCGGCATGTGGCCAGTTTGCGGTTTGATTTCTTTGGCCATGGCCGGAGCGGGGGGCGATTACAGGATCTGTTGCTTACGACGCTGCTCGAACAGACGCAGAGCGCTCTGGCGATCGTGCAGAAGCGGGGCTTTGGACGACGGGCGCTATTCGGCTCGAGCTTCGGCGGATTGGTCGCGCTGCTTGCCGCGGCGCGGGATCCGTCCCTGGCGGCCCTCGCTCTTCGCTGTCCGGTCGGCGACTTCGCCGCCGTCTTGCGGCAGCGGTTCGGCCGCGCCGCGGTGGAGCTCTGGCGGCGGCTCGGCACCGTGCCGGCATCGCTGGGGCACGTGCCCGTGCATGGCCGCTTCTATAATGATTGTCTCCGCTACGATGCCTACCAGGCTGCGTCGCGGCTTCGGATTCCGACGATTGTGGTGCACGGGGAGCGGGACGAACTCATTCCGGCGGAGCAGGCGCGGCGGATCTATGACCGCATCCCTGTCGAGAAGGCGCTGCATATCCTGCCGGGCGCCGATCATCGCTTTTCCTCGCCCGCTGATTTTCATCGCATGACGACGCTTCTGGCTGGGTGGCTTGCGGGTCATTGAAGCGGTTCCGTCCGGTAGGGAGAGAAGATCCAACGAGTCTATCCCGTTCGTTACAGACGGCGGCTTCGCACTGAAAGAAAACGCTGTACACCTGCGTGGCGCCGATCATCGCTGTTGCTTGCGGGTTGATTGTTACTGGCATGACGACGCCCCTGTCTGCCGGCAGGAAGGCTGTCTGTCCCGGTCCAGCCGGGAGGCGTGCGGAATAATGGATCGCTCAGGTGCAAGCGCTCTCGTGGCGCACAGGATGGCCGGCTTCTAGGGAAACGCAGAGTGTGCAGAGCGCCGCTCTTTTCATAGGATGCACCATCATGAAACAACAAGTCAGCCGCTTCCCAATGCAGGTCCCCGCCCACGATGAGCGCTCATCCTCTGCCGGGAAGGAAGAGACGCCGTCCGGCCAAGAGGGGCAGCAGTTGAGCATGCTCACGCATGCCGTACAGTTTTACGAAGATGATTCGTTCCTGATTGATTCGGTGAGTGCCTTTGTCCTGGAAGGACTGTATGCCGATGAACAGGTCACGGTGTTCATGACTCCGGCGCACACTCAATTGATGAAACAAGCGCTCAGGAACGAGGAGATGGCTGGGACCCTGCCCAGGGACGCGAGTCGGAACGTCTTGTACCATGACGCTGAGGAGACGATGGCGAAGTTTATGGTCGACGGGTGGCCTGAAGAACACCTGTTTATGTCGGTGATCGGCCAACTCCTGCCGCCGTTGTCCGAAGATCGGCGCGTTCGCGTGTTCGGCGAAATGGTCTGCCTGCTCTGGCAGAAACATCAATACCGCGCCGCGCTCCGCTTGGAAGAATTGTGGAACACCCTCATCGGCCGGCAAGCCTTTTCCTTGTTGTGTGCCTACTGCATCACCGGCTTTCGCAGTAAAGACGCCAGAGAATCATACCGCCAGGTCTGTGGCCTTCACGGCCAGGTCCATCCCCACGGTCGCGCGGCATAGCGCAGCGGGGGGTCGAAGAATAGGCGTCCGATCGTCAAGCGCTATGGTCCTCATGGCCTGTCGGCATGTGACCGACGTGAACCGGTTCCGCCTCACGCGTAGTGAAGACTGCCAGGCATAGGTCCACTTATTGTTGCGGCCATGTCGGCTTTTGTGACAGCTCGCCCGACCGCCAAACCTGGAAACTATTTCATCTGACGGAACATCCTGTGATTGCTTCCTTCGAACCTGGCGAGCAATGGGCCTGGTGTCAATGCAATCGCGGCTGAGTCGGGATCGCGGGAGCTAGACCGAAGATTGGCGCGTCTGCCTGAGCCTAAGCTCGGCTCAAAGTCTGGATCGTTCGACCGAGGTCGTCGAGTTTTGCCAGCACATGGCGGCGTTGGTCCGGTGTGGCCAGTCGATCAAGCGCGAGGACGAACTGGCGGATATGTTGTTTGAGCTGTCCGGCGGCGTCCAGAAAACCCGGATCGGCATCGCGCTCCTGATGAACGAGCCAGTCGTACACTCTGGCTGCGCACTCGTCCTGATGCTTCGATTCCAGGACGTCGAGCAACTGCTGGTTCCGTTGGAGTTGGTGGGCATAGGCAGCAGGCAACGTGTCCGGAAAGGCCTTGGCCAAGCGGGTGATTTCCTGCTCCTGCGGCGCGGTCATCGGTCCCAGCCACTCTCGTGTCAGGGCGAGAATCTGTTCCGTGCGTTTCGCCACCCGCGCGTCCAGACCGTCGCGGATGAGCTTCTCCTGCTTGGCGAGCCGCTGGCGCAACGCCTGTCTAAGGCGGGGGATCTGGCGATCTTCGACCAAGCGGACAAAGTCGGCGGCATCCTTCGCGAAGCGGGCGAACAGGTCGGTTCGGAGTTCGTCGTACTGACTCAACGCCCACTCGAGATCTTCGCCGGCGAGGCCGCGCCCGACGCGCTGCTGCACTTGAGACACGATGGCTGCATAACGCGGCAGGGCCTCATGGCGATGCCGGTCGAGCACGCCGTCTAACCGGGCCGACACGAAAGCTTTTTGCGATCGAGATAAGTCCAGGTATCCGTCGAGTTGCCGCGTCAGCAGCCAATCCGCATGATTGTAGAGGAGGGAGGTGCCCAGCGTGGTCGCGCACCCGGCCACCGCCAGCGAAACCAGCGTGAGGCCCAAGAGACACAGTCTGAGCGAGACGCGTGAAGCCATCGGCCGCATGGCCATTACGTTATCATACGCTCGTGTCCGTGCTCTACCGGTGATCCCCCGTAAGCGGGACACTCGAAGGGATCCGCCACAACAGACCGATCGTAGAAGGCCTGCCAAACGTACCTCCGGCCCCCGGGTCACGACCGTGCTCCTTGACGCGCCGAATTTCTGGTGAGTAGGGTCTGGCATGGCCATACAAGACAAGTTGCATGTGTACGTCGAACGTCGATTCAACGCGTCACCGGAACAGGTCTACGATGCCTGGCTGGACCCATCGATGCTCGGCCGGTGGATGTTCGGCCCGGCTGTCCGTGATGAACAGGTGGTCCGGTTGACCATCGATGCGCGCTCAGGCGGGTCCTTTACCTTCGTGGTCTCCCGTCACGGCGAGGAGATTACGCATGTGGGGCGTTATCTCCAGATGGATCGTCCGCGGCGCCTCGTGTTCACCTGGGGTATCAGAGGGGTGTCCGAGGAACAATCGCGTGTCATCGTCGATCTGCTCTCCACCGGGGCGGGATGCGAGTTGACGTTGACCCACGAGTTGCGCCGGCACATAACGGACTCCGCCGCGTTTACGGAAGCCGGATGGATCACGAGGCTGGATCTGCTGGCATCCGCGCTGGGTGAACCAGAGAGCTGAGCTGCGACCGTTGTCCAGGGCCTGCTGCCTCTGACTCCGTACTCCGCCATCTCCCTCCGGACGGGTGTGGAATCACTAACGGAACAGGATGCCGGTCGAGAAGGGATCACGCCGCCCGGCCGAAGACCTTCCGCAGTTCGGCCTTGGCTCGTTCAAGTATCCGTCTGCGTCCGGCGCTCAATTGGCGTCCTGCGCGATTGATAAAGAACGTCAACATCGACATGGCGGATTGATAGGGCGTTCCTTTCCGGCGTCGGCTTGCTTCAGCGGAGTGTTTCAGCGAGGCGGCTATTGTGCCGGGGCTCCTCATTCGAAACACCCCCGGCTCGAGGTCGAGAGCATCGCTCTGTTGCATCACCGATGCAGACCAACGTTTCTTCCCCGAGGTCTTTCCCCGTGGCTTCGATGAACCGGCCGTTGTCCCGGGCCGCCGGCGCCCCGAGTTTGATTGTGGCGAGGTCTGCTTTTTCTTGGCAGGCATGTCTGTTCTCCTTTCAATAAGGACGTGCAAGCATGAGGCTCATACCCGAGGCACTTCACTTGCACCTTCACCGGCAATTTGCATCCACCTATAACCCCGGGAGGCATCCATGAAAAAATGTGCAGTTCCTTTGTGTACATGCCATGTGCCGGATTCGAAGGAGTTCTGTAGCGACGAATGCCGCAACGGCCTTCCGTCCGGCAAGTGTCATTGTCCCCATGCCGAATGCCGGGGACATCAACCGTCCCAGCCATCCGTGTAGCTCCAGAATCCGGCGGGCGGGCCTCGATGGGGGTTCATGCAGAACCTTTGCCGGCTCCGGCAGTCAGCGAAAGCTACGGGTCGCGATCTGCTTCCCGTTTTGAGATTCCGGTGTGGTATGCTGCCGACCCATGATCACCAGTGATGCATCGGCTCAAGGGGAACTGGCCGCGGCGGCGGCCCAACGCCGGACGTTCGCCATCATCAGCCATCCGGATGCGGGAAAAACCACGCTCACGGAAAAACTGCTGCTCTATAGCGGCATGATCCGCACGGCCGGCATGGTGCGCGGGCGCAAAGGCGGGAAGGTGGCGGCCTCCGATTGGATGGGGATGGAGCAAGAGCGCGGCATCTCCATTACCGCGTCCGCCATGCAGTTCCACTATAAGGATGCCGTCATCAATCTGCTCGATACGCCGGGACACCAGGACTTTTCGGAGGACACGTACCGGACCCTGACCGCGGCGGACAGCGCCATCATGGTCATCGATGCCGCCAAGGGAGTCGAGGCGCAGACCCGAAAGCTCTTTGCAGTCTGCCGTCTGCGGCGCATCCCCGTGCTGACCTTGATCAACAAGATGGATTTGCCCGGGCGCCCGCCGCTCGACCTGATGACGGAAGTGGAACAGGCGCTCGACATTCACGCCAGCGCGATTAACTGGCCCGTCGGGTCGGGAAGCGAGTTCGCCGGCATCGTCAACCGGGCCGATGGGCGCGTCCAATTGTTCAGCAAGACCGCGCCCGGCGGAGCGACGAAGGTGGTCGTGGAGGATCTCCTGCTGGGCGATCTGGAGCGGACCCAGCGCGTCTCTCCCGACGCGCTGGCTGAAGTGCGGCATGACCTGGAATTGCTGGACATCGCGGGTAATCCGTTTTCCCGGGACCGTTTTTTACAAGGCGAGGTGACGCCGGTCTTTTTTGCCTCGGCGCTGACCAATTTCGGCATCGAGAGTTTCCTGGACGCCTTCGTGCGGCTGGCCCCGAGCCCCGGCGCGCGGTTGGCCGATGCCGAGGACGGCCGCGAAATGACCATCGATCCCGTGGATTCTCCCTTTAGCGCCTACGTATTCAAACTGCAGGCCAACATGAATCCCAAACATCGCGACAGCACGGCCTTTCTCCGTGTGTGCTCGGGACGCTTCGAACGGGACATGGTCGTCAAACATCATCGCCTGGGGCGCGACGTGCGCCTGTCGCGGCCGCACAGTCTCGTGGCGCAGACGCGCAGCACGGTGGAAGAAGCCTATGCCGGCGACGTGATCGGGATCATCAATCCCGGCCTCTTTGCCATCGGAGACACCATTTCCGTGACCGGGGGATTCAACTTCAAGTCGTTGCCGCAGTTCCAGCCGGAAATCTTTGCCCGCATCCGGCCCACGGATGTCGGCAAGCGCAAGAGCTTTGACAAGGGCATGGAACAAATGGCGCAGGAAGGCACGGTCCAGATCCTCCGCAGCCTCAACGACATGGAATCGCTCGTCGCCGCGGTCGGCCGCCTCCAATTCGATGTGCTGCAATACCGGCTCCGCCATGAATACCGTGTCGAGACGGTTCTGGACCAGCTGCCGTATACCTGCAGCGCGTGGCTCGACGGTGACGTGGCGACGTTCAAGGCGCCGTCGGCCTCCATGATTGTGAAGGATCACCGCAATGGTGTCGTCGTGCTGTTCGGTGACCAGCTCATGAAAACCATTGCGCGGGACCGCAACCCGGATCATGTCTTGAAGGACATGGGATGACGACACTCCGGGATGGGTCTGCAGTCGCATGCCGCGCAGGTTTCCCGACTATACGGAAGGCAGCAGGAAGTACAGGAATACGGCCACCAGCGGTCCGCCCACATACAGAGCCTTCTTGCCGAACGAATCGTATAAGCCATAACAGAGGATGACCCACATGAGGGTGTAATAGATGGACGCGATCCCTCGATAACCGCCGTGTATCTCTTCTTCTGCGAAGGCCAAAGTGGGCGCCCACGTCGCGAGCGCGATCCAGAGGGTCATCAGCAGTCTCATGCGCACCTCCCTTAGTATGGATGGGACAGGCATCCGTTCCGGAAACCCGCATGTGATGAAGAAATTAAAGTCTATGTCCGGCGGAGAGGCCTACTCTCAAATCCCCTAAACGCGATGAGGCCACGACACAGCATGAGCCGTTGACTCCAGCCAGGGGGCTCCCTAGGTGACACCGGTCCCCCACCTCGGTAGAAGGACAAGTGGTGGCCCACGGAGCTCATAACGATCTGCCAGAATCTGCTCGTTGATTCTCAGCCGGTCTCCCTGCCTCTCTTTTTCCTCTTTTCTCCCATGGCCACCGCCTACCGGCCGCTAGAGATCTCCCCAGGCGACGAAACGGCCGATGGCCATGTACACGGAATATGGGTTTGCATATTAGGTTTATGCTGTCATCTGTCATTGTTCATCCATGAGGTGAGGATATGTCTTACGCCGATGCATCCAACAGCTCGTATGCGCCGCACTCGCGCAGCGACGAACTGAAAGCCCAGATTGATAAGCTTGAGCAGCTGGATCACCGGGCGCCCGTCGTCCCACTGCTCGACACCTTCGACGCTGAAACGGAAGCGCTGTTGGGAAAGTTGTACGGAGCGGGCCACGCTTATCTGGAGGCGTATAAGTATGCCTGTTTGGCGGAGGCGGAGGCGCTGGTCAACCTGCCGGAATCGGCACAAGAAACACCGGAACAGGACCGGCCCAAGACCGGAATTCAACAACGTCGCCAGGTGCTGCTCGGCATCGTGACGGAGATGCAGGAGCTCGAAGCGCAAGAAGCGAAGGTGCTGCTTGGAGAGGACCGCGAGGATCCCCCCGGCTACAGCTGAGCCGTTGTCTCACGTGGCCGGTGCCGGTTCATAGTCGTGCAGCTTGGGCAGGGCCATCTCGCCACCCGTCATCTCAAACCGTTCGCGTCGAATCTCCGTGCCCGCCTTCCGATACACCAGCTCGTCGGTGTCCAGGTCGTATTCAGGAATCTCGGCGTTCTGCCATCGCTGCGCAAAATAATGCGTATAGAGTGTGTACAAGCCATGGTCCCGGCGGTTGTGGCGCAGCACGTATTCGGGCATCGTTTCGGCGTCCAGGTCGGCATGGTAATGCTGGAGCCACAGGTAATCTCCCAGGATGACCATCTTGACCAGCGGAGGATCCGCGTAGAGCTTCAATGTGACGGCCTTCCCCATCGCCTTCAGACGCTTGAGGAGCGCGATACTCTGTCTGATTTCGTCCCGGAAGGTGGAGAGGGTGTGTTCGGTCCGTCCATTGGCGCGAATCCGGGTGCTGGCTTCCCGGCCGCAAGGATTCACGAGCAGAATTTGTGCGCCGAGGCACTTGTCCAGCACGGAGGACAGACTTCCGACCTGGTCGACAAAGGTGCTGTAGCCGCTGGATCCCATCACCATGATGGTGCGGCCCTTCCCTTGATCTTCTTTCAGTTGTTGGATGCGCCGTTGTGCCGTCGTGGTTCGCCGGGGATAAAACGAGACCAGGCCGGCTCCGGTGGCGACCGCTGCCAGTGCATGGTCTCGGATGCTGCGACGGACATAGTTCAGGCCGAGCATAAAGAGGACGCCCGTGCAGATTTCCATGCTGACCAGGGCATACCGGTTCTGCTCGATCCGTGACCAGATGGACAGGAACTGGTGCGCGCCGAACGGGAGCGAGAGCGCAATGCCGGCGCTCAACGCGACGATGATAAGGTGAGAGAGACTGCCTGCGGCATCGCGCAGGAAGACCTGGATAGGAGACCACAATTTAAAAAACAACGACATACCTCACTGGGTTGTAGGGAACCAATCATCGACTGTTGAGGAAGACGTGCAGGGAGAGGCGGCTAGGCCTACATCGACTCAGCGGTGTCTGACCACAGGATGAAAGAGCAAGTGCGTAAAGCTGTGCGCTTAGGAGGCGGCTCCCGGCAGCGCGGCGTGTTACGCGGGAGGCTGACGGTACCATGATTGGACGGGTGACGCAAGGAGGACACCCGTCCGGCGTTCGGCCACCTCTCTCTCCCGACGAGGTGGCCGAACGCCTGAGTTATTTCTTTTTCGCCTTGTGCGCACCTTCCTCTTCCACATCGATGATAGAACCTGACATGGAATCCACGTGCACTTCCATGATCTTGTTGTCGGCCGTGGCGATCTCGACTTCCCAGACGGCTTTGTCGTGCTTCTTTTCCAATTCCGCCTCGATGACCTTGCCCGGCACCTTGTCGGTGGCGGTCTTGATGGCTTGATCGATCGTGATCGTCGCACTTTGCGACATTTGCAGTTTGTCCTTGGTTTCAGATTTGGCCCACGCCGTCCCGCCCATCATCAGTGCGAGCCCCACCGCCACCGGCAATACGAGTCCATATCGTC
>CBDIWQ010000296.1:0-15577 GCA_965285965.1 uncultured bacterium | reverse complement strand
CGTAGGGTGCCAAGAAGATTCACATCTGATTCAGAGCAATCTGTGTAATCTACGAAGCAAAAGGGATGCTGGATTGAACATGAGAATGGCGGGAGCTGATCATATCGGAAAAGCTGAAAGATTAAGGGGAGCTAATGAGGAGATGGAGATGAACTGTCTCTATTGTGCGGCATATATGGTAAAAGTCGCGCCCGCCTGGGCCGATATGTCACACGTCTTTTCCCGTCAGTCCTTTGAGAAACGGCGCGAGGGTATCGATCGGAATCGGGAAAATCGTCGTAGAGTTTTTTTCGGCCGCGATTTCCACCAAGGTCTGAAGATAGCGCAATTGCAGGGCAACGGGGTTTTGACTCATGACATGCGCCGCGTCGGCCAGCCGTTGGGAAGCTTCGAATTCACCTTCGGCGTGAATGACTTTCGCACGCCGTTCCCGCTCCGCTTCGGCCTGACGGGCAATGGCCCGTTGCATTTCCTGGGGCAGATCGACGTTTTTCACCTCGACGGCAGTGACCTTGACGCCCCAGGGTTCGGTCTGCTGGTCGATAATCCTTTGGAGATCCGCATTAATCTGCTCCCGCTTGGAGAGCAAGTCATCGAGCTGACTTTGGCCCAGGACACTCCGTAAGGTGGTCTGGGACATCATCGAGGTCGCATAGAGATAATCTTCCACCTGCACAATGGCCCGTTGCGGGTCGACGACGCGAAAATAGATAACTGCATTCACTTTCACGGTCACATTGTCTCTCGTGATCACGTCCTGCGGCGGGACATCCATGGTGACTGTCCGAAGACTTACTCGAACCATTTTGTCGATCAGGGGCAGGATGATCAGCACGCCCGGTCCGTTGCCTCCCACAATGCCCCGTGCCAGGCGCCCCCATCGGAAGATCACCGCACGCTCATACTCGGGGAGGACTTTAAATCCCATAAACACAATCACGAGGAACAGGAGCAGCAAGGTGAGCGGGCTGAGCAGCATGATTAGGCCTCTTTCTTGTGATCCATGGGAGTGACGTACAGGGTCAGCCCTTCGATGCGGAGCACCTTGGCCATTGTACCCGGTTCCGCCGGGACATCGCTGATGGCGTCCCAGAGTTCTCCGTGGATGCTCAGCTGACCGTGGGGGGCTAGCGAAGTCTTGGCGATACCGATCATGCCTACCATGCCCTCGCTGCCTGTTTCCGGCGCCCGCCGCATCGCGCGCACTCCCATGCCCACGAGGAATAGCGTTACGGCCGCAGTCGTCATGATGACCGGAATGATCACCGCCCAGCTGAGCTGAAACATTTCGGCGTCGGACTTGATCAACATCAGCGAGCCGAACAGCATGGAGGCGACGCCGCCCAGGGCCAAAAGCCCATAGCTCACCACGGAGGCTTCCAGAACGAAAAAGACGATGCCCAAGATCAGCAGCAACACGCCCGCATAATTGATCGGGAGCGACTGCAGCGAATAAAAGGCCAGGATTAAGCTGATAGCACCCACGATGCCGGGTAGGATGGCGCCCGGATTGTAGAGTTCGGCGAGAATGCCGACGGTACCGATGGTCATGAGCAGGTAGGCGATATTCGGGTCGCTGAGGGCCTGCAACAATTCGAGACGAAGACCCATTGAAAACTCGCGGACCGGTCCCCCGTCGGTCATGAGCGTGACGGACCCGCCTGAGACGGTCACCTTCCGACCATGCAGCTGCGTAAGCAGCGCCGGCACGTCATCCGCCACAATATCGATGAGCTTCAGTTTGAGTGCTTCTTGCTCGGTGACCGAGACGCTCTTGCGGACGGCATCTTCCGCCCAGGCGACGTTCCGGCCTCGCTGTTGAGCCAGGCTCTTAATGTAGGCCACCGCATCGTTTTCCACCTTTTCCTTCATGGTCGTATCCATTTCGCCGCCCCCCATGGCTACGGGGTGCGCCGCGCCGATATTCGTCCCAGCGGCCATGGCGGCCACATGCGCCGCCATGGTGAGAAAGACTCCGGCCGATGCGGCACGGGCTCCGGAGGGGGCGACAAACACCACGACGGGCACCGTGGAGGCGGTGATGTCCTTCACGATGAGGCGCATGGACGTATCGAGCCCTCCGGGCGTATCCAGTTTCACGATCAGGGCGGTGGCGCCGGTCGATTCCGCGGAGACAATCGCGTCGTGAAGATATTCGGCCGCGACAGGATTGATGACTCCCTCATAGGTGGCGACGACCACTTCTGCTGCGCCTGCCGCCTGTATGTGCGAGGCGAGGAATACGAGGCAGAGCAGTAAGAGCGCGGCCGGCCCGGGGCCGACGGTGCGAGTGACAAGTTGAGCAGACCGGGAATTGCGGCCACGCATAGGGCTCTCCGGTGGGAACGAGTGGTGGCGCAAATGAGTAAGTGTAAACGATCCTCACCCTATCAAGGAACCAGCGTTGGTTGCAAACCACGGAATGGACACCTAGAATGCGCGCCATGTCACAGCTCAGCAACGGTGAACGCATTCACTTGGTGGACAAGAAGGGCCGCCAGTATGCCCTCACGCTGAAGACGGGAGAGACGTACCAGTTCAGCGGCCAGACGATCCCCCATGACACCCTGATTGGAAGGCCGGACGGGACTGTCGTCACGCTATCCGGGGGCAAAAAAATGTTGGCCCTGCGGCCGACGTTCGGCGACTATGTTCTTAAAATGCCGCGCGGCGCTCAGGTGCTGTATCCGAAAGATCTTGCCCTGATGCCGATGTGGGCGGACGTGTATCCCGGCGCTCGGGTGTTTGAAGCGGGCACTGGATCCGGTGCCCTGACTATGGCCTTGTTGCGGGCGGTCGGACCGGCCGGCCTCGTGGTTACCTATGAAATGCGGGAAGAATTTGCCCGCACGGCCCTAAACAATATCCATCGGTACATGGGGCCGGTGCCCAACCTCGTCTCCTTGCGGAAAAACGCCTATGAAGGGATAGAGTTGCTGGAGGATGGCCTTCCCTTTGACCGGGTGGTGCTCGACCTTCCCGAGCCCTGGCAGGTGATTCCGCATGCGGCGAACGCGCTTCGATCAGGAGGCATCTATCTCAGTTTCGTCCCGACCGTCCCGCAGATTACCCAAACTGTCGACGCGCTTGAACGGGCCACTGTGTTCGGGATGATCCACACGTTTGAAACCTTGCTGCGGACCTGGTCCGTCCAGGGGCGCAGTGTGCGGCCGGATCACCGGATGGTGGCCCATTCCGGATTCATCACGGTGGCGAGAAAAATCGAACCGGGACTTCTGGGTCCGGCCACCATGCAGCCAGAGCACGAAGCACCCCGCGCGACTGATCTCACGACAGACGGCGAGGAGCGCATCTGATGAGTAGTCGACTGGCTGGAAAGGTCGCCTTGGTGACCGGTGGCAACGCGGGTATCGGGGAGGCGGTCGCCAAAATCTTTGGCCGCGAAGGAGCGGCCGTGGTGATTACCGGCCGCCGCCAGGATGCACTGGATCGGGTGGCCCAGGAGATCCGGCAGGAACAGGGGCAATGTCTGGCGGTAGCCGGCTCCGTCACCGATGAGACCCATGCGCGATTGGCGGTGCAGCAGGCGATCCAACAATTTGGATCCCTGGACATTTTGGTCAACAATGCCGGTGTCGGCGATTTCGGACGCCGTATCCATGAAGTGGATGACGAGACCTGGGCGCGCGTGCTCGACGTCAATGTGACCGGAGTGTTTCGGATGACGCGCGCGGCGCTGCCTCAAATGCTGAAGCAACGCCGTGGATCGATCGTAATCATTTCCTCGATTGCGAGTCTGGTCGGCATTCCGATGTTGCCGGTGTATGCGGCATCCAAAGGCGCGCTCAATGCACTCACGAGGGCCATGGCCCTCGACTATGCCAAGGATGGCATTCGATGCAACGTCGTCACCCCGGGTCTAATTGCAACCCCGATGGCCGCGCCCTTGATGGCGAACCCCGAGCAGCTCGATCCGATCCTGGCCGATTACCCGATACGTCGGCTCGGGCAACCGGAAGAGGTCGGCCATATGGTTCTCTACCTCGCCTCGGATGAGGCGGCGTGGGTGACGGGAGGAACCTTTACCATTGACGGGGGCAAGACTGCCTGGTGAGATTCGGCCGGCGCCGATCCGTCGTGCCCAACAGAATGAGCGCTTATGGACATCAACGCACAGACACAGTTTTGCGGCGTGATCGGCAATCCGGTGGAGCATTCCCTCTCTCCCGCCATCCACAATGCGGCCTTCCACCAACTGGGAATCAATTGCGTTTACCTGGCCTGGAGGGTCGAAGCGATCGGCGAGGCCCTTAAAGGTCTTCGTGCCCTCGGCAATTTCCGCGGGGCCAGCGTGACCATCCCCCATAAAGTCAGTGCCATGCCGTTTCTTGATCAGGTCGAACCGACGGCAGCGAACATCGGCGCAATCAATACCATTGTAGCCGACCACGGGCGGCTGACCGGTTACAACACCGATTCGACGGGCGCATTGCGCGCTCTAAGAGACGGCGGCGCTCAACTCAGGGGCCGGCACATCGTTGTGCTCGGGTCCGGCGGCGCGGCGAGAGCCATTGCGTTCGGGCTGGCCTCGGAATCCGGGGCGGAGAGACTCACGATTCTTGGGGTGGATGAGCGGGAGCGGGCCACCTTAGCGGCCGATGTCCGGTCGAAGACCTCTTTGGCGGTAGATGATCGCCATCTGGATGACGAGACGCTTCGGACGATTCTTCCGGAGGCCCAGGTGTTGATTCACTGCACGCCCCTCGGCATGCATCCTAAAATCGACGCGACCTGTGTGCCGGCTTCCATGCTCCACCGCGGACTCGCTGTGATGGACATCGTTTACAATCCCCGGGAAACGAGGTTGCTGCGCGAGGCCAAGCAATCGGGGTGCATGATCATCCCGGGGCTGGAAATGTTTCTCAACCAAGCCGCGGCTCAATGTGAACTCTGGACCAATCGGCCGGCTCCGCTTGAGGTCATGCGGGCCGTCCTGGAATCGCGCTTTCAATGAACATCATCCTGATCGGATATCGTGGGACCGGGAAAAGCACAGTCGGCCAAGTACTGGCCGCGCGCCTGGGACGCCAACTGATCTCGACCGACGCCGAGGTTGTGAAACGAGCAGGCCGCACGATTCCCGAGATCGTGACGCTGCATGGATGGGAGCACTTTCGCGGTCTTGAGTCGCAGGTCTGCCAGGAGTTGGCCGGCCGGTCAGATCTGGTAATTGACACGGGTGGCGGAGCAATCCTGCGACCGGAGAACGTCGAGGCGCTTAGGAAGAACGGCACGCTCGTGTGGCTCACCGCGTCGGTGCCCACGATTACCGGCCGAATCGGTAGAGACACGCAACGCCCGTCGCTGACCGGGGCCAAGTCGTTCATTGAAGAGATCGAAGAGGTCCTGCGGGAGCGACGGCCCAAATACCAGGCAGCGGCCCACCATGTCGTGTCCACCGACGGACGTTCCATTGAGCAGATCGCCGAGGATGTTCTCGCCGCATGCGATCCGGCGTCCTAAAGACTGTCCCGGGGTTCCGTCCTTGACAACTCCTCGACAACATGCTTGAACTGTCCGCATGCGCCCGTAGCTCAGTTGGATAGAGCGCCGGGCTTCGAACCCGTAGGTCGCAGGTTCAATTCCTGCCGGGCGCACCAATATAGTTTACACAGTCAGGCCAGCAGTTCCACCTCCTCAAAGCTCGATCGGCTGTCATATTCTGGCCGTCTCTATAAAGCGACACTGGGTTGGTCGCCGGTTCTGGCTGTAGACCGAACGGCTAGACACCGCTCCGCGCCCCCCACCGTCATAGGTTGTTGGGAAACATGCTTCCCGTACAACCTGTGAGTCTATTTCTTACGAATAACTGGAAGTCACGGGATTGCCGCCTCATTAACTAGCGCTTTCCCTAATACCGCTTATGTGGTGCCTACTTCATACCTTCTCTAGATTGAGAATTCAAAGCGATTTGCTCATCTTTCGGCCAGACGGCTGTGGTATTAATCGGTTTGCAGGGGAGTGTGTGTTACGGACTTATGGCATATCTCATTTGGATCTATGAAGACACCGAGGCCCGCATCCTCGACATCAAGTATCAGGCTCCGTTGCTGATCAGTTGTGGGCAATGCAACACCTATCGTCAGTTCCAGCGCATCGTGGGCAAGAAACCGGCCGAGGCTGCATTAAGAAAATACATTCGCCGTAGACAGCCTAATCAGGAAAGTTCTGGAACGGCTGCCTAAGGTCGGCGGTGTCGGATGATGAGGGCGTAGCAGGGCATGGACAAAGCCGAAGACAGTCTTTTCTTTTCTTCTGCTCTCATGCCCTCCTCACCCTTTACTCTCGTCTCCGAGTGGACATGACGCTGCATTGACGCCGACCCTTCGATTGGCGTCCCTATGTCAGAGAAAAATTCAACGATTGCTCTTCTCTTTTGACTGTTGCTTCATCGCATTCTCAGTTTTGCCTTGGCCAGTTTCCGCCGAGGACTTAGCCATACTTTCTGCCTGGCCGCTCTTGTGGCCTCCGGATCGTTCTGTGGTACTTTGAGTCTGACCCGTGCCCTTTTCACCAAGTCCGGGAGGCACTTCGGCGATGCCTTGAGAACTTTGGCTGTGCCCTGAATCCGGAACGATCGTTCCAGAATGGGGGTCGCGTTTCGCGCCTGATTCCGTACCCTTGTGAGGATCCATCGCCGATCCTGACGATGAACCACCTAGACCGGGAACCCCAGAACCCGGGCCTGTTCCTGCTTGAGCGAGGGCGTTTCCTGTCATGACCGCAAAACATACTCCACCAACAATCAATGCTACTGCGCCAAATCTGGATTTGTTCATAACGTGCCTCCTTGGGTTGTGCGGAATCGGCCGGTCACCAGTCATTGTACCGACCGCTTCATCATGGACCCACTAGGAGGACCTATCGTTGATGCCGCAGTCTTCCACCGCCGCTATCTCAAACCATCTTCAAGATCGGCGGGAGCATCAGTACGAATCCATTCACCGACTTGAGAACCAAGGACTCGCAACAACGCCGATGAAGTTGCGGCAAGACTCCCGGCTCAACTGTTGCATTAGGGACTAGTCCCGGTCCTCAGGCTGTGGCTCCCACTCAATCCCCCTCCTAAGCTGCATAGTTTTGACGGTCCCTCTTGAACTAGGTTAGCAGTTGAAGAGACAATGACAAGGTAAGGATACACAGCCTTTCGACCGACAAAGGGAGGGAGGAAGGTACGATCTTATGTCGGAGGCTCGCTCACTGGTCTTTGGTTCAGGGTTTTGGACAGGTACAGAGTGGCTATTCGAGCAAGAGGAGGGAATATATGGTCCCCGTATTGCACGATGTAAGAGCAGGTTTTATTCTAGTCATTGCATTGGCCATGTTAGTCTTCATTTGTGCTGTCGCAGGATTAGGTGCCGTGCTTCGACCCGTGCGGTGGTCCGATAGAAAAGCGAATCGGTAAGCTGTAGCTCCCGCCGAAATCTTCTTCACTGCTCAATTGCCTCTGATCGTGAGGGCGCGCTCGCGCCCTGGCGATTGTCCTGTATGAGTTTTTCCGGGATCATCCAGGTCCCTCAACCCTGTCTGCGTCGACCCTTGCAAGACATTCGGTCTATAACCCATTGAAGTCTAGATGCTTCCTTGTGCTCGTCCTTGACCAAAGGGCGCCCCGGGCCGTTTTGAGAGCCGGTGCTATAGTTGAGGTGAGCAGTCCACCGCCATATTAGATGGCATGGGTGGTTTTCATGGAAATGAAGAGGAGAAGGGTCATGAAGAGAACAGTTGCGAAGTGTGGAGGCATCGCGATCGCAGGAATGGTATTTGTATTCAGCCAGGGCTGTGGAGTGAAGTAGCTCCAGTCCGGCGGCGAGACCGAATCGGCCTCTTCCTCTCCATCTTCTTCAGACTCTTCCACTGGGGGTCGGCACTCGACTCTTCCAAGTCTGTCGCCCAAGGAATCAAACCGGGAACTGAGCGGATTTTCGCGGCATCCGTCCGAGGAGCGGCTCACCCCCGTGCCAGGCGGGGTCGCTACTTCGCTCTCTCCGTCGGATGCGACTCATCGACGAAGTGCCGAATTGACCAGGGAAGAAAAGCTCGCGATGGAGGCGGGGTTGCTGGATGTTTTCTTTGGTTATGACCAATGGATCGTGTCTCGCGCTGGGATGGAATCATTGGATCGTGACGCCAGCTACTTGAAGGATCATCCGGGAGCCATGCTGAAGATCGAAGGGCACTGCGACGAACGGGGCACCTCCGATTACAACATGGTGCTGGGTGACAAACGGGCAAAGGCAGCGCGCGCCTATTTGATCGAGTCGGGTGTCAGCCCCAAGCAGGTGGCCATCGTGTCCTTCGGAAAAGAGCGGCCCTTTTGTTTTGATCCGCACGAGTCGTGCTATCAGCAAAACCGGCGCGGACACATGCTCCTTTCCACCAAGAAATAAGTCATTCATCGGGACAGGTTTCTCTCGGCCGAATGGACCCTATCCGCTGGTGCTCTAATTTCCAAACAGTGAGATGAGCGTATGCGTATGCCAGGGCCGTCCAAGTTCACGCCGCTCTCCAAACCCAGACGGAAGCCACCAAAGGCCCAGCCGGATGAGCGCCGGATCGAGCCGCGGTTTACAACACAATTTCGCAGCACCTTCTTCGGTCAGCATGTGGAGGGCCGGGGGCGAGCGCTCGATCTTTCCCAGGGCGGATGCCGGATCGAAAGCGAGATGCGCGTCGCAGAGGGGCACTCGTTTGAATGTCGAATCCACGTTCCCGGTCTGGATTGGCCGCTTCGAATTGATGAAGCCCACGTTCGGTGGGTCCAAGGCACGACGTTCGGTATCGCCTTTATCCGTGTACGCCCAGAAGAACAAGCCAAACTCAAGATCGTGATTCACAGCCTTGAACAGGGTGGTTGACGCCGCAATTCGGATTGTCAATCCTGTCGTCTGTGCCCAGCTTTCCCCCCCAAGGTCCCGCGTCTCACCTTATTTTAACTGTCTCGTCAGTCACCGTTGACATGGCGACCGTGCCTGTCGTACGAATCGATGATTATCGTCGCACTACATTTTGAAAGGAGCCGAGAGTGGAACAACGGTATGCGATCACGGTGAAGTTCTTGGTGAATGCGGATTCGGCAGAGGATGCGGAAGAGATGATCGAGACCGCTTGCGAAAAAGCCACAGCCGCATTCTCGGAAATGAGCTACGAGGGCATTGAGGATATCGAGGAGGAAGAGGAGGAGTAAGGCGCTCCACCCTTTGAGGATGCGAAATGGTTCTGGAACAACCTCATACTCCCGGATCGGAAGTGGCCACCCTTGCAGGTGGCTGCTTTTGGTGTCTCGAGGCGGTCTACGACCAAATACAAGGAGTGGTGGCGGTCGAATCAGGGTACATCGGCGGTCAACTTGAGCGTCCGACGTATGAAGCGGTATGCAGCGGTCGGACCGGGCACGCAGAAGCGGTCCGCATCACCTTTGACCCGCATATCATTTCCTACCAGGAACTGCTCGAAATATTCTTCGTAATCCATGATCCAACCACCCTCAATCGTCAAGGCGGCGATATCGGTACCCAATATCGGTCGGCCATTTTTTATCACTCGGAGGAACAGAAGAAGACGGCCGAAGCACTGATCACGAGCTTCAATAAAGAGAAATTGTATCCTGCGCCCATCGTGACCCAACTCGCGCCCGCCACGACGTGGTATGAGGCCGAGACCTACCATCAAGAATATTTCGCACGCAATCCGCTGCAGGGGTACTGCCAGGTTGTGGTCGGTCCCAAAGTCGCCAAATTCCGCAAACAGTTTGCAGCTCGCCTCAAAACTTGATCCAGCAAGGACGCTACGGCCTCAAGAGGTTTGCGATCTTGTCTTTTACCTCTTTGAGCACATCCGGCTTTTGAAAAATCTGGCGGGGCGTGAGCAGGACTTCAGTGAGCGCCGGGCAAAAAGGCCAGTCGGTTATCTGATTGCCTTGCACTTGAGCCAGAAGCCTGCCGTCTGTTCGGTCCGCCGCGGCCTCCATGATGATCAGAGGATTACCGGGATCGAGTAGACAAGCGTCCGGGTGTGGACCCGAACCGGGTGCCGCGTTTCTGAAGATGGCCACCCGCTGTTGACCCTCGGAAAAAATCGTATCGCCTCCGCGAAGCGGCTCGGTCGGTGCGAAAGAGTACAGGATGACCGGGGCGACGAAGATGAGCAGCACGGCCAGCCCGATGGACCACAAGGGAGGCTCGGCCTGGCCCATGTTGTCAGTGGGCGCCCTGCTCATTTCTCTCGGATTCTACGGCGTCTGGAGGATGGACAGGAGTGCGGTGCTCACATCAGCGGACTTGGCGGACTTGTTGGTTACGGTTTCCGGCTGGTCATCCAGCCAGGCATCGCCTTCCGCCTGGCTGCCTTCCGTCCGCCCGAGCGAATGAAAGTCAAAGAGCCGGGGATCCATGAGGAGCGACGGCGCAACATTGGCCAGTGCCGCTGCAATACTATCGGAACAGCCGGGCGATCCTTCCTCCCATTCGCGAAGGAAGGTCTTCACTTTCTTCCGTTTCAAATCGTCCTGAGATCCACAGAGGTCGCAGGGGATAATCGGGAAGGCCCGCAACTGCGCATACCGCGCCAAATCCGCTTCTTTCACGAAGGCTAATGGCCGGATCACGAGATGCCGGCCGTCTTTCGAGCGCAGCTTGGGTGGCATCGCCTTGAGCTTGCCGGTGTAAAAGAGGTTGAGGAACAATGTCTCGACAATATCATCGCGGTGATGCCCCAAGGCGATCTTCGTGGCGTTCAGTTCGCCCGCAATGCGGTACAAATGCCCGCGGCGTAACCGTGAGCACAGCGAACAGGTCGTCTGTCCCTCTGGGATCAGTCGCTTCACGATTGAGTAGGTATCCCGAGACTCGATGTGGAACGGTATCCCGCGGCTGGTGAGGTAATCCGGCAGCACGGTGGCCGGAAAGCCAGGCTGCTTCTGATCCAGGTTCACGGCGATCAGCTCGAAGCGAATGGGGGCGCGGCGTTGCAGGACCAGCAAGATATCGAGTAAGCCGTAACTATCCTTGCCGCCGGAGAGACAGACCATGACTTTGTCGCCGTCTTCGATGAGCCGATAATCCGCGATCGCTTGTCCGACTAATCGGCAGAGGCGCGTTTGGAGCTTGTCCGTTTCTTCGTCGAGCTTCTGGGAAACAAGCGGATGGGGCGTCGGACGTTGCATGGCAGCGATTGTACCCGCTCAGTTATGACGCTGTCGATGGAGGGTGCAATGGCTGGCCGTCGAGCTTCGCCGTTTGAATCGCGCTGTTAGGTTACGCCGGCCGTGAGCGATGCCGGCGATTCCTACCGAATTTTTGATGGTGTACTGTCTGAAATGGGGTCCACACCTCGCCGTTCCGGTCCATTCTTGAACTCTTAAGGACAATTTTTTCCTCTTTCAGCGACCCATTCCCGTGGCGCGGGCTGAGCAGCAGCCTACGTGCTATATTTTTTGAAGCGACGTAGAGCGAATTTCGAAGTTGTTGTATGCAGGATGAAGGGGACGATGTTCTTAGAAGGCCCTGTCAGCGGCCGGAATGAACCGGAACGGTTGTGATCGGATGACGACGTTCTTCAGAGTGATCCGAAGTATTGTGCTGCCACCTTCGCCGTATGGCGGACGCCGAATTCGATGTCGGAAGAGCGCCGTCGAGCGTGCCCCGTGATGAAGAAGATATGTATGGGCGTCATTATGAAGAGGCTTGTCGGAGCGCCGGCTCTCGCGACGTGCGAAGAGTGCAATCCGCTGCGCATCCTGACGGCGACCCAGCGGGAACAATACGTCCGCACGGACCGTCGCGATCGGGTGCAGGGGCCTCCTGTTTGCGACGCGGACTTGAAGCGCCTATTCTCGGCTCCTCCTCATCATGCGCATAAGCCCGGTGCGGCGGCTTTTGTGAGCCGGTTCCGGCGCGACGTGAGAGGGAAGGGGGCACGCCGGCCGGGCGAGTCTCAGTGCACCATCGTTCCCATCTTGGAAGGCATGATCCGCCGTGCGCAGGAGCTGAATGTGCTCGTGCCGGTGGCGGAAGGGCAAGCAAAGCTCGGCTTCAAGGTTCTGCTGAGCGTCAGGATGAACTGGAGCGGCCGGCACCGGGTGGCCGTATGAAACGGTTGCGCGTCCTCGTGCTGATGCATGAAGACCTGGTCCCGCCCGACCATCTGGAAGGGCAGGATCCGAAGGCGATGGATTGGCGGACCGAATATGACGTCGTCACGACGTTGCGCAAGCTGGGGCATGAGGTGCAGGCTCTGGGCGTCAAGAGTGACCTGGGGGTGATTCGTGCCGCGATCGATCAGTGGAAGCCGCATATTGCCTTTAACCTGCTGGAAGAGTTTGACGGCGTCGCTCTCTACGACCAGCATGTCGTGTCCTACCTTGAATTGCTGCACATGCCCTATACGGGATGCAATCCCCGTGGATTGATGTTGGCCCGCGACAAAGCGTTGGCGAAAAAGGTCTTCGCATTTCACCGCATTCCCTATCCCGATTTCGTCGTCATTCCACAAGGGCGCAGCGTCAGGCGGCCCAAGTCGCTCGCCTATCCCTTGATCGTCAAATCCGTGACCGAGGAAGCCTCCTTGGGAATTTCACAAGCGTCGATCGTCGAGGAGGACGTCAAGCTGTAGGAGCGGGTGGCGTTCATTCACCAGAGTGTGGGGAGCGGTGCGCTGGTGGAACGGTATATTGCCGGACGGGAGCTGTATGTCGGCGTGATCGGCAACGGCCATCTTGAGGCTCTCCCGGTGTGGGAATTGATCATGGATCACCTGCCGCATGATGCCAATCGGATCGCCACCCAGCGGGTGAAATGGAGCCGGGCCTATCAAGAAAAGTACGGGATCACCTCGCGGGAAGCCAGGGGCCTTCCTTCCGGCAAGGCCGACCTGGTTCAGGATTTGGCGAAGCGCGTCTATCGGGCACTTGGATTGAGCGGGTACGCGCGCATTGACCTGCGGATGGATGAACAAGGCCGGCTCTATGTTCTGGAGGCCAATCCGAACCCGCAAATTGCGCAAGACGAAGATTTCGCCGATTCGGCGGAGAAAGGCTGTTACCAGTATCCGGAGCTGTTACAAGAACTCTTGAACGTGGGGCTGCGTTGGAGGCCGGCGAAGGCGGCGTGACTCGCGGATGCTGTAGAAGCAGGATGCGGCGGGAGGATGCCAAGATCCTTTCGCCGCTTTGTTTTTGGCCGCGATCAACCGGAGACTAGGGCCCCCAGCGAATCCCAAAAAGCAAGCTGATGCTTGTGTGATCGTTTTCGCGCAGGGACGGAGAGAGATCAAAGTCATGCAAGTTGACCAGCAGAGTCGATGATAGGGCGATATTATGGACGACCTGGTATTCGAGCGAAAGTCCGATCGGGATGTACCAACTGGTATCATTCCGGTCGATGCGCGCGGGACCGGTCCCCCGGTCGAGATTCGCGTGGACGAGGCCTATGCCGGTGAAGGGCACGAGATTGATGCCATTCCTGAGCCGGATGTGATATTTGCCCACTCCGGCAAAGGCCGCCTGGAAGAGGTCTCCGGTCGGCGTGAGAAGCATCATCGGTCCGAATGAAAAGTTGCGATCGACGTAATAGTCCAGATTGAAGCCGAGCGTGAACACGGTATTGTCCACGGTTCCGGTCGTCAGCCCCAGATCCGAGCCGAATCCCCAATTGCCGGCTGCATGCGCGGGGCTGCTCAGGACGCTCGCCCACAAAAGTCCGGCGCACAAGGCGGTCAGCGTGCGCGCAGAACACGTTGGTTTCATGTAAGGTCCTTTCTCAAAACGAGGCGGACTCTAGCACAGCATCACTCAGTGGACAAGTTGCTTGAGGACGGCGATCTAGGTATGTTTGCGTGAAATGCCAACAGGTGAATACAAAGAGGTGGAAGGCTATGACTCCAGCAGAAGCGGCGGCGGCTCTGTTCAAAACTATGCCGCAGCCGGTGAGTGCGGCACAGCTTGAGGAGTACGGCATTGAGGCGTCGGAGGCGCAGGCTCAGCAGGTGGGGCGCGAGATTCTCTCGCTGAATCTGTATTGGATCCTGGCCGCCATCGATGCGCACATCCCCGCTAAATATCGGGCGGCCATTAGGGATGCTCTTCTGCAGGCAGTTGAGAGCAGCTGGTGGGCGCAGGGCCGGTTCGGCGCCGGCGCCTGGGACGAGTACCGCAAGGAGTTGGACGGGCGGCGCCGGGAGTATGCGCGCCTGGTGGATCAGGAAGGGATGAGCCACATGGCCGTGAGCGCAGAGGCGGCGTCTCTCATCGAAGATCAAGGCGCCGTCTCATCCGACGATCGCCAGAAACTGCTCGTGCTCCTTATCGACTATGCCCCGGCCTCGCAGTACGGTCAATTGCTGGACGACGTCGGCTAGCCGGTCTTTCCACTGACCTTTCCCGATGATCACAGATACCGGTGGGAAATAACTTGCCCCTTGTGGTCGAATTCATACAGTAAGGGCGCGCCGGTTGGGATGTTGAGCTCCAGCACCTGTTCCCTCGACAATTGTTCCAGCTCCATGACGAGGGCACGTAAGCTGTTTCCGTGCGCCGCAATCAAAATGGTTTCGCCCTTGAGGACATAGGGTCTAATCGCCCTTTCATAGTAGGGCAACACCCGTTCCGCGGTATCTTTCAAGCTTTCCCCGCCGGGCGGGCGAATGTCATAGCTGCGCCGCCAGAGTTTGACTTGCTCGTCGCCGTACTTTTTTGCCGTCTCCGCCTTATTCAGGCCTTGCAGTTCTCCGTACATCCGCTCATTGAGTGCTTGGTCTTTTTCTACCGGGATGTTGCTCTGGCCGATCACCTCCAAGGCGAGCCGCAGGGTTTCATTGGCGCGCGCCAGCACCGACGTGAAGGCCCGGTCGAAGCTGAATGCCCGCAGTTTTTCCCCGGCGTTTTTCGCTTCCTGGATGCCTCGCGGCGACAGCGGTACATCGACCCAGCCGGTAAAGCGGTTCTCCAGATTCCATTGCGATTCCCCATGACGCAGCAGCACCACACGAGCCATACGACGCTCCTCCAGATTCCCGGGTGAAGGCGGTAACGCAGACCCAAGAATACTGGATCGCCGTATCAAGTCAAGGCGTTGCTTTCACTTGGGGGCAGCAGTACCATGCCCTCCCACTGCTGATGGAAGAAGAGATTGAGGGCCTATGACCATTCCGCCGCAGCCTGATATCGATTGGCCCGCCTTGGAAACCTGGTGGGGAGGCATCAGCGAGCGTGTTCATGTCGCCGACCGTGCGCGCAGCTTTTTCGCCCGGGTGGGCGCCGAGCAGCTCTTTAATCGGATCGCGAACATCGGCGGGCGCATGGACTATATCCTCTTTGTGTTCATGCGTTATTGGGTGCCGACGGTTCTCCCGCCGGCGGGCCGCGAGCGACTCACCAAAAACGATCCCGACTATTGGCTTGAATCCGAGCATATTTTGAAGGCCGCTGCCGTACGGTTACGCGAGTTGAAGCCGCTCATTGAGTTGCTGATGACCCCGAGCCTCTTTGCGGAAGGATCGCCGGAGAAAAAGCCGCCGGCCGCCCCGGTCATGGAAATCGAATTGGCTAACATGGTGGAAG
>CBDIWQ010000295.1:0-3519 GCA_965285965.1 uncultured bacterium | reverse complement strand
GCCGGAAGCGCCTCTCAAGCCGCTCACCGAAGCGAAGGAAGAGTTCGAACGGACGTACCTGAAGAATGTGCTGCAGCTCACCGGCGGCAACATCTCACGAGCCGCCCAGTTCGCCGGCCGCTATCGTGCTGATTTCTACAAGATGCTCAAGAAGTATGGTCTCCATCCCTCCATGACCAAGGGCAAGGCCGATCCCGAGCTCGAAGAGATTGAAGAGGAAGCAGACAATCTGACCGAGGCGGAACGGTAAGCCGCAAGCGGTGATGACCTTCCAATGCCAAGAAGCCGCGCCTATCCAGGCGCGGCTCTTGTGTTGTTCGCTCTGCCCTGAGCCGTTTAGCTCTCCACCCAATCGAGAGGCGGACTTCATCTGATCGTCACTCAGTGGGCGCCTCACACACTGGTCCAAGAGGCATCGCCCGAGATGCAGGCGTCCGGCTCCATCAGGACCACGCAAATGAGTGAACACGCAGTCTAAGCCGGTCCTATTACGCGACCAGCCTGACTCTCCCGCCACCCGGCTGAAGGGTTGGTGGTATTCCTTGGGGCTGCTGCAGCTAGTCCGGTCCGGTTCTTACGAACAATTTACTTCTCGCTAACGCGCTCCTCACTCACTGGCGTCGCGACTCTGGTACATCTCTTTAGGCATTAAGCTAACAGCGAGCAAGACGGCTCGTGCGAACCCATTCAGGAAATTTCGATGGACTGCCCTAAATGCAACGGCCTACTGGTGTTAGAGCGCCACTCCGATTTCTTTCTCATCTTCCATGTGTGGCGATGCTACAACTGCGGCGCCATGATCGACCGCACCATATCCAAGAATCGACAATACAGCTTGCTGGGGCAGACCGCACCGCCGAAACAGCTCAGCCGCCGCTGGGTGCGCCGGCCGCCCCTTCCGGTTTCGCGTTGATCGGGATTTCAAGCCGGGTCTTTCTGAGTGCACCTCCTGATATTCTCCCGATAATTTCCCGAGAGTTGTCCAGGTCCCAGGCCGTTCAGACCTGGAGGTAGGAACGGCGCCCGCAGGCCTTCGGCGCTTTAGCTTTAATGGGCTAACTCGTACCGTACCACGCTCAGAAGTTTTTCGATGGTAAAGGGTTTTTGCAAGGTCTGTCGTGCACCAAGAAGCTTGGCCGTATTGAGGTAGTGTCCTTGCTCCGTACACCCGGACATCGCAATGACTTTGACATCCAGAAACTCGTGGACGAGGTCAAGGATGACATCGAGGCCGCTGAATTCCGGTAAAAGTATATCGGTGATGATCAAATCGGTCGGGTTCTGGCGGTACAGCGTTAACCCGATGCGTCCGTCTTGCGCTTCCACGACTTCATGACCGACGGACTCCAGGGCCAGGCGGAGCAGGGTGCGGATCGGCGGCTCATCGTCAATGATCAAAATTCTGGCCATATGTATTGTCTTCAATTAAGCGTACGGGCGACTCGATTACATAACCAACCGAAAGAAGAAACACAAAAGAAATCGCAAAGAGCTGAGTGCCTGATGCGCAATAGGCCAATACGCGGTGGCGTGCTCAGGAAAATTGGATAGGGCAAGCCGGTCAACGGGTCGCAGGTAACACTGCGATGATGCGTAGTGGTCCTCCGCTCCCACCGGCAATCTTCATCGGCAGGGCGATGATATCGAACCCTCCTTCCGGGAGGACACTCAAGTCGGCTAGGTTTTCGAAGGTCGGCACGCTATGGGAGAGAAGCACCCGATGAGTCTCATAACTCGTGGACTGCCCATAATCGATCGAGGCCGTGTCGATGCCTACCGCCTTCAGCTTTCGTTCCCGCACCAGCCAGGCCGCTGCGTCAGGATGCAAACCCGGGAAATGCAGCTTTCGCACGGCCTCCGGTCCTCTCAATTTCGTGCCTAAATAGGATTGTCGTGACGGCCAGAGCCGGCCGAAACCGGTGTCTAACAAGATGATCGTCCTCTCGGGAATGCGACCATGTGCCGCTTCCCATTCCTCAAAATCCTGAACCGTAATGAGGTAGTCCCGGTTAAGGGCACAGCGGGCTGCTACGTTGATCCGGATCGCCGCGCCCACTAATCGATCGAGCGGTACTTTATCCAGCGTCTGGGCGTCTTTGACGAAGTGGATCGGCGCATCCATGTGGGTGCCCCCGTGTTCCGGCATTTCGAGGCGATTGGAAGCGTAGTAGTAGCCGTCTGCTGTCTCATCCTCCCGCTCCACTATCAGGCGAAAGTCATGTTCGGTCGGCCACACAATGGTGTCGGTGTCGAAGGCATGGGTGAGATCGATCAGCTGAGATTGCTTCCAGGCCAGATGACCCGGAGCACCCAGGCATCCTGTATTCCCTAGAAGGGATAGTAGCAGCAGACCACAAATCGGGAAAAACCGGTTTGGATTGAAAGGCGAAAACTCCCTTAATATGGGAACGTTCTCGCTGCAGCCGGTGAGGCGCGCTGGGTTTGTGTTGGTCAGGATGCACCTTTGAGAGAGGGAAAGAAGGCCAGCTCTGATACAGACAAGAGCCACAATATTTTATAGAGTGGCTGGTGTGACGACAAGATCTAAAGTTACGGTCAGAATCTTCATTGCATCTCAGTTCGACGGCCGCTAAGTTAAAAATAGCCGTTTAACAAAGGAGCAAAAAATGCGTACACCCGATTTACGAAAAGCCCTTGAAGCGTTTTCCACCATTATGGCCGAAAAGAAAAACATGTCGGAAAAAGAACGGGAAGTGATCGGCAAAGTGAATCGCGCCATTGAGACGATGGGGTATCGAATTGTCCCGGCCAACGGCCAGTCAATGGGCAAACGAAGAGGGCGTCCGATCGGCTCCCGTAATAAGCCCAAGCAGCCGATGCATTCGGTCGGTATGACGGGAGAGGCGAAACGCCGCCCCGGGCGCCCGAAGCTTAAGAAAGTGGCGTAACAGGGCTGGTGATGCGATGATGATTTTCCGGACGTCGCTCACCGGGAATAGGACTCCGTTCTTTATTCGTGCTTAAAGCCGTGTGATTTGTGAAGACCGGACATCGATGCGTCGAATCAGTGTTCTAAATAGTGCCGGACTAGTTCAAACAATTTTTCTATGCTCAATGGCTTTTGAAGCGTCCCACAAGCGCCCAGTTGTTTGGCGAACGCGAGATTATCCGGCTCTCCGGATATGGCGATCACCTTGACGTTGGAATAGTGGCGCATCAGTTCCAAGATCATCTCCAAGCCATTCATCTCCGGCATGGTGATGTCGGTAATGACTAAATCGGGCAGCCGCTCGCGATACATGGCCAGTCCCTGACGGCCGTTCGCCGCCTCAACGACTTCATATCCTTCCCCTTCCAGTGCGATTCGAAGCAGCATGCGGACTGAATTTTCATCATCGATGAGTAGTATGGTCGGCATGTTATGACATTCCAGAATGCAAGGGGGAACATTCCGAACCGAGGTCTCGCCGTCTTGCAGGCCTCTTGTTCTGGACGCTTTCAGGGCCCCAGAAATTCATAGCCATCTCCATACCTCCCTCGGTTGGCAGTGGCGCCGCC
>CBDIWQ010000294.1:0-2606 GCA_965285965.1 uncultured bacterium | reverse complement strand
CATCTGATCAAGCGTCCGCTGCTGAACCCGCCGTCGCCGCCGGCGTTCTGCCAGTATTTGAGAGCTCATTTCCAGGGAGCGAGAATCGATGACCTCACTCAACTTTTGCACGATCGCATCGTCCGGCTCACCCTGACGACCCAACGAGGCACCCGCCAGATCGTGTGTGAGTTGACCGGCAAGAAGGCCAATATCCTGGCGTTGGACGCCGATGGATCCATCCTCCGAAGTATGAGCGGCGAACGGGACCTGGTCGGTCAACCGTATGCACCTCCGCCTCCCAGACCCGCAACGCCGCACGCGCAACCAGCCGCTCGATTCGCCGGCCCGGCCGACGCCCGGTTTCCTTTGTCTGCGGCCATTGAGGCGCATTACCAAGACGAGGAAGACCGGCTGGCCTTCGAGTCAGCCAAAGAGGCCCGGCGACGCATGCTTCAGAAGACGGTGAAGAAAGACCAGCGGCGCATCGAAGCCTGGCGAGAAGATTTGCTCAAGGCCGTCAAATACCGCCACTATGCCCGGTATGGGGAGCTCATTAAGGCTCACCTGGGAGCCGTCAAGAAAGGCATGGACCGCATGACGGTGGTCGACTATTACGATGACGCGCTTCCGGAAGTCACCATCCCGCTGGATATCACGAAATCAGCGCAAGGCAATATGGACGACTACTTCCGGAAACATCGGAAATACGTCACCGCCGAGCGGGAGCTGCACCCGCGCATCGAGCGAGCGGAACATGAGCTGGACAGCCTGCGGCGGGAGCTTTCGATGATCGAGCAGGGAACGTGGAGCCCGGCACCTCGGCCTGCTTCCGTCGGTCCGCGAAAAGCACTCCAACAACCCGGCAAGCCGGAAGAGACCCGCCGTGGCCCTTTTCGCCGTTTCACTTCGACCGATGGATACGCGATCTTCGTCGGACGCAATGCACGGGAAAACGACGCTCTGACGTTCGGCCTCGCCAAGAGCGACGATCTCTGGCTCCATGCTCGCGGCACGCCCGGCTCGCATGTCGTGGTGCGCCTTGAGAAGGGCCTGGACCCGCCCCAAGAAACCATACGAGACGCCGCCACGCTGGCCCTGCTGTACAGCGATTTAAAGAAAAGCGGCAAAGGCGACATCATCTACACCCGGCGCAAATGGGTCAAAAAGGCGAAGGGACAGGCGCCGGGGGCCGTGACCGTCACACAGGAGAAATCGCTCCATGTGAGTTTGGACAAAAAGCGCCTGGACGCGCTCAAGATCCGCTCTGCGCATGAGTCATCTCCCCGTTGAGGCAGGAGGCGGGAGAAAACAATGTTTCCCTCGCCAGAACCTCAGCACGGGGCTATGATCCCACTAAGATCCCACACTGCCCGATTGTGATATGCACACTGCCGACCCCCCATCCACCATCCTCGTCGTCGATGATGAGTCCGCTATGGTCAGTCTCTGCGCCGGCATACTAGAACCGGCCGGATTCATCGTGCTCACGGCGGACGGTAGCTCGGAAGCCCTCAAGATCTGCACGCAGCACGACGGTCCCATTGATTTGCTTCTGACCGATTTGGTGTTGCCCCCGCCGGAATTTCAAGTCGCGTCCGGGTCGAACCAGTTTCCTCATGTACACGGACATGTGCTCGCGGCCCGGGCTGCGGCCATCCGGCCCGGGCTTCACGTCGCGCTCATGTCCGGCAACCCCGACCAAGAACTGGCCAGTCACGGGATCAAGCGAGGCATGCTGCCCTTCCTGGCCAAGCCATTCGACAACGCCACCCTGGTGAAGTTTGTGCGAGAGGTCCTCGCGAATCCCGCCCCGATTCTTAATGGAGCAGACTCCGCAAAAGGCAAAGACGACGTCGACTGGTTCGGTTGAACTCCGCTCAGAGACCGGGTCCCCTCACGGCGAGGCATGCTCCGTCATGAACCAACCGGCGATGGATAATCGCCGATGCGGACCGGCCGTCGCATCCACCCGACACACGCGATGGAACCGAGGCACCGTAAACATCACCAGCGACCCTGGACGAGGCTCGATGCAGTGTGTCGGCACGAGATCCGGCTGATCCGCCGTATGATCAGGCCGCTTCGCATAAATGATCAACTCGCCGCCCCAATCAGATCGCCATGCCTCATGGAAGTACGTCACGACGGCAATCCGACGTAACGGCGCTTGTCGCCCTCCCACCGGTTGACCCTGGTCCGTGTCATCGTGAGTGAGCAGGCAATCACCGGCGGCGTACGAGTAGTAGCTAAAGCCCATGTGGCGGCCTGTAATATTGGGGAACGACTCCATGTATTCTTGAATACAAGGCATCTGAAGTCGTGAGAGGAGCCGCTGCCCTTGCACCGGACTGATGTCGGCTTTCGCCCAATCACCGGAATGGGGGAAATCCTCCCGCACTTTCGGCAATTGCGACAAACTCCGCCAGGTCGCCTGATGCATAGCGTCCCGAAACCACTGCCGTTCCTCAGACGACCAAAACTGTTCAATGACGAGGACGGGTTGTCGATGGAATGAGAAGGACTCGATGTCCGTCAGAGGAACCGTAGCGGATTGGAGGGCCGGTTGCTTGCTCATCTCTACCTCGCGAACGGACGTGCACACTTCTTCAGCGTCTTACCATCCT
>CBDIWQ010000293.1:0-4436 GCA_965285965.1 uncultured bacterium | reverse complement strand
TCGGCGCACGATCCGTTCCGTCCCGGCCAGCGCAGCCCGGACTGCCATATTGAGCGAGGCGTTGCGGGCCTCAAACACCACACTAGGGAGCCCACTAAGGACCACTTTGACCCGACAGACCATGTCGATTCCGCCCCGTGGACCATTCACGTCCTCGACACGGACGCTGACTCGCTCGATAGAGGCTCTAAACTTTCCAAGCCTCTCGCCTAACCGCCGTCGAATGACCACTCGCTCTTCTTTGTTCAGTTTCACTCCGAATACACGGATGTGAGCCGGTACCAATCCCGCGTTTGTCCCATCGAGCTTGCGCTTGCGGGATTTGGGAATGGAGGATGGGAAGGGGGATCGGATAGGACGTGCCGTTCTTTTGGAATCAGATAGTCTGTTACTAGATTTCATGTCGTACAAGAAGGCTTCGTAGCGAGCTGCAAAAATACCGTCACGATGCGAAACAACGCCGGACGACAATGATCAGGTTGCCACCGGCAGATGGCTTGTGTCTTTCCGGGTTTGCCCTAGTTCTGCCTCAGCGCAGGTCCGTGAATCTCATGACCCGAACAGCTGAAAGAGACCATTTTCTCCTGTTCTGAGACCGCGCACGTCGAGGGGCTTCGTAGAGTATCGTGTGAAGTTAAACGCGGCCCTGCGTTGGCATCGGCGAATACCTGAGCGTTATAGGACATGAGGATGTAGTACGCTGTACTTTAGTCACAACTGCTGCAGCGAGCACAGGAGCACTCGATGAAACCACAAGTGACACGTCACACGGTCGACCTATCGGGCTATCCGAACCTGGTGGTCATCTACCTGGGCATGCGCGTCAATACCGGGACGGGATTGAAGACGTTGCTTGGCTTTGGCCCTCGCATCGCAAAGGCTGTGGAAGCTAGCCCCGACGGACTCCTCTTGCACGAAAATTTCTTGTGGTCGCTGTTCCCTCCACACGTTGGAATGCGCCAATACTGGCGCGATTTCGCATCGCTGGAATCATGGGCGCGCTCCGAACCTCATCGGCTCTGGTGGCGGCAGTTTTTGCAAAACTCAGGAGGAACCGGTTTCTGGCACGAAACCTACTTGATGGGTGGAGGGATGGAAGCCGTCTACGACGACATGATCAAAGAGGTAGGTTTTCTCCGCTTCGCTCCTGTTTGCCCCGCGCAAGGGACGATGTTTTCCGCTCGCACCCGCGCCCGTCAGCCGGGGGAACCAGCCGGCCCGGTTCCAGTCTCAGAAACAGATCTGTATCCTTAACGTATCGACGACCTCCGGCACATCGACACTCCGGGACCGGCCCATGGAACACGGACTCGACTGGATCGCCCGGCATGGATACCCAGCGCTTTTCGTTCTGCTGGTGCTCGGGATCGTCGGATTGCCGGTGCCCGATGAGACCGTGCTGACGTTCGTGGGGTACCTGAGCGCGAAGGGCACGCTTCGACTGGAACCGTCCCTCGCCACGGCCTTTGCCGGCAGCGCTTGCGGGATCAGCCTGAGTTATGCCGTGGGGCGCTTTCTCGGGCTCCCGGCCCTCGGCAAGTATGCGCCCCGGCTGCATATCAGCCAGGACCAGATCGCGCTCACTTCGCGGTGGGTGAACCGCTGGGGCAAATACACCCTTCTCATCGCCTATTTCATCCCCGGCGTCCGCCATGTGGCGGCTATGGTGCTTGGTGCCACGCTGGTCCCGCCGGGCACCTTCATGCGCTATGCCTATACGGGTGCACTCATCTGGTCAGGCACGTTCATCGGTGCCGGCTCTGTCGCAGGCGAACAGTGGCAGCAGCTCACGAGCATTGCGCACAAAGGCGGCCTCATTGCCGTCCTTCTCACCGTCCTCACGATCTGCGCAGGCTTCATCGTTGTCCGGAATAGAAAGCGGGCCCCGGACCAAGTCTAAAGCTGTTCGTCGGCTTGAAGACCTTTAGGGCAGGTATTCACCTCCCACCCACGCCGGCAGGCCATCGTCACGGCGCAGCCGCATGCCTTCCTTCCGACGATCGTTATGGAGCTGAGCGGCCACAAAAACCGGCTGCTCCGCCACGGTCGCAAAGGAGCCTTTGACTTCAACTTCCCGACCGACGTTGAGATCCATGAGATACTGATTCTCCTCCATAAACCACGATGGACCCAGATGAACCGGTATGACCTCATCGTGCGCCATCTGCAGGCTTAGTCGAGAGAAGCGGGCACCGTCTTTCAGCGTGACCGTGTTGACCTCCTTGATGACGCCCCGGATCGTTTGCGATTGATCATCGCGGTACAAGCGCTCTGATTCGTTCACTGACTCGTACGGTACTTCATAGGTGACCGCGATGGCCGGCGCATCACGATTGAACAAAGCACCTTGCACAAGCGGTAGACAGAGCAGCATACCAGTAAGCATGGCTGCGTCCCTCCTCTCCATGGTCCGTGAAAACAATACGCAAAGAACACCTCTCCCGCCGGCTCAACCACGGCCATGACTTGCGTGGACGCCGCTCCGCAGGCGGCGAGGGCAGCCGATGCCGATCATGATCTGACATGCTGTCCCAGAGCAGGGAGCACTCGCCTGTGTCCGGGGGCAAACTTGGGGCTTTTCACGGTCATCACCGGACAGGGAGCCTGCCGGAGGGTGCCTTCCGCTACACTGCCCATCAAAGCACGCTTGATACCCCGGCGCCCGTGCGTGCCCATGATAATGAGATCAGCGTGCCGTTGTGTCGCCGTCTCCACTATAAGGTCGGTGGCGCCGCCGCCGCCTCGAAGCACCGTGTCCACCGCGAGCCCCTGTTCCCGGATGAGGTCGGCATATTGCGAGAGGGCGGACGCGATTGCTTTCTCGGCGGCATCTCCTTCGGCCAGCTCGTTGATCGTAAAGTACAGACGCAGTGAGGCCCATTCGAGCACATGCAGCAGCGTCACCGAGAGATGGAGGCGCCGGGCCACCTGAATTCCGAATTCCAACGCGTCTAGCGAGCAATCGGAGAAGTCCAGCGGAAGCAAGATGCGCTCAATTTCGACAGGTCCCGGTGGGAGGGTCGATCGAACGGTCAGGACGGGACAGGGCGCTCCTTTCACCACGCGCTCGGCCGTGCTGCCAAGCAACACGTGCTCCAATCCGGTACGTCCCTGTGTCCCGACCACGATCAACTCAGTCCCGTCCTCTTGGGCGGCTTGGATGATTTGCTCACTCGGGATTCCGATGGCATGGGTGCTGGCGGCCTGCAGACCGTCCTTCCTTAATTGCTCGGTGAGCTCGTTGAGGAACCGAGAAATCTCGGTGCGGACCGCGTCGAGCAGATACGGTTGAGCCACCGCATCGGCCGATAGCATGGGATAGGGCTGTGACACATGGATGATGCGGACGGCTGCACCATAGGTGTGGGCGAGCGACCGCGCATAGTCGTGAGCCCGGGAAGCGCCTGGGCTAAAGTCCGTCGCAAGGAGGATGCGATGAAGCAATGTGCTCATGGTAGTAGTCGACGCACAGCCTGTGCCAGTCGTTAGAGCCGCTAAACCGCCTTGGAAGGATACCTGTGCACCAGCACTCTGTCTTCGTATGGACAACTGTTCTTGCTGCTGGACAGCATGCGCAACACAACGCTCAGGAGATTCGGCTGAGAACGGGCATTAGGAGCTTCTGAAAAATGGCCTTTTGCTTTCTGCCTCTCCGCTCGTGCATTGACGGCGGCCTCGGGTTCCATCTCATCATATTCATACTTGTCGTCGACCAAACACTTTCCACTTAATGCGGCCCGCTGTGTGGACGACCAATCGAAGCTTCCATGGACACTTCAGCTTCCAAGTTATGGAGATCTCGTGAAATGGTTGCGACGGCCAGCGTGCGCCCTGCCCGTTTGTATGTGATCGTGCAATCTTTCGCTTCCAGACTTCCGTCGATCTCGACGGTGTCCCATTGTTGTGCGTGACCGACATACCGGATCGTCAGGTCGTACTGACTCGCCCAAAAAAACGGCACGGCATCGAACCGTTCACGACGGCCCAGGATATTGCGCGCCGCGACCTGGCCCTGGCGCTGTGCAACCACCCAATGTTCAATGCGGACGAACTCACCCGAATGAGGATCGGGCCAACGGGCGATGTCGCCGGCGGCAAAAATCCCTGGCACAGTGGATTCGAGGTATGCGTCAACCACGATGCCGCGATCCACTTTCAGTCCAGCCTGCTCGGCCAACCCGATCGACGGCCTGACGCCGACTCCCAGTATCAAGGCATCCGCCTCGAGCAGGGTTCCACCGCTCAGCGTGACTTTCGCTCCATCAACGCGAGTGACCGTTTCTCCCAGGTGAAAGACGACACCCTGCTTCTCATGAAGGGTACGGATAAACCGGCCGACCTCCGAACCCATCACCCGCTCAAGCGGCTGCCGATCAGGGGCGACGATGTGAACGGCGATGCCTCGTGCGCGCAGCGATGCGGCCACTTCGAGGGCA
>CBDIWQ010000292.1:0-5712 GCA_965285965.1 uncultured bacterium | reverse complement strand
TGATCGATCGTGATCGTCGCACTTTGCGACATTTGCAGTTTGTCCTTGGTTTCAGATTTGGCCCACGCCGTCCCGCCCATCATCAGTGCGAGCCCCACCGCCACCGGCAATACGAGTCCATATCGTCTCATCGTGACCTCCTTGAAGTAGGGGAAAGGTTGTACCATCACCTCGCCAGAACTATGCCAACCGCAGTGCATCGCCGGCGTTCCTGTGGAGGACCTTTTCACTTCTTTTCACTTCAATGAAAGGATCCGGAGCCGGCTGAATCACCCGGTCCTCCAAGCGGCCAAGGCGACAAGTTGTTCCATGAGAGCACAGGTTGTCTTGGACGGTTGACGGAAGGCGTCCAAAGCCCTGATGATGGGTGAAGCAGCTTAGTGACGTGCCTGGGGGCACGCCTCCGAAAGATCGCTATGAATCAGGCAGGATCGGACACGACAATTCGGGACCGGTTGGCCCGACAGCGGACCGAACTGGCCAATGAGCGGACGCTGCTGGCCTATGTCAGAACGGCGCTGGGTTTTTTCATCGTCGGCGTGCCGGCCGTCTGGTGGTTGGACCAGCCACATATACAAATACTCGGAGTGGCCTCGCTGGCGGCCAGCCTGGTCTGTGCCGCTTTCGGGATCCGCCGCTTTTGTTCCGTGAGGCGGTTGATCGCCGAGTCGGCCGGCAGCCACGAAGGGATCTAAGTCGGTTTGTGACCTTCAGCCAGGAGGCGGCATGACGCGCATCACCGAAATCGCGCCCGATCTGTTTCGCATTGCGACATTTGTGGCCCCGTTCAACCTGCAATTCAGTCAATTTCTCCTTCGCGACGACGAGCCCTTCTTGTTTCACACAGGCCCGAGAGCGTTGTTTCCCGCGGTACAAGAAGCGGTCGCCTCGCTCGTCGATCCCGCCCGGCTGCGCTGGATCGGCTTCAGCCATTTCGAATCCGACGAATGCGGCACGTTGCCGGAATGGCAGCAGCTGGCGCCGCAGGCCACGGCCGTCTGTAGTCTGGTGGGAAAGCTGGTGAGCGTGGACGATTGTCTGGCCATCCGGCCGGCCAGGGGGATGCAGGAGGGGGAGGTGCTGGAAACGGGCCGGTACCGGTTGCGCTTCCTCAATACGCCACATGTGCCGCACTGTTGGGAGTCGGGACTGTTCTTTGAAGACACACACCGGACCCTGTTGTGTTCGGACCTCCTGCATCAGAGCGGCGATGTGGAACCGTCGACCGAAGCCGATGTGCTGGAGCGCTGCCGGCAGGTGCTCGTCGAATATCAGCAAGGGCCGCTGGCGAATTACCTGCCGTATTCTACCTTGACGGAGCCCACGCTGCACCGTTTGGCCGCGCTGCAACCGAAGACCTTGGCGACGATGCACGGGTCGGTCTTCGTGGGCGACGGCGATCGCGCGCTTCGGGATTATGCGGCGATGCTCAAGGACGTGCTGAATCCGTCCCGGCCCGATCGTACCCGCCTCTAAGTCGGGGACGCGGCGGTGTTGGCAGCCAAGGGGATCCGCCGGATCAGCGGATCAGAGGGAGCGGAGGACGCGATCAACGCCAGCTTGGCGGATCGCGTCATCGTTTTAATGACGGCTTCCCGCCTGAGCGCCGCGCTCCTCGTGCGCCGCTGTTCTGTGTAGCGGACGAGCAAGGGGCCGCGCCGCTTGGTGTATTTGGCGCCCCGGCCGGATTGGTGCTCTGCCATCCGCCGCCGGATATCGGTGGTAATGCCCGTGTAGAGCGTCGTATCCGCGCACTCGACGATATAGACCGTCCACTTCATCTTCGAGGCGTTGCGAGCGGGCGGCCGGTTCATTCTTCCGTATGCACCCCGTCGAACTGATCGAGCGATTGGCCGAGCGCCCGCTTGAGTTCCTTCCATTCCGGATTGCTGTCCGACCGGGTCTTCTCCTGCACTGACCGGTTTAGAGCGCGCAACGGTTCGAGGATGCGGCGATCCGTCGTCTTGCCGAGGGCCCGCACGATCTCGGTTTGCGCGGAGACCGGCTCGCGAGGCAGCCGGGCCAACAAGGCCGGCACGATGTCGCTGTTCGGATGCAGCGGGGCGAGACGGCCGAGCCCCTTGATTGCCGCGAGGCGCGCCTCGGGTGCGGCTTGCTGCAGCTGCTCTAAGAGCACGGGGATGCAGTCCGGATGGCCGATCGAGCCTAACGCCACGGCGGCGCTCTGGGCCAGGGCCGGTTCTCCGTCATGCAGCACTCGGCTCAACGCGGGGATGGCTTCGACGGCGAACATATTTCCGAGCAGGGTGACGATCACCGCCCGGTGGGCCGGTGTCGTCGCCGGATCGTCCAACGCCTTCAAGAGCCGCGGTGGTTGATTCCAGGCGCCCGCCAGGAAAAAGGGAAAAGGATCCTCGGCGAGCCGTCCGGCTAAGTCCGCCATGATCTTCTCGCCCGCATCAGGTGGGCCGGCCCCGGCCGGTGCGGCAGCGTGAGCCTCGCCCCGCACCTCGTGGCGCCAATCCGCGGGGCGATCCTGGATACGGTAGGTGAGCTGGCAGGCGGCGCCTTTCCACAAGCGGGCCGCCGCGTTCAGCTGATCCGCGTCTCCGCCGGATGTGACCGGCCCGTCCCAGGTTTTCCGCTCCTCGCATTTGACTTTGACCGCCACATCAGACGGTTGGGTGCGATCGGCCACGACGGTATAGCCCAAGCCTGTCAGGCGGGTCGCCACCACCGAGGCAATGGCCCCGGGGTCGGCGGCGCCGTGATCGGTCAAGGCCAGGACTTCCAGCTGTATCCGCTCGGCCGCCCTCAGATGTTCCTTCTGCTCCGGTGTGAACAACTCCCGATGTGCCGCCGCGGGACCGGCCCAATCGATTGATAGGCTCAGCATCAGACCGACTGTAAGAAGCCGCGGGACGGTGCTGCACGCTGACATGACGGTCTCCTTCCTTGGACGTCCGCCCCGGGAGCCGGTGATCGTTTCGGCCGTCACTCCGCGGAGCCGCTCCCGGTTGGGTCGACCGTATCGATGACATAGTGTGGGCGGCCGGACTCATGGGCCGTGTGCGTGGTGGAAAACGGCGGCAGATCGGCCTGCAGCCGCCTGACCAGCACTCCCATTTTCATGGACGCCGGGACGTCGCACAGCCAGACGTGCATGCCGGATTCCAACTCGTCACAGTGGCGCCGGACCCGAAAGCCCGGCTGCTCCATGAAATACGCCGACAGAAACCCCGTTACAGCCTGCACCGCCCAGGGATGCTCTTTGGCATAGCGGTAGCTGAGGCGCAGTTCCACCTGGTGAACGTCTTCTTCGGTGTCCACGACGGTCATGCTCCGGTTCGTTGCCGCACTGTACCAATTCCACCGTTGAGACTGCCACTGGGTTTTGTGTAAGGTACGTGATTCTTTGTGGAGACCGCCCATGAGTGTGATTGCCTACAACGAAGTCGCCCTTCCGTCGTTCATGTACGGCACGGCCTGGAAGAAAGAGGCGACGGCCCCGCTGGTGCTGCAGGCGGTCCAAGCCGGATTCAGGGCGCTCGATACGGCCAATCAGCTGATTCACTATGAGGAAGCCCGGGTGGGGGAGGCGCTCGTGACGCTGGCCGGGCAGGGCATCACGCGCGATCAGCTCTTCCTGCAAACGAAGTATACGTCCGCCAATGGGCAGGATCATCGGACTCCGTACGATGTGAAGGCGGATCTCACCACCCAGGTCCGCCAATCATTCGAGAGCTCGCTCGTGCATCTGCAGACCGACTATCTGGACTCCTATGTGCTGCATGGTCCTCAGTACCGGCGCGGCTTAGGAGCGGAAGATTGGGAAGTCTGGGCGGCGATGGAACAGCTCTATGAGTCCAAGAAGGTCAGGATGATCGGTGTGAGCAATGTCTCGGCGGACCAGCTGACCCTGCTCTGTGAAAAAGCGAAGCACAAGCCGATGGTCGTGCAGAACCGCTGTTATGCCGCGTTCGGCTGGGATCAAGACGTGCGCGCCATCTGCCGGACTCACCACCTCGTCTATCAGGGGTTTTCGCTGTTGACCGCCAATCGGGAGGTGTTTGCGGATCCGGACATCCGCGCCATGGCGGCGCGCTATGGGATGGGACTGGCCCAGCTCGTCTTTCGCTTCGCCATGCAGATCGGCATGCTCCCTCTTACCGGGACGACCAATGCGCAGCATATGCGCGAAGCGCTGGAATCGGAGCGGTTCACCCTCGCTCCGGACGATCTGCACCGCATCGAGACCATCGGACTGTCATAACCCGCCACCTGTAGAGATCCTGCAAGATCAATTTCTAAGCGCTCGGCTATCGAGTATGAGAAGGGAAATGAGGTGTCTGTTTCTCCGGAGCCACCTCAATGCGACCCCTCGCTAGCTGATGCGTCCTTTCATTTGCCAGACCAGCCATTAATCGATCTCTCGTGAATTCCCGGCTCATTAAAAACAACAAACATACGCTTGGAAAACGTGTCCCCGCCCGCAAACCTTCCCTGGAATAGTTGTCCCGCTGGAATACGATAAGTTCCTGGATTCTGTGGAAGAGGTTTTTGGTTCAGCGCTTGCAACCTCCATACATTCTACCTTAGCAAGGAGGTGCCGTCATGAGAAGCGCAACACTATGGCACGCAACGGTAGCCTTGCTGATTCTATCCCCCCTGGGGGCGGGGGCCGCGACAGAACAACGGGGCTCCACCGGCAGTCAGAGCGAAGTCGGCATTCCTGTACCGGGAACGGCGTCGGATCAGGAAACGACGCTGAAGCGACGGGATCCCGCTCTCAAAATCCCGACAATGCCCAAGTCACATTGGGAGGTGCGCAGACCTTCATCGAGGGCCACCGCGTGAAGGCGGAAGTCGACGACAACGGACGGGTCACGACACTGAAATACATGGCCGCTGCCCCGCCCAAGGCTCCGCGAGCCACTGGGCTCGGTGCAGAAACCGGACAATTGGCTTTGGCACGTGAGGAAGACCGCCCCGCCCAAGTCGATATGACGGGAGGCAGTGGCTATCCGCCCAAGGAGTACGCCGTGGTTCCGCTACGATCCGGGCAATTGGAATCCGCGCATGACACCGACCTGATCCAAAGACCCATCTACGACCTTCAAGGCCATAGAGTGGGCTTGCTCGACAACCTGCTCGTGGATCGGGGAACCGGTCATATCGAGTACGCTGTCATTCTGGTCGAGCATACCGAGCACCATCTCCACCCACTGCCCTGGAGCGCGATCCAGCTGCAGCGGGATCCGAAGAGCGGAACAAAGATGATCGTGGATACGCAAAAACACAAGATCCACCCCGACATCTCCATCCAGGATGTCAAAGATCTCTCGCCGGCCATTCACCAGATTGTGGAGACTATGAATGCGCTGCGCCAGCGCGAGGCAAAAATGGCCAAAAAACGACCCGTCGATCCGACAGTGGCCGGGATGATGGGAGAAGAGACGGTAGGGGGCCCGGGTCCAAGTGGAACGGCTGGACCTCCGCCCGGGCCGGCGCCGGGTTTTGAACAGGAGAAACTTCGCCCGTAGGTACCCAAGCACGGGGTCTGGCAGCTGCCGGACCCCGTCAGCTTATGGAGCAGTTTGGAGTTGCCTCTTGACTGTTCTGGATATCGACGATCCGCGGATGTGACCGGAGAGAGAGGCCGTGCCTCTCCCTCCGGCGGCTACCTCCGACCTTACAACCAGGTTACCCGTTCCGCAAGTCGGATCGTAGCCATGTCGTTCTGTGAGCCAA